>JBKCUA010000001.1:0-2068 GCA_046318675.1 Holosporales bacterium
GCTATGAGGTTTTCATGAACGGCTGTGTGTTGCTGCCCCTCAGCACTCCTCCCGCACCAGATACAAGGGCCGCCCCTTAACCTCGGCGTAGATTCGCCCCAAGTATTCGCCGATCACACCAAGGCTTACCAGTTGCACCCCGCCCAAAAAGGTTATCACTACCATCAAGGATGCGTAGCCCGGCAAATCCGCCCCGAACAACAACGTTCGCACCAGAATGCTAGCCCCAAAAAGAAATGAGACGCTAGCGATAATCAGCCCAATATACGTCCAGGCGTGCAGGGGCCTAGTGCTGAAACTCGTCAAACCGTCCAAGGCAAACCGCCACAACCCCAACGGCCGCCAGCGCGAGAATGTGCCATCACTGCGCGCTGGGCGATCATAATATAAATGCACTGGCGTGAACCCAATCCACGCCAGCAAGCCTTTGGTAAAACGGCACCGCTCCCGCAATTGGCGCAGGGCTTCTACCGCAGGTTTTGTCAGCAAACAAAAGTCACTGGCGTTTTCTTCAATCGGCACACGGGCAATGGCATTGTATATTTTATAAAAAAAGCGGGCCGTAATCTTTTTCGGCCAAGAATCTTCCCCCCGGCCCCGCCGGGCGGTCATGACAACGGCGGCACCCTTGCGCCACGCCTCCAGCATCTCGGGAATCAGTTCCGGCGGGTCTTGCAAATCCACGTCCATAATAATCGTAATATCCGCCGCAGTGCGATCAAGACCGGCGGCCAAGGCCCGTTCCTTACCAAAATTCCGGGCAAGCCGTATGCCGCGAACATGATCGGGATGCTCTTTGGCTAATTGCTGAATATAAGCAAAGGTATCGTCACGACTGCCGTCATCCACAAACAGCACCGACCACATTAAATGGCTGGCCTCCAGAATAGGAGAAACCCGCCGCCAAAACAGATTCAAGGCGCGGGCTTCGTTGTACACAGGAACGATAACGGTCAGACTTTGAGGCATAATGTTGAGTATAAAACTAAAAAAAGAGAGCGTGTCAAAAATTAACCCTTTTTTAACGAATGCTGCTCTATAGTGCCTTTGTAATCGAAATCTGGGTCGGCGTTATCTTGTATTGACGATAACACACAGGGACGCTACCGAGCATTCTATAAAGGAGACATCGTTATGATTAAAAAACTTTTTACCCGGCTGCGTCGGGATACCTCCGGGGCTACCGCTTTGGAATACGGTCTTTTGGCCGCCTTGATTGCTGTGGTGATTATTGGCGCGGTTACGAGTTTAGGGAAAAACGTCAGTGGAACATTTAGCAAAATTGCTTCCTCTGTACAATAGCTTTATTTTTGTAAAATTGAAATTTTTGCACGTTCTGTCTTTGCATTAGTTATTGGTGAATGCACTTTTCACCTCCTTCGGCACCTTCCTCCCCCCTTTGGAAGCCCGATGGCCTGAGGTAACACCCTCTCCACCAACCCTAGGCGAGCAAATACTGGCTCGCCTAGAAGCTGAGGCCGCCGCTATTCCCACCGACGATGCCGCCGCAACGATGCTGGCTCTGCGCCAGCATCGCCAGCGGTTGCTGATGCATCTTGCCCACGCGGAATTTACCGATACTCTGCCGCTGCTGGAACAGACGGCGGCTCTGAGTCGTTTTGCCTGCCTCGCTGTGGAAAAAGCCCTCGAGGCCAGCCTTGTTGAGGCTCAGCAAGCCGGACGGCTCCAGTTTACCACCCCCCCACCCTATGCCCCCCACGCGGGGCTTGTTGTCGTTGGCATGGGCAAACTGGGGGCGGAGGAGCTGAATTTTTCCAGTGATATTGACCTCATCGTTTTTTATGACGATGCCCGCCTTCGTGCCCATCTCACCAAAGGCGAGGCCCAAGCAATGGCCGTGCGCCTGGTGCGCCGCATGACGGAAATTCTCTCAGCGCATACCGCCGACGGGTATGTTTTTCGCACGGACCTGCGCCTGCGCCCGGATCCGTCGTCCACGCCGCTGGCTGTCTCGCTGGCCGCAGCGGAGACGTATTACAGTTCGATTGCCGCAACCTGGGAACGGGCGGCGATGATCAAGGCTCGGGTCATCGCCGGCGACCCCGTG
>JBKCUA010000002.1:0-118859 GCA_046318675.1 Holosporales bacterium
TGCGAGTATAGATATGACGACGCCAATCGCCCTAGAAATGAGGTTAATAGAGGTGCCCTTTTGTCTTTCCTAAAGATGCAACCGACTTCCCCCATCCACCGCAAGGGTAAGCCCCGTTGCCTTCGGCGCGGTGAGGAGGAAATCCAATGCCCCCGTCAGATCGCTGATACCGATACCTCCTAGGGGGGCCTTGGCGCGCATGGCCTCAAAGTGCGCTAGGCTTTCCGTGGGAGCTTGTAGAACTGCCCCTGGGGCAATGGCGTGTACCCGCCAGTTGGGAGCTAGCCGCCAAGCCAGCGGAATAATAGCCTTCTGCAAAGCGCGCTTGCTGGCACGATAGCGGCTGAAGGACTTGTCTTCCGGGGGCTGAGCATCGGTGATAAAGATGATGACGCCGCCAGCAGTTGGCCAGCGTTCGGCGAGACCTAGAGCCAAAGCGCGTGGACTGGTATTATTAATACGCCACATGGATTTTGTATTGTCGTCGTCTTTCCAGAGCACCGCTGCATTAGCGATGAGGACATTCACGGGGGCGGTCAATTGTGTCAGTAGGGTATTGACACCGCTTGGTTTTCCTAAGTCTGCCTGCAAGAACCCGGGGGTATTAATATGACTATGGCGCAGCACAGTATACCCTCGTTTTTCCATGTGGCTCGCAAAGGCGGCTCCCAGCCGGGTGCGAGCCCCAGTGATGAGAGTAGTTTGCCCCTTGCCAAAAAAAATATCCCCGCTCATAGTCTATCTTTATAAGGGAGGACTTCCATGTCGGCTATCACGATTTACAGTAAGCCGGCTTGCCCGTATTGCGATCGGGCTAAGCTGTTGTTACAGCAAAAAGGTCAAATCTGGACGGAGATTAATGTTCAAACTGACCCTGGACAGCGCGCGGAAATGTTGGCTAAGTCCGGGGGGCGGACGACGGTGCCGCAAATTTTTATCAATGGTACGCACATTGGCGGTTGCGATGATTTGTATGCCCTTGATAAGAAGGGTGAGCTTGATAAACTTCTGAAAAACTAAAAACGAGGACAATGATTATGACCCGGATTATTGGCGGTATTATCGTCTTGGCAATGACCCTTGCCGGGTGCGCCGGACATCAGCAAACTTCCCGAACAAGCGTTAATGAGGTGAAACCCGTTACGACCGAAGATTTGGCGGGAAGTATTCTTGGTGCTTTTATCGGTACTAGTGCTGGTAGTGGTTTGGATAAAGCCGATGTGTTGTATGCTCAGCGAAATGCCCAATTTGCGTTTGAAACCCAATCAGCCGGTCAATTATCATCTTGGCGTAATCCTGATTCCGGAAGTAGCGGTACATTGACGCCATCGCGGTCATTTAAAGGTTCTGAGGGGCGCACTTGCCGGGAATTTCAGCAGACCATTAAGGTTGGTAGCAATCAGGAAAAGGTCTTTGGTGCTGCCTGTCGTGATAAAGATGGTAGTTGGCGGGTGGTGAAATAATACCCTTATGGATTTATACCGTCTGTTAGGGGTGGCCAAAACGGCAAGTGCCGAGGAAGTTAAGAAAGCCTATCGCCGACTTGCCAAGCAGCATCACCCAGATGTTCACCCTGGTGATGCTAAGAATGAGCGTCATTTCAAAGATATATCGGCTGCCTATGCAATTTTGAGCGATGCAGACAAGCGCCGTCAGTATGATCAGGGAGCCATTGATGCCCAAGGCAATCCTACGGGGTTTGGCGGTGGTTTTCGCGGTCAAGGGGGGCATACCCGTCAACAGCAATCCAGTGATGATGATATTTTTGATAGTGATATCTTTAATGATATCTTTCGTACCATTAACCCTAAGCGTGGGAGGGCAGGTGCAGCGTCAGGATCGGCGAAGCCCAGTGATGCCTCATTGGATATTCAGCAATCTTTGACAGTCTCCTTTTTAGAAGCGGCACTAGGCACAAAAAAGCGTGTACAGATTGCCCCGGATCGGATGGTGGAAGTGACCGTGCCGCCAGGGGTTGAAGAAGCTCAGGTGCTTCGCCTGAAGGGTCAGGGACGGTTGTCCGGTGGTTTTGGTGCTCCCGGGGATGCGTTGGTACGGATAACCATTCAGCCGCACCCCACATTGGTGCGGGAAGGGTTTAATATTATCAGTACGATTCCGATAACACTGCTCGAGGCACTGGATGGGGCGTCAATTCCAGTGCAGACGATTCATGCCAAGGTTGCTCTGAAAGTACCGCCGCAATCTAATACCGACACAACGCTGCGCCTGCGGGGTCAGGGTATTCATGCTGCCGAAGTCAGGGGGGATCACTTGGTACGCCTCAAAGTGATTTTGCCAGATGTTATTGATAGAGAGCTGGCCGATGTTATTCGTAAGACAGCAGCGCGGCATCCATACACAGTGCGCAAAGAAGAGTAGGGTGTGCAGCGTTCGTCCATGAAGATTTTTTGGTGCGATGATTTTCTGCTTGCAATCCTGCTATGATTAGGCCATTAACCGCTTTCCTTAGTACAACGATATTTTAGTATTACCATGGCTCGCTCACATCCTCTCGAACGTTACCGCAACATTGGTATTATGGCGCACATTGATGCCGGAAAAACCACGACCACGGAGCGTATTCTCTATTATACGGGTAAGTCCTATAAAATTGGCGAGGTGCATGAAGGCACAGCGACGATGGATTGGATGGAGCAAGAGCAAGAGCGAGGTATTACCATTACCTCCGCTGCTACTACCTGCTTGTGGAACGATCACCGTATTAATATTATTGATACACCGGGTCACGTTGACTTTACTATTGAGGTAGAGCGTTCGCTGCGTGTTCTTGATGGTGCTGTCACTGTGTTTGACAGTGTTGCCGGGGTTGAGCCGCAGTCCGAAACCGTCTGGCGTCAGGCTGATAAATACAACGTACCGCGTATCTGTTTTGTTAATAAAATGGATCGCATTGGTGCGGATTTCTGGCGTTGCGTGGAGATGATAAAGGATCGTCTTGGTGCCCGACCCATGGTGTTACAGCTTCCTATTGGTGTTGAGGCCGACTTTGTTGGTGTTGTGGATTTAGTCAAGATGAAGGCCTATCGTTGGCTTGAAGAAACTCTTGGCGCAAAGTTTGTTGAAGAGGAAATTCCGGCTAATCTAAAGGCGAAGGCTGACGAGTACCATGCTCAGTTGGTGGATATGGCGGTGGAGATGGATGATGCCGCGATGCAAGATTATCTCGACGGGAAAGAGCCTGATGTTGCTACGTTGCAAAAATGTATTCGCAAGGGTGTGCTGAAAAGTGCGTTTGTGCCGGTGCTGTGTGGCAGTGCTTTTAAGAATAAGGGTGTTCAGCCAATGCTTGATGCTGTGGTGGCCTATCTGCCATCACCCATTGATATTGGTATTGTGAAGGGTCATAAAGTTGATTCTGAAGAGGCGGATAGCCGTCCCTGCAAGGACGATGCTCCTTTTAGTGCATTGGCCTTTAAAATCATGTCCGATCCATTCGTGGGATCGCTTACTTTTATCCGAATTTATTCTGGTAAGCTCGAAGCGGGTAGTTATGCCCAGAACACGGTAAAGGGCGAGCGTGAGCGCATTGGTCGCATCTTAATGATGCACGCCAATAACCGTGAGGATATTAAGGAAGCTTTTGCTGGTGACATTGTTGCGCTGGCGGGCTTGAAAAATACGACGACGGGCGATACCTTGGCTGATCCGAAATCCCCAATTGTTTTGGAGCGTATGGAATTCCCCGAGCCTGTTATCGAAGTTGCGGTGGAGCCAAAAACTAAAGGTGATCAGGAAAAAATGTCGGCGGCGTTGGCGCGTTTGGCAACAGAGGATCCATCGTTTCGTGTGGCGGTGAATCATGAGACGGGACAGACGGTCATTAAAGGAATGGGTGAGCTGCACTTGGAGATCATTGTTGACCGGATGCGTCGTGAATTTAAGGTTGAGGCCAATGTTGGTGCGCCTCAAGTGGCGTATCGTGAAACCATTACTAAAATTGCTGAGATTGATTATACGCACAAAAAACAATCAGGTGGTGCGGGTCAGTTTGCGCGCGTTAAAATGGTGTTTGAGCCACAATCTCGTGGCGGTGGATATACCTTTGAGAATAAAATCGTCGGAGGTGCGATTCCAAAAGAATACATTCCTGGTGTGGAAAAAGGTATTAACGCCAGTATCGTTAGTGGTGTTCTTGCTGGCTTTCCGGTGGTGGATTTTAAAATTCAGCTTATTGACGGTGCTTTTCACGATGTTGATTCCTCGACGCTTGCCTTCGAAATTGCTGGTCGGGCGGCGTTTCGGGAAGGTATTCGTAAAGCAGGGGCAATTCTGCTGGAGCCAGTTATGAAAGTGGAAGTGGTAACGCCCGAAGACTATATGGGTGATGTCATTGGCGATCTTAATAGTCGTCGTGGCCAAGTTATGGGTATGGATAGTCGGGGTAATGCACGGGTGATTACTGCGATGGTACCCTTGTCAAATATGTTTGGGTATGTTAATACGCTGCGCTCGATGAGCCAGGGGCGGGCGCAATACACAATGGTCTTTGACCATTACGATCCGGTGCCGAACAACGTCGCCGAACAACTACTGGCAAAATCGGCTTAAGCAACTAGGGAGTTTTACTGTGGCCAAAGAGAAATTTAACCGCGACAAACCGCACTGTAACATTGGTACCATTGGTCACGTTGACCATGGTAAGACCAGCTTGACGGCGGCGATCACCAAGGTTCTGGCAAAGGCTGGTGGTGCTACTGCCATGGCCTATGATCAGATTGACAAGGCACCGGAGGAAAAAGCTCGCGGTATTACCATTTCCACCAGCCACGTGGAATACCAGACAGCAAACCGTCACTATGCTCACGTTGACTGTCCTGGTCACGCCGATTATGTGAAAAACATGATCACTGGTGCGGCGCAAATGGATGGAGCCATTTTGGTGGTTTCCGCTGCCGATGGCCCTATGCCTCAAACTAGGGAGCACATTTTGCTTGCCCGTCAGGTCGGCGTGCCTTCTATTGTGGTATTTATGAACAAGGTGGATATGGTTGATGATAAAGACCTTATTGAACTCGTCGAAATGGAGATTCGCGATCTGTTGACTCAGTACAAGTTCCCTGGCGATAAAATTCCGATTATTAAAGGTTCTGCCTTGTGTGCTTTGGAGGGTCGTAATGAGGAAATGGGCGAAAAAGCCATTCTTGAGTTGATGAAAGCTGTTGATGATTATATTCCACAGCCAAAGCGCGAAAAAGATAAGCCTTTCTTGATGCCGGTTGAGGATGTGTTCTCTATCTCTGGTCGTGGTACAGTTGTTACCGGTCGGGTAGAGCGTGGCATTATTAAGGTTGGTGAGGAAGTTGAAATCATTGGCATTCGTCCAACGCAAAAAACAATTGTCACTGGCGTGGAAATGTTCCGTAAGCTTCTCGATCAAGGAGAGGCCGGCGATAATATTGGTGCGCTTCTTCGTGGCACAAAGCGTGAAGATGTTGAGCGCGGTCAGGTTCTGGCTGCACCAGGCAGTATAACCCCGCACACCAAGTTCAAGTGCGAGGCCTATATTCTTACGAAAGAAGAAGGCGGTCGTCATACACCGTTCTTTAGTAACTATCGTCCTCAGTTTTATTTTCGCACAACCGATGTAACTGGTTCGGTGGAGTTGCCCGCAGGTCGTGAGATGGTTATGCCTGGCGATAATGTTCCGCTTGTTGTGGAGTTAATCGCGCCAATCGCCATGGACGAAGGATTGAGGTTTGCTATTCGTGAGGGTGGCCGTACCGTTGGTGCTGGCGTAGTGGCAACGATTGTGAAGTAAGATTGGGTATAGAGCGGTGTTTATTTTAGGATAAATCCCGCTCTATTCTTGGGTTTTAAAAAATTGAGTGTAGTGATTAAAAAAAGAGTTGAGGTAAGTAAGTTAGTCTGCTAATACTGCTTTCCCTCAGTTCGGGAAGTACGATTTTCCGGCCTTGGCGACACGACAGAAGTCGGCGCCTGGCATCTAGAATTTTTCCAAAAGTGGCTCTTTTACGGGGGTGCTTTGGTTTTATTCGCAGCTTTTTTTTGCGTGTTATGGAAAGCCACAACATCCGCATACGCTTGCGTGCGTATGACCATCGAGTCCTTGATCAGTCGGCCAAGGAAATCGTTTCGACCGCTGCTCGTACGGGTGCTCGTTTGCGCGGACCTGTTCCGATGCCTGTAAAAACAGAGCGTTTTACGGTGAACCGCTCCCCTCATATTGATAAAAAATCTCGTGAACAGTTTGAGATTCGTACGCATAAGCGGCTTATTGAGATTGTCGATCCCACTCCTCAGACGGTGGATGCTCTCATGCGGTTGGAACTAGCATCGGGCGTGGATGTGGAAATTAAATTGTCGGGGGCTGCATGATGCGTGTTGGCGTACTCGCCCGGAAACTGGGCATGACACAGCGGTTTTTGGATGATGGCACCCGTCTTCCTGTGACGGTGTTGACGTTGGATGGTTGTCAGGTGGTGCGTACTGCTGCGGCAGCGCAGGAAGGTGCCGTGGCGGTTCAGCTTGGCTTTGGTGTAGTGAAAGCATCCCGTGTTTCTAAGCCTTTGCGTGGTTACTTCGCAAAGCAGGGTGTTGAGCCAAAGCGTCACCTGCAGGAATGCTTGGTGACGGCGGTCAATGCCCCGGAACAGGGTGCGGTACTGCAGGCAGATCATTTTATTCCAGGTCAGTTTGTGGATGTTGCGGGTATTACCATTGGTCGTGGTTTTGCCGGTCCTATGAAGAGGCATAATTTTGGTGGCTTGCGGGCAAGCCACGGGGTATCCATTAGTCACCGCAGTCACGGCTCCACTGGTGGGCGTCAGGATCCTGGTAAAACATTTAAAAACAAAAAAATGGCTGGCCATATGGGGCAAGTTCAAGTAACAACTCAAAACCTCAAGGTTGTTGCGGTGGATGTCGATCGTGGTTTATTGTTCGTCAAGGGTTGTGTGCCTGGTGGTGAAAACACTATAGTGTATGTCAAGGATGCAGTAAAAAAGAGGCAGCCTGTTAAGCTGCCTGCGCCTGGTTCTTTTAGGTTGACAAAAAGCGTTCAGGTGGATGTTCCTGTTGTTGATGTTGTTGCAGGAGGTAATGATGCAGCTTAATGTTCAAAATCCTGAGGGTCGTGTTGTTGGTGCCCTTGATGTGAATGCGGCGGTGTTTGGCCGTGAAGAGATTCGTACGGATATTCTTGCCCGGGTAGTACAATGGCAGCGTGATAAGCGTCGAGCTGGCACTCATAAAGCTAAAGGGATTAGTGACATTAGTGGTACTACAAAAAAGCCTTTTAAACAAAAAGGCCGCGGTGGTGCCCGTCATGGAAGTCTTCGTTCGCCGCAATTTCGCGGAGGGGCGCGGATTTTCGGGCCAGTTGTCCGTGATCATGGGTATTCTTTAAATAAGAAGATACGTCGCTTGGGTTTGTGCATGGCGTTGTCCAGTAAGCTGAAAGACGGTACTTTGGTGGTACTTGACTCGCTTCCTGATGTATCAAAAACGAAGGATGCAGCGGCTGTATTGCAAAAACTGCAGCTCGGTCACGCTTTGATTATTAATGGTGATGTCGGTCATCCGTTTTTGCGGGCAGTAGCCAATATTCCTAATGTAGATGTTCTTGCTGCTGCAGGGGCTAATGTGTATAGTATCTTGCGCCGTAAAAAGCTGGTTTTAACAAAAGCAACAGCAACGGCTCTTAACGAAAGGCTTGGGTCATGAGTTTTAAGTATCGCGAACGATGCCTTCAACGTCAAGTCAACGCTTATAGCCAATATGATATTTTATTGTCCCCTGTGGCTACAGAGAAGTCTATGAATGCACTACAATATAATCAATATACGTTTAAAGTTCGTCTGGATGCCACTAAGCCTGCGATTAAGCAAGCGGTAGAGGGAATTTTTGGTGTGAAAGTTACTGCTGTCAACACATCTATTTTGCCTGGAAAGCAAAAGCGTTTTCGCCAACGGCTTGGGCAGCGTTCTGATGTTAAAAAAGCCGTGGTTACGTTGGCTCAAGGCCAGACCATCGATACGACGGCGGGAGTATAGTTATGGCCTTACGTCAATATTCTGCTGCTACCCCTGGACAACGTCAGCTAGTGACCATTGATCGCCATGATTTGTGGCGAGGTAAGCCTGAATCAACGCTCACTATTGGCATTCGACGCACCGGTGGCCGAAATAACACTGGGCGCACCACAAACTGGAATATTGGTGGTGGGCATAAACGGCGTTACCGTCTTGTTGATTTTCGTCGTCAACGATTTGATGTTGCTGCAAAAGTTGAGCGGTTGGAGTATGATCCAAACCGTACCGCTTTTATTGCCTTAATTCGTTATCAGGATGGTGAGTTGGCGTATATTCTGGCTCCACAGCGGTTGGCCGTCGGGGATGAGGTTATATCCTCTAATAATAGAGCCGATATAAAGCCAGGTAATTGTATGCCGATTCGCAGCATTCCTGTGGGCACTCTCATTCACAATGTAGAAATCAAGCCCGGTAAAGGTGGTCAGATAGCTCGTTCGGCTGGGACGTTTGTGCAATTGGTGGGTCGCGATCGTCATTATGCTCAGGTAAAGCTGAGTTCGGGTGAATTGCGCCTTGTCTCAGCAGAGTGTTTGGCGAGTATTGGTTCCGTTTCAAATCCTGATAACCAGAATAGAGTGCTGGGCAAAGCCGGACGTAATCGGTGGCTTGGCAAGCGCCCTGTTGTCCGTGGTGTGGCCATGAATCCTATTGATCACCCACACGGTGGTGGTGAAGGGAAGACTTCTGGGGGGCGTCACCCTGTTACGCCTTGGGGCATTTCTACTAAAGGCAAAAAAACTCGTCACAATAAGCGTACGGATGGGGTTATCATCCGGCGTCGTCGCTAGGAGTTGTTAATATGACACGTTCTGTCTGGAAAGGACCGTTTGTAGATGCCTATCTGCTTAAAAAAGCGGATAAAGTGCGCTCATCAGGTCGTCATGATATTATTAAAACTTGGTCGCGTCGCTCGACCATTATACCACCATTTGTAGGTCTTACTTTTGGTGTCTATAATGGAAAGAAATTTATTCCCGTATCGGTCAATGAAAACATGATTGGCCATAAATTTGGCGAATTCGCCCCTACCCGTACCTTTACGGGACATGGTGGTGATAAAACTGCGAAGAAGAAGTGATCCTTATGGCTGAGTCAATTAATCTTAAAACCAGTTCCGCGACGCTGACCAATCTTAAAACAAGTCCACAGAAGTTAAATCTTGTTGCGGGTCTGATTCGTGGTCATTCAGTGTCCAAGGCATTAGATATTTTGATGTTTAATCAAAAACGCAATGCTACCCCTGTACGAAAACTATTAATGAGTGCTATTGCTAATGCTGAAAATAATAACGGCATGGATGTGGATGAATTAATAGTCGATCGTGTGTTGGTCGGGAAAGGTATGCGGTTACGCCGCTTTCATGCGCGTGGTCGCGGCCGTTCTGCCACCGTACAAAAACATTATAGCAACATGACCATCGTTGTTCGCGAACGCGGCGCGGCGGTAATCGCAGAGGATGAATAAATCATGGGTCAAAAAGTAAACCCTATCGGTCTTCGCCTTAAAATCAACAAGCCGTGGCTGTCCAACTGGTACGCCAGCAGTAAAGATTATGGTAACTTGTTAACAGAAGACATGAAAGTTCGACGGTTTCTTGAGGAAAAACTGGCTACCGCCGGTATCAGTAAGATCGTTATTGAGCGTCTTGCTAAAAAACCGCGTGTTACTATTCACTCTGCCCGTCCTGGGTTGGTTATTGGACGCAAAGGTGCCGACATTGATTCCTTGCGTAAAGAAGTTTCTAAGATGTGCGGCGGGGTAGATGTTGCTCTAAACATCGTCGAAGTTAGGAAGCCCGAATTAGACGCAAAGCTTATCGGTGAAAATATTGCGCAGCAGTTGGAACGTCGTATTGCCTTCCGTCGTGCCATGAAACGTGCGGTACAGTCTGCCCAGCGCATGGGTGCCCAAGGTATTCGAATTAATTGCGCAGGTCGTTTGGGTGGTGCGGAAATTGCCCGGGTGGAATGGTATCGTGAGGGGCGCGTGCCGCTTCATACCTTACGTGCAGATATTGATTATGCTGAAGCTCGTGCATATACTACCTATGGCGTCTGCGGCATTAAGGTTTGGGTGTATAAAGGTGAAATTTTTAGTAAAAACGCGCCACAGGCGCGGTTTGCTGAGTAGTGAGGCGTAAATTATGTTATCCCCAAAACGTACAAAATTTCGCAAGGCTCATAAGGGTCGCATACATGGATTGACCAGTGGCGGTGATCGCCTTAACTTTGGTCAGTTTGGTCTTAAGGCAATGGAACCGGAGCGCATTACGGCTCGGCAAATAGAAGCTGCTCGTCGTGCAGTGACTCGTTATCTCAAGCGAGCTGGAAAGGTCTGGATTCGCATTTTCCCTGATGTTCCCGTATCGTTAAAGCCTGCTGAAGTGCGCATGGGAAGTGGTAAAGGTGCCCCGGAATATTGGGCGGCTAGGGTTCATCCAGGTCGGATTTTGTTTGAGGTTGATGGTGTTGGTGAAGAGCAGGCGCGGGAAGCCTTTGCTCTTGCTGCGGCTAAATTACCAATAAAAACAAAATTTGTTATTCGTCTGGCCAGTGAGTAAGGACTGAGTTATGAAATTACGTGACACCAAACCTGCTGATTTGCGGCAAAAAACTCCCGATGAACTACGGGATTTATTGCTGGGTTTAAAAAAAGAACAGTTTAACCTGCGTTTTCGCAAGGCCAATGCGCCAGTGCAGGATACAGTTCGTCCAAGGTGGGTACGCCGTCACATCGCTCGTATTCAAACGGTGCTAGGTGAGAAGCAAGCCGCCGCTATCAGTGTGAAAGGGTAGAAGAGTTTTATATGCCACGTCGTGTCTTACAAGGTACTGTTGTTAGTGTTGCTGGCCAAAAAACCATCAGCGTGTTGGTGGAGCGTAGAGTCATGCATCCCATCTACAAAAAATATATTAACCGTAGCAAAAAGTATCTCGCTCATGATGAGAACAATGTGTGTCAAAAAGGTGCCGTCGTTCGCATTGTTGAGCATCGGCCAATTTCCAAGCGTAAGTGCTGGGCCTATCTTGAAACCGTGACGCCTGCTGCTGATTCTGCAGCAGTGCAGGTCTGAGGAGTTTTTTATGATTCAAATGGAATCCGTGTTGGATGTTGCCGATAATTCCGGTGCTAAGTCTGTACTGTGTATTAAAGTGTTGGGTGGCTCTAAAAAACGTACGGCTGAAGTGGGCGAAGTGATTGTTGTTTCCATCAAAGACGCTATTCCTGGTGGTAAAGTGAAAAAAGGTGAGGTTGCCCGTGCGCTCATTGTTCGCACTAAAGCCCCTGTACACCGTGCGGATGGTACCGTTATTCGCTTTGATCGCAACGCTGCTGTGCTGGTTAACAAGCAAGGTGAACCTATTGGCACCCGTATTTTTGGCCCGGTAACACGGGAATTGCGGGCTCGTAATTTTATGAAAATCGTCTCGCTGGCACCGGAGGTCTTGTAGTATATGGCTGTTAAAATCAAAATCCGTCGTGATGACACCGTTGTAGTCCTTGCTGGTAAGGATAAAGGCAAAACAGGTAAAGTTTTGCGGGTGTTGCCGAAGGAATCCCGAGTGATTGTCTCTGGCGTGAATCTAGTCAAAAAGCATCTGAAGGCCACCCGTGAACAGGGGGGCAGGATTGAAACTAAAGAAGCCGCGCTGCATATTTCTAATGTTGCGCTGGCCGATCCGGAAACTGGCAAGCCTACTCGCGTTGGTTATCGTGTTGAGGATGAACAGAAAGTGCGTTTTGCTAAAAAATCTGGCAAAACATTGTAGGAGTGTTTAAGATGACTAAAGAAACCCCGAAAAAAACCGCCAAAGCTGATGCTAAGCCAGTCGCAAAGACAGCCACTAAAAAGTCCGCCGCCTCAAGCATAGAGGTACAGGCTTCAACCCCTGTTTCTGTGGTTGCGGCCAATACTCAAGCTCGCTTTGCTGATGTGTATGCCAAGGTTGTTCGACCTGCGTTGATGAAACAGTTCGGTTACAAGAATCTTTTTGAAGTACCAAAGATTGAAAAAATTGTTGTCAATATGGGTGTAGGCGAAGCAGTCAATGATAACAAAACTGTGAAGATGGCCGCTGAAGAATTAGCTCTTATTACAGGTCAAAAAGCAGTTCCTACTCGCGCCCGAAAGTCTATTGCGACATTTAAAGTGCGCGAAAATATGGTGCTTGGTTGTAAAGTTACCCTGCGCAATACTCGGATGTATGAGTTTCTTGATCGCCTGATTACTATCGCCCTTCCCCGGGTGCGTGATTTTCGCGGTGTATCGGGAAAATCCTTTGATGGTCGTGGTAATTATGCTATTGGTCTCAAGGAGCAGTTGATTTTCCCAGAGATTAACTATGACAAAATCGATGCCATTCGTGGTATGGATATTGTTTTTGTCACCACCGCTAAAACCGATGCCGAAGCAAAGGCTTTGCTGAAAGCGTTCGGTATGCCCTTCAACAGTTAAAAAGGTTCCTGTATGGCCAAGACTAGTGCCGTTGAACGCAACAATAAACGCCGTGTTATGGCGGAGCGTGCCCGTAAAAAGCGCGAAATTCTTCGTGCTGTGGTACATAACCGTGCGTTGTCTCTGGAAGAGCGGATGGAAGCAACACGTAAGCTATCGGAATTACCCCGCAATGGGGCTCATATTCGGGTACGTAACCGCTGTGCGTTCAGTGGTCGGCCTCGGGGTTATTATCGTAAGTTTAATTTGTCACGGATTGCCTTGCGGGAGTTTGGCTCGCAAGGGTTGATTCCTGGTCTTGTCAAGTCGAGTTGGTAGGTGTATCATGGCTGTTAACGATCCCATTGCTGATTTGTGCACCCGCATTCGTAATGCTCACATGGTGCGTCAGAGTGAATTGACGCTACCAGCATCAAAGATGAAGGCTCGTGTGCTGGATGTGCTGTTGCGTGAAGGTTATATTCGCGCTGTGGAAGAAAAAGAGTTGCGTCCTGGGGTTCGCTCGCTGCGGGTGCAGCTTAAGTACCACGATGGTATTCCGGTGATTAATACTATTCGTCGTATCTCTGCCCCTGGCCGTCGCGTGTACAGTCCTATTCGTGATTGCGCCCGTATTGCCAGTGGCTTGGGAATTTCCATTCTGTCAACCTCTAAAGGAGTGTTGTCGGATGCGGAAGCCCGTCAGGCTAATGTTGGCGGTGAAGTTCTTTGTGAAGTGTTCTAAGAGGCTTGTATGTCCCGACTCGGCGTTAAACCTATTGCATTACCTGACGGTCTCACTGCCCAAGTGAGTGGTAATACCGTGGCTTTCAATAGTAAATTGGGAAAAGTGGAGCACACTGTGCATTCCTTGGTTACTATCAAGCTTGATGGTAAAAGCCTTGTTTTGGCACCAACGGAAAAAACGACCTTGGCTCGTACCCAATGGGGTACGCACCATAGTCTTTTGCGTGGTATTGTCCAAGGTCTTTCCAAGGGCTATACGGTACCATTGGAAATTACCGGGGTTGGTTTTCGTGCCGCAGTTCAAGGTAAAGAATTAGTGTTGCAGCTTGGCTTTAGCCATGAAGTTCGTTATCCTATCCCTGCGGGCATTACTATTAAGTGCGATAAACCTACCAGTATTTCTATTACCGGGGCTGATAAACAGCTTGTGGGACAGGTTGCCGCAACTATTCGCGGTATGAAACCAGTAGAGCCTTATAAAGGTAAAGGCATTCGTTTTGAAGGCCAGAAAATCACCCTCAAGGAAGGGAAAAAGAAATAATGTCTGATCGTCAAGCTATTGTGAAACAGCGTCGGCTTCGCCGTACTCGCTTTCATCTACGCCGTAAAGCAGCAGATGGCGCCTTGCGTCTTTCTGTGCATCGTAGCAGCAAGCACGTTTATGCCCAGATCATTGATGATATTGCCGGAAAAACATTAGTAGCAGCCAGTACTCTTGATAAACAGTTGCAAGGCAAACTTAAAACCGGTGCGACGGTGGAAGCAGCTAAGCACGTCGGGCTGTTGCTTGGGCAACGGGCAAAAGCTAAGAGTCTTAAGGGCGTGTATTTTGATCGTGGTCATTATTTGTATCATGGCCGGGTTAAGGCTGTTGCTGAGGGTGCCCGCGAAGGCGGTTTGGAATTTTAACGCAATAAGAGAGGCGTCATGGAATTGGTGGAAAAACTCGTTGCTGTCAACCGCGTGACTAAGGTGGTCAAGGGCGGGCGACGCATGGGCTTTGCGGCGATTGTTATCGTTGGCGATGGACGGGGTAAGGTTGGTTGTGGGTCGGGTAAGGCGCGGGAAGTCCCTGAAGCCGTTCGTAAAGCCACGGATCAGGCTAAACGTCATATGCTCAAAGTACCATTGCGTGAGGGACGAACCTTGCACCATAATATTGCCGGGCGTTTTGGTGCTGGAAAAGTTATTCTCCGTCCTGCACCAGTGGGAACAGGTATCATTGCCGGTGGTCCGATGCGGGCGGTGTTTGAGGCCTTGGGAATTCAAGATGTTGTTGCTAAATCAGTGGGTAGTTCCAACCCTCACAATATGATTAAGGCAACATTGGATGCGTTGGCGGCGATTCGTTCTCCACGTTTTGTGGCCGCTAAGCGTTCCCGCAAGGTGAGTGATTTGGGCTTAAAACGCGATGGAGATCATAAGGAGGCTGGCGATGGCGAAGAGTAAAAAAACACATGGTCACATTAGTGTTCGTCAGACTGCCAGTGTCATTGGTACTGATCCTAGGGTTCGTGCTACTTTGCATGGCCTTGGACTTGGCCGAATTGGCAAGCAAAAAACTTTGATTGATTCACCGCAAGTGCGGGGCATGATTGCTAAGGTGCATCATCTAGTTGCTGTACTTGACGACGCAGCAGCGTAATTGTAGAATCGACTAGTGTAGGGGGCATACAATGCAACTGAATGAAATTATAGACAATCATGGTGCTCGGCCTAGATTTAAGCGCGTGGGACGTGGTATTGGTTCTGGTAAAGGTAAAACCTGTGGTCGTGGCGGTAAAGGGCAAACCGCGCGTTCTGGGGTGGCACTAAAAGGCTTTGAGGGTGGACAGATGCCGCTTTACCGCCGCTTGCCTAAGCGTGGGTTCAACAATTTTTTTGCTGTTGAGTTTTCGGTGGTGAATTTGGATCGGCTGCAACAGGCTATTGATGCAGGAACTTTGGATGCTAAAAAGCCTATTGATGAAGATGTTCTGGTAGCCAGTGGGGTATTGGGAAAGCGTCGTGATGGGGTTAAGCTGCTAGGTAATGGTACGCTGAAAGCTAAAATAAAGCTGACCGTGACGGCGGCTTCTAAGAGTGCTATTGCGGCAGTGGAAAAAGCAGGTGGAAGCGTTGCCCTACTCGCCCCGGTTGAGACACAGGAAGACGCCGCTTAATAAAAACAAGAGAAAGTCTAGGTCATGGCCACACCATCCGCTGCTGAACAATTGGCACAGAACTTTAGTTTTGGGGCTTTTTCAAAGGCAGGGGAGCTTAAAGCCCGCTTGTGGTTTACGTTGGGTGCGTTGATATTGTATCGCTTGGGAACCTACATCCCTGTTCCTGGTGTTGATGCTGCAATGTTGGCGCGGATTTTTGCCCAGCATGGCGGGGGTGTCCTTGGAGTCTTTGATACTTTTGCCGGTGGTGCGTTGTCGCGGATGTCCGTTTTTGCCTTGAACATTATGCCGTATATTTCGGCATCAATTATTATTCAATTGATGACTGCTATCTCACCACAGTTGGAAGCCTTAAAAAAAGAAGGCGAGTCTGGCCGAAAGCAGCTCAATCAATACACCCGTTATTTGACGGTAGTGTTGGCGGCAGTACAGGCTTATGGTCTGGCGGTGGGGTTGGAAGGAATGCGCGGTAGTGCCGCTGATTTTCTGTTCCGGGCATCTGTTGTGGTGACCCTAGTTGGTGGTACGGTGTTTTTGATGTGGTTGGGAGAGCAGATTACTGAGCGTGGGATTGGTAATGGAACTTCCTTGATTATTTTTGCGGGGATTGTTGCGCATTTGCCGATTGCTTTGGGTCAATTATTTGAGCTTAGCCGAACTGGGAGCTTGCCGGTCTGGGGTGCATTACTGATTTGCCTTGTTGCCGTGATTGTTATTGTTGCAGTCGTTTATATGGAACGAGCGCAGCGCAAGGTTATTATACAACATCCTAAGCGGCAGATGGGTAATCGTACCTATGCCGCTGACAGTAGTCATTTGCCTCTTAAGCTTAATACTGCTGGGGTTATCCCGCCGATTTTTGCCAGTTCGTTGTTGTTGTTACCGGCCACGTTGTTGGGTTTTAGCCAAGCAGGGGCAGGGGATAGGCCCGAGTGGTTGTTGACTATAAGCGCTTGGCTTCAGCATGGTCAGCCGCTGTATATGTTTTTATATGCTGCGTTAATTTTCTTTTTTGCATTTTTTTATACCGCGATTGTGTTCAATCCTGCCGAAACGGCTGAGAATTTGCGTAAAAGTGGAGGGTTTGTTCCGGGCTTTCGCCCTGGGAAGGCGACGGCTCAGCATTTGGATGCTATTTTGACGCGGCTGACGGCTATTGGCGCGGTGTATTTGGCAGCAGTATGTTTATTGCCGGAATTTCTCATCGCGGAATATGGTATCCCGTTTTATTTGGGTGGGACTAGTCTGCTTATCGTTGTTTCCGTGACCATGGATACAGTAGGCCATGTTCATGCCCACATTATGGCGAAGCAATATGAAGGGCTTATTCGCAAAGCAAAATTAAAGGGAACCTTGCGGTGAAATTAATACTTTTTGGTCCGCCGGGTGCCGGAAAAGGTACCCAGTCTCGGTTGCTGGAGCAAAGGTATAAGATTCCTCAGCTATCCACGGGGGATATGTTGCGAGCGTTGGTATCTTCTGGATCACCATTAGGAGAACAGGCGGCGTCGGTGATGACTAGTGGTGGTCTTATGCCAGATAGCCTAATGGTTGATATGATTGCCGAATGGATTGATCGTCCGGAATGTGCTAATGGGTTTATTCTTGACGGCTTTCCACGTACAGAAGCGCAAGCAAAAGCATTAGATGTCATGTTGAAATCGCGTAACACTAGGTTGGACAAAGTCATAGAATTACAGGTAGATGACGCGGAGATTATTGATCGTATTGCAGGACGTTTTTCTTGCCGGGGTTGTGGTGCCGGTTATCATGATCGCACGCATCGTCCTAAAGTGCCTGGTGTTTGTGATCACTGTGGCACTACTCATTTTTTTCGTCGCCCTGATGATACACCCACATCAGTGGCGGCGCGGTTACAAATTTACCGTGATCAAACAATGCCGGTTCTTCCTTACTATGACACCCAAGGTCTTTTGGTCAAGATTGCCGGGGTGGGTGAGATGTCCGAGGTGGCGGCACGGGTTGAAAAGGCCATTGCTAGCTAATCCTTTAGGTCAATACGCGTTAATAAAACAGGGGTAGATTTTTTATGGCTGCGCTCCCTGAGATATCTATTCGTCGCCCGATTTTTGCTACGGTGTTAAATTTATTATTGGTCTTGGTTGGGCTGGTAGCAGGCACGCGCCTCGCAGTGAGGGAGTATCCTAATATTGATTCGCCGGTGGTCACGGTGGACACTCGTTATGTTGGGGCTTCGGCGGAAGTAATGGAATCCCAGGTAACGAAGCCTCTTGAGGATGCTCTTTCTGGTATCGAAGGCATTGACTTTATTCGTGCTATTAATAGAGCTGAATCAAGCCAAATTACGGTACAATTTCGCCTCAGCCGCGATCCAGACGGCGCGGCCAACGATGTTCGTGATCGGGTTGCTCGTACCCGTGCTAGATTGCCTGATGATATTGATGATCCGGTGATTGCAAGGGTAGAGGCCGATGCCACCCCCATTATGTGGGTCAATGTTAACAGTGATGTACATAGTGCCTTGGAAGTTTCTGAATATGCTGATTTAGTTGTGCAGGATCGCCTGCAGACCTTGGATGGAGTGGCTCAGGTACGGTTGTTTGCTGAGCGTCGTTATTCTATGCGAATTTGGCTCGATCGTGATCGGTTGGCGGCGTATCAGGTAACCCCAGGTGACGTGCAAAATGCTCTTAATGAGCAAAATATTGAAATTCCAGCAGGACGAATTGAAGGTAAAAGCAGGGAGTTTACAGTTTTAGCTCAAACAGATTTGAACACCCCCGAAGATTTTCAAAATATCATTTTGCGAAGCAGTGTTGATGGATCCATTGTGCGCCTAAAAGATGTCGCACAAGTTGTTTATGGTCCTGCTGATGAACGGCAGATAGCCCGGTATAATAACCGTAATTCTATAGCACTGGGGATTGTTAAGCAATCAGTAGCCAACCCTCTGGATATTTCAGCACAGGTTCGTAAGGTATTGCCTGAAATTGAAAAATTACTTCCTCAAGGGATGCGGATCAATATCGCCTATGATTCGTCGGTGTTCATTCGCCAGTCAATCGCCAATGTATTTCATACGATTGTTGAGGCCACAGTGTTGGTAGTGTTGGTGACGTTTTTGTTTTTGCGTACGGTGCGGGCAACATTGGTGCCGCTGGTGGCTATCCCTGTTTCTTTGATTGGGGCGTTGATCCTGATGTATGTAGCGGGGTTTACAATTAATACCCTTACAATGTTATCCATGGTCATTGCCATTGGGTTGGTGGTGGATGATGCTATTGTTGTTTTAGAGAATAGTTACAGGCATCTAGAGCGTGGTCTTGATCCCTTACACGCGGCCATCAAAAGCATGAGGGAGATTTCTTTTGCGGTAATTGCCATGACCTTGACGCTGGCGGCGGTGTTTGCGCCGATGGCGTTTTCCACGGGTAAGACCGGGCGGCTTTTTATTGAGTTTGCTTTAACATTGTCGGCAGCGGTGCTGATTTCTGGCTTTGTGGCTTTGACATTGACGCCCACTATGTGCGCTCGAATGCTCAGAGCCAAGGATTTACATAGCACTCATGGTTTTAGTAAACGGGTAGAGCTGTTTTTAAGGCATATAGAAGCCCACTATAAAAGCCGTCTTGGTTGGATTATGTCTAAAAAACCCTTGACGCTTATTGTTGCGGGTATATGTGCTGGCTTAGCAGTATTGCTATTTATTAGTTTGCCCCGGCAATTGACCCCGATTGAAGATCGCGGGGTGATTTTTTCGGTTACTATGGCACCGGAAGGCTCCACTGTTTGGTATAGTGATACTTATTTACAGCAAGTAGAGCAAACACTTCAACATCAGCCTGAAGCCGCTTGGAATTTTACCGTAGTGGGTTTTCCAACAATTGTACAAGGCTATAGTGTTTTAGGTTTGAAAGATTGGGGCGAGAGATCCCGACATTCCACAGCTATTGTTGAAGCGATACGGCCTCGCTTGGCACAAGTACCTGGGGTGCTGGCTTTTCCCATTAATCCTCCCTCACTTGGTCAAGGGGCGCGTTCTCTTCCTATTGAATTCGTAATACAAAGTAGCGGAAGTTATGAAGATCTGGAAAAAGTTGCTAATACCTTGCTGGGCAAGATGCGGGAAAGTCCATTATTCCGCACGCCAGATAGTGACTTAAAACGTAATAAGCCCGAACTTAAAGTGAGCGTTGATCGGGAAAAAACAGCTGCTCTAGGGGTGACGGTGGCTGATATTGGCGCGACTCTTGGTACTGCGCTCAGTGGTACGCCCATCACTCGTTTTAAGCGCAACGGTGAGCAATACGATGTGATCGTCCAATTGGCGGATGATCGCCGCCGTACCCCGGATGATTTGACGGCTTTGTATGTTCGGGGTAGGGGTGATGCGATGATTCCTTTGCAAAACTTGGTACAAGTGCGTGAAGGTGTAACACCTAGGGAACTTAATCGTTTTAATAAGTTACGTGCCGTAACAATTACTGCTAGCCTAGCCCAGGGGGTAGGGATTGGTCAGGGATTGGACTTTCTGCGGCAGGCATTGGAAAAAATTGATTCTACGGTTATGTCCGATGTGGCGGGGCAAAGCCGGGAGTTTAAGGAGGCCAGTAGCAGCCTAGGCATAGTATTCACTTTAGCATTATTGTTTATTTATTTAGTGTTAGCAGCGCAGTTTGAAAGTTGGCGCGATCCGTTGATTATTCTGCTGGCTGTGCCGTTGGCATTGTTTGGGGCATTGCTGACAGTATGGATAACGGGTGGAAGTATTAATGTATACACGCAGATAGGTCTAATTGCTTTAGTCGGCTTGATTGCCAAGAACGGCATTATGATTGTTGAATTTGCTAATCAGCTTCGCGATCGAGGACGCGATGCGGGGGCGGCAGTGGTTGAGGCGGCGGCCATTCGCTTGCGACCTATTTTGATGACCACGGCGGCCACGGTACTGGGGGCATTGCCGTTAGCACTGGCCAGCGGTGCCGGAGCCGAAAGCCGCGCCGCTATTGGTTGGATTATTGTTGGGGGAATGAGTATCGGTACATTGTTCACCTTATTTATCGTGCCAGTATTTTATCAGAAGCTTAGCCGTAGGAAGAATGCCGTGGTGATAGAAGAAGAGCGATTACAAGGTTATAACACCCTGCATCATTAAGACCATATTTTATAGCTGGTTGCACAATTAAAAGTATATTTGCAACCAGCGCACGGCACAAAGTGCCGCGGCCGAATGGCCGAACAAAAATAACTTATAGCGCGCTGAAGACTTTATCAATATCTACCGCTAATTACGCAACGCGCTATATAAATTTTTCAAACTGCGTTAATTCTAGAAACCCCAGATGTCTTGATAATTTTTAGAAGGACATTGCCAGACGCATATCAACCGAGTATGGTTCGACCTTGTTAAAATAAAGGGAATATACATGGCCGTTCTTGTTGATAAAAACACTACCGTTATTTGTCAAGGCTTTACTGGTGCTCAGGGAACTTTTCACTCAGAGCAGGCTATTGCCTATGGTACTAAAATGGTAGGCGGTGTGACGCCGGGTAAGGGAGGGACTACACATTTGAATTTGCCTGTTTTTGATACAGTGCATGAGGCGCGGGCTAAGACGGGTTGCACGGCGTCGGTCATTTATGTGCCGCCACCCTTTGCGGCGGATGCAATTCTGGAAGCTGCCGATGCTGGTGTGCCCTTGGTTGTTTGTATTACCGAAGGTATTCCTGTGGTGGATATGGTGCGTGTGAAGCGTGCTTTGACGGGAAGTAAGACCCGCCTTATCGGCCCAAACTGTCCCGGTATTATTACTCCTGGTGAGTGCAAAATTGGCATTATGCCTGGTCATATTCATAAGCGTGGTAGTATCGGTATTGTTTCCCGTTCGGGTACCCTGACCTATGAAGCAGTGGCACAAACAACGGCGGCGGGCTTGGGTCAGACCACCTGTATTGGTATTGGCGGTGATCCTGTCAATGGTACCAATTTTATTGATAGCTTAGAATTATTTCTGGCTGATCCCGAAACCAAGGGCATCATTATGATTGGGGAAATTGGTGGCAGTGCCGAGGAAGAAGCGGCGGAATTTTTAATGCACAGTAAGATTAAAAAGCCTGTGGCTGGGTTTATCGCTGGGGTAACAGCCCCTCCTGGTAAGCGGATGGGTCATGCTGGTGCTATTATTGCTGGTGGCAAAGGTGATGCGGCTTCAAAAATGGAGGCGATGCGCCGGGCTGGTATCGTTGTTTCGCCGTCTCCGGCTAACCTGGGCTTAACTATTAAGGCGGTGATGGAAGGCAAACCCGTTCCGGATGCAAAGGCGGCGTAGTACTTAGAAATACATTTGTATTCATGTTTTTACCGCACTGCAAAAAAATGCTTGACGTCTGATTAGTGATAGGGCATACAACGCGTACTGGCTGGCTTTTTCTTGTCTGCCTTATTTAATAAAACAGGTAAGGATCACTTTATGACCAATGCACGTGCCAAATCGGCCAATCCACAACAATCCGCCGCTTCTAACCCGTTGTCAGCTGTTGCTGCTCGCGTTGTTGAACCGGTGGTGAGTGCTGCTGAGACTTTTTTTCAACAGCAATCTAAATCTGCTGGTCAGAGCTATGCTCAATTCGCCAGTACCGCAAAGAAAAACCTTCAGGAGGCTACCCAGACCGTGACCAATTCATTCGAAGAAATCAGCCAAATCCAACGCTCTGCCTTGGAGTCTGTTCTCCAAGCTACCAACACTTTAGCCAAAAGTGCTGAGGAAATTGGTAAAATCGCTGTGGCTTTGAGCCAGAGCCTGTTTGAGTCCAATGTTGCTGCGGCCAAACAATTGCTGTCCGTCCGCAACGCTCAGGAAGCGTTCGACATCCACACCAGCTTGGCCAAAGACAACTTTGACCAGATCGTCAGCAAAGGCACCCAAGTGTCTCAGCTGAGTTTGGAAGCCACCAACAAGGCTCTTCAGCCCCTGCAAAACCAGTTCAACCAAGCCGTTGAGTCGGTTGTTAAAAAAGCCGCCTGAATTTTCAGCCCGGCCTGATACTAGAGAAACCCGCCGCAAGGCGGGTTTCTTTTTTCGTATTGTGGCATTTGCTTGCATCGCATCGCTACTCCGCCTACACAGACTTCAACAGAGGAACTTCTCATGACTGTCGCCACCAAAAAAGCCAACGTCCATACCGTTGATTATAAAGTTGCTGATATGAGCTTGGCCGATTGGGGACGGCGGGAAATTTCCTTGGCGGAAAGCGAGATGCCGGGTCTGATGCAGATTCGGGCGGAGTATGCGGCGCGGCAACCCCTGAAAGGCGCGCGGATTGCCGGATGCCTGCACATGACAGTCCAGACAGCTGTTTTGATTGAAACGCTGACGGCGTTGGGTGCTGAGGTGCGCTGGAGTAGCTGCAACATTTTCTCTACGCAAGATCAGGCGGCGGCGGCTATTGCAGCCTCCGGCGTGGCGGTTTTTGCTTGGAAAGGCCAGACGCTGGAAGAGGCAGACTGGTGTATTGAGCAAACGATTCTTGGCTCGAACGGTTGGCGTCCCAACATGATTTTGGATGATGGCGGTGACTTAACATTGATGATGCATCAAAAATTCCCAGAATTGCTTCAAGATGTTAGGGGTATATCCGAGGAAACCACTACGGGCGTACATCGTTTGTATGAGATGCACCGCAAGGGTGAGCTGAAAGTCCCTGCCATCAACGTTAACGATTCCGTGACAAAATCCAAGTTTGACAACCTGTATGGCTGCCGGGAAAGCTTGGTTGATGGCATCAAGCGCGCCACGGGCACAATGATTGCCGGCAAAACTGCGGTGGTGGCCGGGTACGGCGATGTAGGCAAAGGTTCGGCGGCGGCCCTGCGCAACCACGGTGCACGGGTTCTGATTACGGAAATCGATCCAATTTGCGCTCTTCAAGCGTGTATGGAAGGTTATCAGGTTGTTACAATGGACGAAGCCGTCGGCAACGGCGATATTTTTGTCACCGCCACGGGCAATGTTGACGTGATAACCCTCGATCATATGCGGCAAATGAAAGATCGCGCTATTATTTGTAATATCGGCCATTTTGACAGCGAAATTCAAATCGATGCCCTGCGCAACTACACTTGGACGGAAATTAAACCCCAAGTGCATGAGGTCGCTTTTCCAGATGGGAAGCGTCTGTTGGTGCTGGCCGAAGGTCGTTTGGTGAACCTTGGCTGCGCCGCTGGGCACCCTAGTTTTGTCATGAGTGCCAGTTTTAGCAATCAAGTCCTAGCGCAAATCGAACTCTGGCAACATAGTAAGAAATACAGTGTTGGCGTGTATATCCTGCCTAAACGCCTTGATGAGAAGGTTGCCGCGTTGCATTTGCCAAAATTGGGGGCAAAATTAACGCGGTTAACGAAAAAGCAAGCAGAGTACCTCAATATCGATCCCGAAGGTGATTATAAACCAGGACACTACCGCTATTGATTTTTTCTTGGGGAGTCTAAAAAGACTGTTGCCCCTTGGTCTTGGTGTGTGGGTTCTTATTTCGCCGGCTCCGGGCAGGACTCAACCATTGTTGTTGATACCCGACGTTCAACAAACAATAGAGCTTGGGAGCAAAAACCTCTTATTGTGGATTGCTTTTGCAGGATTTTTGCTTTTTATTTTGGTGTTTCTTGGAGTGCTTTTCAAGAATAAAAAACGTAAAAAAGATAAGCCCTTGGTGTGCCCGCCATTTATTATGGATATTCCGTCAGAATCTCTTTTTGAGGTGGAGCCATTCGCCATGCGAGAGTCTCCGGTAGCCCCCGTTGCCCCGCCGTCGATTGATCGCCTGCCCGCGCAATTACGGGCTTTGATAGATCAAATGCCCACGCCTGCGTGGACACGAACCGCAGATGGTCATTTAATTTTTGTTAATGAAGCCTATACACGAGCAGTAGGAAAATCTTTTTTGGAGGTACTGGAACAACAAATCGAAATTGTTACCTTGGCAGTTGCAGTACAAAATCAAGCAACGCCTAGTATGGCTCAGCGATATACTCTTATTATGGAGGGGCAACCGAAGCTTTTCGAAATTTCGGAAATGCCACTTGAAGGTAATGCTGGTATGGTGGGTTTTGCTCGTGATGTGTCGGTGGTGTCTGCGTTAGAACATGATATTGAATATCAAAATACCCTGTATCAAAGTATACTGGATCGCATGGACACAGCGGTAGCTCTTTTTGACACTAAGAGAAGACTTGTTTTTTATAATAATGCTTTAGCGACTATGTGGGGCTTATCCCCAGATGTTTTAGAAGACGAAGCATTAACTGTAGAAAAAATATTCGAACACAAACAAAAACAACAACCTTTTCTAGAGGCGAATAACTATGATCGTTTCCTTCTATCTCAAAAACAATTATTCCGCAGTCTTGTGGAAGAAAAAAAGACCATTCTGGAATTTTTAGATGGTAGGGTGTTTGAGGTAACTATTGTACCCCAGAAGGCTGGAGGGTTATTGTATTGTTATCATGACATATCAGAACAGAATAGAAATAAAAAAGCTGTTGAAGTCGCCTATACTGCAGCCCAGTATGCTGGCAATATCTTGGGTATAGGGTTGTTGTGGTTGAACGCAGCCCATCAGTCCGTACGATGGAATGATAAAGTATTTGATATTTTTAATTTTTCTCAAGATAGTGCAGGAGAGGCACTCTGGCAAAAAATAATCAATTCATTAAAAGAGGATGAGGCCAAAAAACTTAAACAAACTCTCTCCTTGGACAATAAAGACACTATATTAGTCAACCTTGATAATAATGGCACTATAAAAACAAAAGCGTATTTTCTTGAGAACAAAGAAATTCTACTAGTTTTTGAAGATACTAGTCATCAAGATGCTCTTGAACTGAAATGCCGTCAGAACATTGCCCAGTATAGTGCCTTTTTGCAAAAGTATTGCCGAGAATTGCTGGATATGGGGGATGCGATTGCTGCTTTTTCGGCGTTGACCCAACGTTCTAATGTGCCCCAAAATAAGCGTCATGATTATATAACTTTTATGCACAATGCCAGTGTACAGTTACAAAAAACCTTGCAAACCACATTAAAATTGATAACAGCACAAACCCGTAAAACATTGTTAAATCTTAGCGATACCCAGTTATTACCAAGTTTACGTAATGTAGTGGCAGTGCTTGATAAAGATGCAAAAGCCCGTGGTATAAAGCTGGAGCTATCCTCTTCTTTCGATCTTGGCAGTCTTGTACTTGATGAGGAAAAATTTCGCCAAGCAATAGAACAATTATTACTGTTTTTGATGCGGCATACTGCTGAAGGGGGTGTGATTACTGTACGCGGTCAACGAGATGCTCAAGGTGTTTTCTTGGTATTTGAGGCTACTCATGCTCTTGTTCCCTTGGCATTGTCCGCGCTTTTTGCACAGGAGGGTAACTTTCTGGATTATGGGGAATACTTGCATCATTTTGGGGTATTGCTGGCGGTAGAAGACTTGCGTAGTCACGGTGCAACGGTGCATTTTACCGATAATCCGCCGTTTGAGACGCGCATAGAGTGTCGGTTTGATGTGTTGTCGTAAGTGTTTTATGCCCGTTTTTCCCGTCGTCGTTGGGCTGAATTGGCAATCCCTAACCCTTCCCGGTATTTAGCGACAGTGCGCCGGGCTACATCTATCCCTTCTTTTCCAAGGATTTCCACAAGAGTTTCATCAGAAAGCGGTTTTGTTGGATTTTCATTTTCTATGATGGTGCTGATGCGGTGTTGCACCGTTCTGGCGGAGATAGCTCCTTCTTGACCAACCACGTTCTTGAGACCAGCGGCGAAAAAATATTTTAGTTCCATGGTACCGCGAGGACTGGCGAGGTATTTTTTAGTGGTGATACGGCTGACGGTACTTTCATGGATACCAAGGTCTTCGGCGATTTCCCGTAGTACCATGGGGCGAAGATAGCGAATCCCTTTATCGAAAAAGTCTTGTTGTCTCGCCACCAGTGCTGTTGTTACCCGCATGATGGTTTCCGCCCGCTGGGCGAGTGCTTTAAGCAAAAAACTACCGTTCTGATGGCAGGTGCTCAGGAATTTTTTCTGTTCTTTATCAGACATCATTCCGGAGGCTTTTTGGTAGAAAGTGCTGTTGAGAACAATATGAGGCTGAGCCTGGGGGTTTAGTTCTGCTGTCCATTCACCATTGGCATTTTTACACACAAAGACATCGGGGATCATGGCCTCGACGGGGACGTGAAGGAATCTTGCCCCTGGTTTTGGATCAAGGCTTTTTAATTCTGCAAGCATTTCCGCTAATGTATCGCTATCGCAGCCGATAATTTTTTGTAATTTGGTGTGTTCCCGCGTTGCTACTAAGGGTAAATTTTCTAGAAGGGTTGCCATCCACGGATCAAGATGCCCGCGGTCGCGTAGCTGTAAGGCCAAGCATTCTTTTAAAGACCGGGCAAATACCCCTGCTGGTTCACAGTGTTGCAGGCGCAGTAGCATCGCTTCTACGACGATAACGTCTTCACTAAGACGTTCGGCCACACGTGTTATATCTTCGGTAAAGTACCCTGATCCATCTAATATATCAATAAGTTGTGCGGCTATTAGGCGTTCGTGCCCTTCGGAAAACATTAGGCCTGCTTGACGGCTGAGATGATCTGTTAAGGTAATGGTATCCGTTAGGCTGACCAGGCGATCGCCCTCCGCATGACCGCTGGCATCCCAGGCAGCCCCATCGCCCTCGGCGGTGCGCCAGTCGCCTTCGCCACTATCGAGATCGGGGAGATCGTCGGGGATATCAACGCCTGTTCCCTCGCTGTCTGGGGCGGTTTCTTGCACTTCTAATAAGGGGTTGATGAGGAGTTCGCCTTCAATCAAGCTGGCCAGTTCTTGCTGGGAGGTTTGCAGCAAGGCAATGGCCTGCCGCAATTGCGGCGTCATCATCAAGCCTTGTGCCTGGCGTATATCTAATCCTTGGCGATTTTCAGCCATTCATGCGTCCTTTGTGGTGTTTTGTGCAAGAATCATACCGTAAAAAGATTAGGGTATGGTTAAAGGCCTCGTATGTTGAGAATGAATGCATCGGAAGATTTCGGATGCGTTCAGTATAACAAGAAAGGAGACTTAACAGCTTGTATTCTGTTATAGTGTGCTATGTCTTCTGATATAGTTGCTTTAATAGCTCATCTTCAGGGTGGAGGTCTGATCTTAATGCCCACGGAAACGGTGTGGGGGTTGGCTGCCGATGCCCGCAGCCCGGAAGCAGTGGGTAAAATTTATGCCCTGAAAGGCCGCCCAGCGTATAATCCGTTGATTGTCCATGTTGCCGATGCGGCGGCAGCGCGTGGCATTGCAGTGTTTGATGATCGGGCGGAACATCTGGCGGCGGCGTTGTGGCCGGGGCCATTAACCTTAGTCCTGCCCATGCGCTATGAGGCGGGATTGGCCGCCTTGGTGACGGCGGGGCTACCTACTGTAGCGGTACGGGTGCCGTCTCACTCTGGTGCGGCGGCGTTGTGTCGGGCTGCGGGATTTCCCTTGGCAGCACCATCGGCCAACCTATCGGGACAACTTAGCCCTACTCGGGCATCGGATATTGATCCTGTTTTTAAAAAAGAAGCCTTATTGCTGGACGATGGAACTCCGGCTGCGGTTGGGGTGGAGTCAACCATTGTGGCTTTGGATGGTGATGGTTGGCGGGTGTTGCGTGTTGGGGGAATTCCTATGGAAAAGCTTGAGGCGATTCTTGGGAGTGCCCCCAAACGTGTGGAAGAGGGTATCAGGGCACCGGGGATGATGGTTCGACATTATGCGCCAACAACCCCGTTGCGGCTTAATGCAACAGAGGCGTTAATAAATGAAGCATTGCTATGTTTTGGTCAACCGGAACCAAATGGCGGTGCTGTGCGTAAAAACCTCAGTCTTTCAGGAAATCTTGAAGAAGCCGCCCGTAATCTTTATGCGTTCCTGCACGACCTTGATCACAGAGGTTATCAGGGTATTGCTGTTGTTCCAATTCCATATCAAGGCATTGGCGTTGCTATCAACGATCGCTTGCAACGTGCCGCAACGCCCGCCATGATGCCGTCATGCGTTACTGGTTCTTTATTCCCCTGATCGTGTTATTGTCCGCTTGTGCCGGTAATGAAAAAGATAAACTTTTTGAAGACGATAAGCCAGTTGAAATTCTTTATAATGAAGCCGCAGATGCCGAGGTAGAAGGTAGTTTTAAGAAAGCGGCTAAGCTTTTTGAAGAAGTCGAACGCCAGCACCCTTATTCCACTTGGGCTAAGCAAGCCCAGATTATGTACCCTTACGTTTTGTATCAGGATAGTCAGTATGATGAGGCGGTAGTGGCGATTGATCGATACCTTGACTTGCATCCTGCAAGTGCTGAGGCACCCTATGCGTTATACCTTCGTGCACTGTGCTCATATGAACAAATTACTGATATTGCTCGTGATCAGGAAATGACTCAAAAAGCCCTAGCGGATCTGAATCAGGTGGTGCGTCGTTATCCCAACACTCCGTATGCTAGGGATGCTGCTTTGAAAATTGATCTTACTAAAGATCACTTGGCGGGTAAAGAAATGGAAATTGGTCGGTTTTATTCACGTCAGCGTAACTATATTGCTGCCATCAATCGCTTTCGTAATGTTATTCGCGATTACCAAACTACCAGTCATGTGCCTGAGGCGTTATACCGTCTGACCGAAGTTTATCTTGCCCTTGGGTTGACCTCCGAGGCTAAGCGTAATGCTGCTGTGTTAGGGTATAACTACCCCGGTTCTGAATGGTATCAGAGCAGTTGGGACGTGTTGCATAAATCCGGGTTGACACCAGAATGAGGCATTGCCTTTCTCCGCGCAGAAGCGTAGCGTTTATCATCATCTAACGAAGAGGTTTTTATGCGTTGTTTGCTGTCTAAGTTTTCTGTTGTTGATGAAGATATTTTTTTTTATTTGAATAGATTGGCGATGGTGTTGATGGTCGCAGCCCTGCTGATAGGGTGCAGTAGTGTTAAGGAAAATTCCGAGCAATCCTATCCTGCCGAGGAACAAAAAGAATATCGTTTCGGCAAGGTAACAGGGGATGAAGGTCTCGTGCTTTTTGGCGGTAAGAAAAACCGCAATGGTGGCGAGGGCGGCGGTGGAACGGGCATTGGTGTCAATGCTTTTTTATGGAAAGCATCCTTGGATACCGTGAGTTTTATGCCTTTGGCTTCGGCGGATCCTTTTGGTGGGGTGATTTTAACGGAGTGGTACACGCCGCCCCAGACATCCGATGAACGGATGAAAATTTCTGTCTTTATTCAAGATAAGCAATTGCGTGCGGATGGTCTAAAAGTGGTAATTTTCCGGCAACGTAAAGAAGGCAGTGACTGGCGGGATCAGGCGTCTGATACAGCAACGTCACGCAAAATTGAAGATGCTATTTTAACGCGGGCGCGACAGTTGCGAATTGAATCGGTTGGTGGATAGTTGCTCTTTACCAGAGCAACACGGTAGCATACTGTGCAACATAATAACTAGGCCGTGATTCAATGCCTCGAACTATATTATTACTGATAATACTTTTTTTTACTATTGCCGCAGGAGCAGCGGTTCGCGGTTATTTAAGTAGTTATTTTGTGCCTTCATTGGGATTATTGTTTTATTGTGCACTTGGAATACAGTCTCGTACTTTGGGCTCGGTAATTGTGCCGCTGTTGGTGGGGCTTGGCGAAGATGCTTTGCAATCTACCCCGTTTGGTGCCAATGCAGTGCTTTTTTTACTAAGCTTTTACTGGATTAAGGCAAAAAGAGATATTATTCTTGCGCTTCCTCATGGTGGCCGCTGGTTATTGGGGACAATATGGCTTTTATTTTTGCAGGCTATTTTGGTTTTGTGGCTTGTGCTTTTCCAAGAAGGGGTTCCACCCTTATTGCCTCAGTTGCAGGTATTTTTTGCCAATATGATATTGTGGTTTGTAATAACGGGGTTTATGAAGCGCAGGCGACCTGTCCATGACGCTTAGCCACGATCGTTATCGCTTGTTCTCTAGGCGTGCCTTTTTGTTGGGCGGCATTCAGGCGGGCAGTTTTTTGATGTTGGCGGGACGGTTAACGCAAATTCAGCTTTTAGATGCCGAGACATATGGTGCCAAAGCTGAACAAAATCGGGTGAGCGAGCGGCTGTTGGCTCCCGTGCGTGGTCGCTTGCTTGATCGCAATGGAAGGACAATGGCCTTTAATCAAGATAGTTACCAAGTTGTATTGATCCCTGAAATGACAAATAATCCGGAAGAAGTGTTGGCTTTCTTGGAAAAAACCCTTTCTATTCATAGTAGTGCAATGAGTGCGGTGCGGAGAAGGTTGTCCACACAGTCGGCGTTTCTTCCTCTTGTTGTGCGGGATAATCTTACCTGGGCGGAATTGGCAACGCTGGAAATGCACGCAACGAATATCAGTGGTGTGCAGGTGGATAAGGTTCGCACCCGTAGTTATCCTTACGGTGCATCGGCAGCTCATGTGACGGGTTATGTTGGTGCTGTTTCAGAAAAAGATATTGCCAAAGATAAAACAGGCGATCCGGTACTACGTATTCCTGAGGCTCGCATCGGTAAAGCGGGGTTAGAGCGTACCCATGAGGATATCTTGCGGGGGCGTCCTGGTGTGCGCAAGCTTGAGGTCGATGCTCATGGCCGGGTGTTACGAACCTTGTACGAAAACGATGGCCAGTTTGGTAAGGATTTTGAAAGTAGTATTGATAGTGAATTACAGGCTTTTGCATTTCGCCGTTTGGGAGAAGAGAGTGGATCTGTGGTGGTGATGAATTGCATGACTGGGGAGGTACTCGCGCTTACTACCGCACCATGTTATGATCCATCGTCTTTTTATTTTGGGATGCCGCCTGGATTGTGGAAGGAGCTGAACAGTAATCCAAAGGCACCTTTACTAAACAAACCCATTGCAGGACAATACGCGCCTGGTTCTACTTTTAAAATGATCACAGCCTTAGCAGCGTTGCGAAGTGGTATTAATCCGGAAATGACAGTTTATTGTGATGGTTCTTATCCCCTTGGCAATCATGTGTTTCATTGCTGGAAGAAAGAAGGTCATGGCACGATGAATTTGCATTCTGGGTTGGCTCATTCGTGCGATGTATATTTTTATGATATAGCTCGCCGTGTGGGTATTGATGCCATTGCTGAGGCGGCTTTTATACTTGGGCTTGGACAAAAAACAGGTATTGAAATTGAAGGGGAAAAATCAGGCCTTATTCCTACGGAACGATGGAAACGTCGCCGTCATCGTGCCCCTTGGACAACGGGCGAATCTTTAAATGCCGGAATTGGACAAGGGTATATTTTGGCTACGCCGTTGCAGCTTGCGGTTATGTCTGCACGCTTAGCCAGTGGTGTTAGTGTTTTGCCGAGACTATCCCGTGTTTCTGAGAAAAATCCTGTAGATAAATTTGTACCGCTGCCTTTGGATACCCAGCACTTAAGTCTTATTCGCAGTGCAATGTATACCGTTGTAAATAGTGCCGGAGGCACAGCATATGGGGCGCGTCTTAAAGAGGGAAGTTTTTCGATGGCTGGAAAAACTGGAACAGCTCAAGTGCGACGAATCACAATGGAGGAACGCTCCGGAGGAGTGCGCAAAAATGAAGAACTACCGTGGCAGTTGCGCGATCATGCGCTTTTTGTTGCGTATGCTCCTGCAGAAGCTCCTAAGTATGCAGTTAGTGTCATTGTGGAACATGGGGGCAGTGGCTCTAAAGTAGCCGCGCCCATAGCCCGGGATGTTCTCGGTTATTTATACGAGAATCAAAATGTTTAGGCCGATGCACGGATGGCCGGTTGGATTTATTCTGGCGATCTGTCTGCTGTCTGGTGTGGGTATAGGTTTGCTTTATTCTGCTGGTGGTGGTACTTGGGATGTCTGGGCAAGCACGCAGGCTTTTCGTTTTGGGGTTTGTTTAATAGGGTTATTGATTATTGCTCAAATTCCGCCGAAGTTTTTTTTATCATTGGCTTATCCTGTATATTGTCTTTGTGTTATTTTGCTTATTTTTGTTGAGGTTGGAGGTATTGTTGGTAAGGGTGCGCAACGATGGATGGACGTTGGTGGGTTGAAGTTGCAGCCATCAGAGTTGATGAAAATTGCTTTGGTGTTAGCTCTGGCACGGTATTTTCATGAGGTAACCACGAAAGAAGCGCGAAGCCCGTTATTTTTGCTCCCGGCTATTATCCTAATTGCGATTCCCGTAGGCTTGGTATTGTTGCAACCGAACTTAGGAACTGCCTTGTTATTAAGTCTTGGTGGTGGGGCAATGCTGTTTTTTGCCGGGGTGCCGATTAGTTGGTTTGTGGTGCTGGGCCTGTTGGCTGCAGCGGCGGTTCCTTTTGCTTGGGAGATATTGCTTCATGATTATCAGAAAGAGCGAGTTTTGACATTTCTTGATCCTAGCCGCGATCCTTTAGGCGCAGGGTATCATATTACCCAGTCAAAAATTGCCTTTGGGGCGGGGGGATTTTTGGGTAAAGGTTTTTTAAACGGTTCCCAGAATCAGTTGGATTTTCTTCCTGAAAAACATACAGATTTTATTTTTACTGTCTTGGCGGAGGAATTTGGTCTGGTGGGATCATTGTGCGTGTTGGGTTTAACTTGGTATATTATTTCTCAGTGCTATCGCTTTGCTGGTCAGTCACCATACAGTTTTAGTCGCTTGGTGTGTGGCGGTATAGCTATGACTTTTTTTAGTTATATTTTGGTTAATGTGGGGATGATTACTGGTATTTTTCCGGTGGTCGGTGTTCCTTATCCTTTGTTATCGTATGGTGGAACCTCGATGTTGACGATGATGATAGGTTTTGGGTTAGTCACTGGTATTGCAAGAGAAAATCAACGTCAACGAGGTCGGTGGTAGCAGGTGGTGCATGACGTACTTATTGCCGGTGGTGGTCCGGTTGGGGCGAGCCTAGCGTTGGATTTGGTTCAGCGCGGAATACAAGTTCAAATATTAGAAGCACGTTCTCCATTGGGGCAACCGAAGGTTGGTCTTGATCCGCGGACTCTGGCACTCAATGCGGGGAGTATAGCATATTTACAAAAGCTTGGTATTTGGTCTTTTTTAGCAGATAAAGCCAGTGCTATTCAGCGGATTATTGTAGCGGAAAAAGGCAGCCAAGCAGCTACCCATTTTCAAGCAAAGACGGCGAATGATCCCATGGGGGTCATTGTCACCAGTGATGCCTTGCAGCGGGCTTTGGATGCAGCGTTGGCGGCACGGGACGTTAAAATTCACTACAACACGCCGCTGAATAATATTGAATGGACATCGGGGTGTGCTGTGGCGGAGGGGATTACTACACCATTGCTTATTGCTGCTGATGGTCGAGGTTCTAAGGCCGCCGCTGCGGCGGGTTTATACCCTGAGGTGTATGATTATGGACAAAAAGCTTTGGTGACAGTGCTCAGTCATCCTAACCCGCATCACAATACTGCTGTTGAACTGTTTACGCCTCAAGGGCCGGTAGCTTTACTTCCCATGGTTGGCAATTTTTCCGCTCTGGTGTGGACGGATACTCCCCTGCGGGCACAGTCGTTTGCGGCCTTGGAAAAAACTTGGTTTGAGGAGGCGTTGCACCGTGCCGTTGGTGAGTCGTTTCTTGGGCGTCTGGTGCTGGAAACCGAGCGATTACTCTATCCCCTGCAACGTCGAGTGTTGCCCCGGTTGACAACAACGCGCTTTGCTGCCGTGGGCGATGCCGGACACCGACTGCATCCGTTGGCGGGACAAGGCCTTAATTTAGGGCTGCGGGATGCGGCGGCGTTGGCGTCTATTGTGGCGGAAGCTATGCACTTAGGTATGGACCCCGGCAGTGAAGAGGTGCTGCGCCGTTATGAGCATCGCCGCGTCGCCGATATTTCCCTGATGTCTACGGCTACCCACGGCATTAACGCTGTTTTTTCTTCACATTATGCGGTTGTTCGTGCCGGACGCCGTGTGGCTCTTCGGGTGGTGAACGCTCTCCCGCCTTTAGGACGTTTGTTAACCAGCCATGCCATGGGGGATAGTATTGTGGCAAGGCGGTCGGTTCAGTAGAAGCGGTTCAGTAGAAGCTTGCAAACCTTCCCAATTTCTGGCCTTATGGCTGTCGACTTTATACCATTGAAGATAAAATGATGACCATTGTCCTGACTTTTCCCGACGGCGCGACCAAAACGGTGGCGCGTGATACCACGCCCGGCGCGGTGGCGGCGGCTTTGAGCAAATCCTTGGCAAAAAGTGCCGTTGCAGCCCGTGTGAACGGCGCACTGTGGGATTTGGGTCGCCCCATCAAAAGCGATGCGACGCTGGAGATTCTCACTAAAGATGCCCCGGATGCGTTAGAGGTTTTGCGCCATGATGCCGCCCACGTCATGGCCGAGGCGGTGCAGGAGCTGTTCCCCGGCACCCAAGTCACCATCGGCCCGGCTATTGAAAACGGTTTTTATTACGATTTTTACCGAGAAGAGCCGTTTACTCTTGATGACCTGCCAAAAATCGAACAGCGGATGCGGGAGATTGTCAGTCGCAATGAAGACATCGTCCGCGAGGTGTGGAGCCGTGATGAGGCCATTGCCCTGTTCCGCAGCATGGGCGAGGCATTTAAGGTGGAGATTGTCCAAGACCTTCCCGAAGATGCAGATATAACTTTGTATCGTCAGGGGAATTTTATTGATTTGTGCCGAGGTCCACATCTGCCAAATACAGCTAAGCTAGGCACGGCATTTAAATTAACCCGCTTAGCCGGAGCCTATTGGCGCGGTGATGCAACAAAGCCGCAGTTGCAGCGTATTTACGGCACTGCTTGGGCGACAGAGGAGCAGCTCAAGAATTATCTTAAAATGCTGGAAGAAGCTGAAAAACGGGACCATCGCCGTCTCGGGCGTGAGATGGGTCTTTTTCATTTTCAAGAAGAAGCCCCAGGTAGTATCTTCTGGCATCCTAAGGGTTGGAAACTGTACCAGACATTGCAACACTATCTTCGCCGGAAAATGAGTAAGGCCGGGTATGAGGAGGTTTCTACGCCCTTGCTTCTCGATCGGACTTTTTGGGAAAAATCTGGGCACTGGGACAAGTTCGGCGCGAAAAATATGTTTTGCTGTGAAAGCGAAGCCCGTACTTTTGCGGTCAAGCCCATGAATTGCCCCGGTCATGTGCAGATTTTTAAGCAAGGGATTAAAAGTTACCGGGATTTACCGTTGCGGTTGGCGGAGTTCAACACGTTGCACCGCAATGAGCCTTCGGGATCACTGCACGGGATGTTGCGGGTGCGGGCGTTTCATCAAGATGATGCCCATATTTTTTGCCGGGAAGAACAAATCAACAGCGAAGCATTGGCGTTTTGTGAATTACTCAAGACCGTCTATAAAGATTTGGGCTTTACCGATATTCATGTGAAGTTCAGCGATCGCCCGGCCACTAGGGCTGGGGATGATGCTGATTGGGATAAGGCCGAGGCTGCCCTTAAAGAGGCCGCGCTGGCGGCGGGATTGAACTTTACTCTGAATCCAGGGGAGGGGGCTTTCTACGGGCCGAAGTTGGAGTTTGCGCTTCGCGATGCCCTTGGGCGGGACTGGCAGTGCGGTACTATCCAGTGTGATTTTGTCCTACCTAAGCGTCTGGGCGCGACCTACGTTGCCGAAGACGGTAGTAAACAGCACCCGGTGATGTTGCATCGCGCTATTGTTGGTTCATTGGAGCGGTTTTTGGGGATTCTTATAGAGCATACCGCCGGGCATTTGCCGCTATGGTTATCCCCCGTGCCGGTGGTGGTTGCTACTATTACAGATGAGGCGAAAGCATACGCTGAAGAATTGGCCGCAGTCTTACGCGACCACGATATTGGCGTAGTGGTGGATAGCCGTAATGAGAAAATAAATTATAAAGTGCGGGAACACTCTTTGACTAAAACCCCGTTTATTTGGGCGGTGGGTAAGAATGAGGTGGCACAGCAAACCGTGGCTGTGCGCAGGTTGGGAGCCGAAGGTCAACAGGTGTTGACTAGAGCCGAGGCGATAGCCCAGTTGCAAACAGTGACGGCTATCCCATGACAACAACGGATATTATTATCTTGGCGGCAGGTAAAGGAACCCGGATGCGCTCTGCCTTGCCGAAAGTCTTACATACGCTGGCAGGGCGAACATTGCTTGATCATGTATTGTATGCGGCTGCTCAGTTAAAACCAGCCAGTATTAGCGTGGTGGTGGCTGAGGATTTCACCTATTCTTTACCGGACGGGGTGCGGCCAGTGGTGCAAAAAGAGCGTCTGGGTACCGGTCACGCAGTACGGATGGCATTCGAAAACGCGCCGGGTAGTGGCGGTAATGTTTTGGTGCTGTATGGTGATACGCCGTTGCTAACCATGGGGACGATGCGCCAGTTATTGCAGGCATTGGATCACGGCGGGGTTGCCGCGTTGGGCTTTGAGCCTGCCGATCCGGCTCAATATGGACGCCTGCAAACCGACGGGGCGCGGCTGCTGGGGATTGTGGAGTACGCTGATGCAACAGCAGAACAACGGGCAATTCGTTTTTGTAATGCCGGGATTATGGCGTTTCGCCGGGAGGTATTGAGCACCTTGTTGCCAAAACTGTCCAACAAGAATGCTAAGGGTGAGTATTACCTGACGGATAGTGTTGGGTTGGCTGTTCAGGCTGGGTACGGGGCAACGGCGGTGCGGGCTTGCGATCCGGAGGAAGTGCTGGGGGTGAACAGCCGTCCTGAGCTGGCCATAGCCGAGGCTATTTTTCAACGGCGGATGCGGGGGCAACTGCTTGAAGCTGGGGTGACAATGCCCGCGCCAGAAACGGTATGGCTGTCCGCCGATTTGGTATGTTCTGCTGATGTTACGATTGAGCCATTTGTGGTATTAGGTAATGGCGTCGTGTTGGAGGCCGGGGCGCGAGTTCGGGCGTTTTCTCATCTGGAACAGGCCACTGTTGGTCAAAATGCCGTGGTTGGACCTTATGCACGCCTGCGGCCTGGGGCTGTCCTTGCGGCGGATGCCCATGTTGGCAATTTTGTTGAAATAAAAAACGCTACCTTAGGGGTTGGGGCAAAGGCGAATCATTTGAGCTACCTAGGCGATGCCAGCATTGGTGCCGGGGCAAATATTGGTGCGGGAACAATTACCTGCAATTACGATGGCGAGAAAAAGCATCTCACGATGATTGGGGCAAAGGCTTTTATTGGTTCGAACACCGCTTTAGTCGCTCCGGTGTCTGTTGGGGATAGTGCCACTATTGGTGCGGGCAGTATTATTACTAAGGACGTGCCCAATGCCGCACTAGGCATTGCCCGGGCGGTGCAAAAAATTATTCCGGGATGGAAAAAGAAAGCATGACCCCCTTGAGGCATCATGTTTTTTTCTGTCTTAATCGTCGCCCGGACGATGCCCCGCAGGGCTGCTGCGCTAGCAAAGGGGCAGAGGACTTGTTTGATTACTGTAAAGTTCAAGTGAAAGCGAAAGGCATTAAAGGTGTTCGTATCAACCGGGCAGGGTGCCTTGATCGCTGCGCTATGGGCGTCACGGTGGTGGATTACCCGGCGGGGGAGTGGTGTACAGTAAAGACGCGGGAGGATGTGGATAGTTTGGTGGCGGGTTTGAGCAGTCTTTAGCGTATTATAAACCCTTATGGCTCATGCAAAACTAACCCTCCCGCAAAAGGTTTGTCTGGTATGCCAGCGTCCCTTCACTTGGCGTAAAAAGTGGGCAAAGGTATGGGACGATGTAAAATATTGCTCAGAACGCTGTAGAAAAAAATAGGGAAGTCACGCCTTGATGGAAATTATTTTGTTTAATTTAGATGAGGCGGGATTATGACAACGCTGCGCCTGGTGTTGGGTGATCAGCTTACTCTGTCTTTGGCTAGCCTGAGCAACGCTGATAAAGTGCGGGATATTATTTTATTGTGCGAGGTGTGGGATGAGGCCACCTATGTCAAGCATCACCCCAAGAAAATTGCCCTCTTGTTCTCCGCCATGCGCCATTTTGCGGCTGAGTTGATCGAAGCTGGCTATACCGTGGACTATGTGCGCCTTGACGATACAGGCAACAGTGGAAATTTTACCGGAGAGGTACAGCGGGCGATAGCCCGGCATAAAATTACCCGGATTGTCTGCACCTTTCCGGGGGAGTACCGGGTATTGCAAATGATGCAGGCGTGGGGAGAGGCCCTTGGCCTTCCCGTGCAGATTTTGTCCGATGATCGTTTTATCGCCACACCAGAGGAGTTTGCCGCTTGGGCGCAGGGTAAAAAGCAACTGCGGATGGAATTTTTTTACCGCGAAATGCGTCGTAAAACGGGCTTACTGATGAACGGCACATTGCCTGAAGGCGGCCAGTGGAACTATGATTCAGAAAATCGTAAATCGCCCGGCGGCGGGCTGCTGATCCCCTCACCTTTAGCTTTTGTACCTGATGCCATCACGCAGGAAGTCTTGAGTCTTGTTGGCAAGAAGTTCGGTGATCATTTTGGTGTGTTGGAGCCGTTTACTTTTGCGGTGACTCGCGCTGATGCCTTGTGTGTACTGGCGCATTTTATTGAGGAGCGCCTACCATTTTTTGGTGACTATCAAGATGCCATGCTAACGGGACAGCCGTGGATGTACCATGCGCATATTGGCTTTTATCTTAATTGCGGCTTGCTGTTGCCGTTGGAATGCGCGGCGGCGGCTCAGGATGCCTATCGACATGGTCATGTCCCTCTTAATGCGGCGGAGGGTTTTATCCGCCAGATCATTGGCTGGCGGGAGTATATTCGCGGTATCTACTGGCTTAAAATGCCGATGTACAAAAACGAGAATTTTTTAGAGGCCACCCGCCCACTGCCAAAATTTTACTGGAGTGGTGAAACCGCCATGAACTGCCTCAAACAGTGTATAAAAGATACTAGGGATAACGCCTATACCCATCATATCCAACGCCTGATGGTCTTGGGAAACTTCGCGCTGCTTGCGGGTGTGCATCCCGATGCGGTGAATGAATGGTACCTCATTGTTTATGCTGATGCTTATGAATGGGTTGAATTACCTAATGTATCGGGGATGGTACTGTTTGCTGATGGGGGTTTGTTGGCGAGTAAACCTTATGCCGCCAGTGGTGCTTATATCAACAAAATGTCTGATTACTGTCAGGGATGCCAGTATAAAGTTCAGGAGAAAACGGGCGATACCGCCTGTCCTTTCAATTACCTGTATTGGGATTTTCTGATTCGTAACGCCGACAAGCTAAGCCGTAACCCGCGCTTAGCGATGGTGTACAAAACCCTCTCTAACATGACACCGCATCACCGCGCGGCTCTTCAGGCCAGTGCTGCAATATTTATAGATAGGTACTTATAGAGAGCGGTATAGTTCCCATCCACCACAGCTATCACCGCACCAACGCCAAAATCGCCAACCTATACCCTGCCGCGCCCAGACCGCTGATCACCCCATCAGCACGCAGGGACACATAGGAATGGCGACGGAATTCTTCCCGTTGGTAGATATTGGAGAGGTGCACTTCGATGACTTGATGGGGGTAGGCGCGTAAGGCATCAAGAATGGCCACAGAGGTGTGGGTGTAGGCGGCGGGGTTGATGACGAGGCCACTGGTGCTGGTTGCCATCTCTTGAATGGCAGTTACGAGATCGCCTTCGCTATTGGACTGTCTGAAATCAATAGTGTAGCCGCTGTCTTTGGCGGTGTCGCTGCAAAGTTTCTTAAGGCCGTCTAATGTTAATGAGCCGTAGATGCTTGTCTCACGGGTACCGAGCAAATTAAGGTTTGGCCCGTTCAGAACCCCGATAACCCGATTGGCGGACGTGAGGGGTTTTGTCATTCCGGCTCCTAGGGAGTGGGTGTTAGGCTTCCGCTGCTGCGTTCGCAATTACTGGTCTGCCGTTTGCCATGCCAACGCCTGTGGTACGTTCTTTAATACGGGCTTTTTTACCACGCAGGGCGCGCATATAGTAAAGTTTTGCCCGGCGTACTTGACCGCGGCGGACAAGTTCGACGCTATCCACGCGGGGGCTATACAAGGGGAATACCCGTTCAACGCCCTCGCCATAGGAAATTTTTCGTACGGTAAAAGTGGACTGCAATCCGGCATTTTTACGGGCGATGCAGACGCCTTCATAGGCCTGAATCCGCTCACGCTCGCCTTCGACAATTTTTACATTGACCCGCACCGTATCGCCGGGAGCAAAATCGGGGTGTTGCCTTTTGGCGGAAAGAGCGTCGAGGTGTTCTTTTTCAAGGCGTTGTAGCAAATTCATGACCGTTATCCTAAAAAACGCGTTACTTGTTTTCTTGCCAGCATCGCCACAGATCGGGACGCCGAGCAAGGGTTATATCTTCGGCCTGCCGACGTCGCCAAGCAGTGATTGCCGCATGGTTTCCGCCCCGCAAAACCGCAGGAACCTCTGCCCCCCGCCAAACAGGCGGTTTGGTGTAGTGAGGGTATTCAAGCAATCCAGAGGAAAAGGATTCCTCCGTATGGGTTGCCGGATCGCCCACCGCGCCAGGGAGAAGTCGAATCACAGCTTCACAAACGACTTGAGCGGCCACTTCGCCGCCTGCCAGAATGTAATCGCCAAGACTAACTTCCGTCATTTCATAAGCCTCTAAAACTCGTTGGTCAACCCCTTCATAGCGTCCACATAGTAAAATAATGCCCGGCTGCGTTGAAAAAGTGTTCAACATCACTTGATTGAGGGGTGCGCCCCTGGGGCTTAAATAAACCTTCGGCCATTGTTGCCGTTCGGGGTGTCGTGCTAAAACGGCATCCAGGGTGTCGGCTACTACATCGGGTTTGAGTACCATTCCTGCGCCGCCTCCGTAGGGGGTATCGTCCACGGTATGGTGTTTGTCGGTGGCGAAATCCCTAATATTATAAAGCTCTAAATCCCACAGTCCTTTTTCCCGCGCCTTTTCGGCCAAGGATGCGCCGAGGACACCGGGAAACATTTCCGGGAACAAGGTCAAAATGGCGGCAGTCCACGATGGCATCGGGACGATTTAAGGTAGGTAGTAGATTTTTACAACCATCTCTGCTATACGCCGCTTCCCATGAGTACCGATTTTTATAAAACCTTAGGCGTCAATAAAAACGCCAGCGGCGATGACATTAAGAAAGCCTACCGTAAGTTGGCGATGCAATACCACCCGGATAAAAATCCCGGGGACAAAGCGGCTGAACATCAGTTTAAAGAAATAAGCCAAGCCTATGACGTGTTGAAGGATGAGCAAAAACGTGCCGCATATGATCGCTATGGTCATGCCGCCTTTACTCAAGGCGGCGGGGGACAGGCTCGAGGGCATCAGGGCTTTTCCGATATTTTTGAAGAAATTTTTGGCGACTTTATGGGTGGTATGGGTGGTGGGCAACCCCAGGCTGGTGCTGGTCGCGGTGCGGACATTCGTTATGATGTTCAGGTTTCTCTAGAAGATGCTTTTGCTGGTAAAACCACTACCATCCATTTTGGTGCCCCCATGCCTTGCGGTGATTGCCATGGCACTGGCAGTAAAGCGGGGAGCGGTGCTGTGCGGTGCTCTACCTGTAAGGGTCATGGTAGGGTGCGTGTACAACAGGGTTTTTTTACGCTGGAGCGTACCTGTACGGTGTGCAGTGGTACTGGTTCGATGATCGAGCACCCATGCCCTACCTGTCATGGCGAAGGGCGAGTCTATAAGGAACGTACCTTAGAAGTTAATATTCCTCCCGGGGTGGAGGATGGAACCCGTATTCGTCTTGCCAAGGAAGGGGAGGCTGGGCTTCGGGGTGCATCGGCGGGAGACTTGTATCTTTTTGTTCATGTTAATGAACATCCATTATTTCATCGGGATGGTAGTACATTGTTGTGCATGGTGCCGCTTCCGGTATGGACAGCGGCTTTGGGCGGTACCGTGGAAGTGGCCGGGATTGATGGTGCCCGTCTATCAGTGCAGGTTCCCCAAGGCACCCAATCGGGGCACCGGGTACGCTTGCGCGGTAAGGGCATGAGCATTCTTCGCCAGCAAAGCCGTGGTGATCTTTATATAGATTTCCAAGTAGAAACCCCGGTAAATCTCAATACCAGACAACGGGAAATACTTGAAGAATTTAAAGTTCTCGCCAATGGACGCAACGTCAGTCCAAAATCTGAAGGATTTTTTGATAAACTCAAAGGGGTCTGGAAAGATTTAACGGAATAGTCAAATTGTTTGCACCAGCAATTTCTTGGATAAAAAATTATTTTGCAGTTGACAGTTGCCGTTCTTCCCCTGATTTCTGCAAAAGTATGACCAACATAGCAAAGAATGTACGCTCTATGATCCTTCCACTAGCTTCTTGGGAAAGCCTCCAGCAGAAGATAACCTCTGGTTTAGAAGGAAAATTTCTAGAACTTTTTTTGAATGATGTTGGCGAGGAAGAACGCCAGTATTTGTTGCCATCAGCCTTTGCGGACGATGTTGAGGCGTTGTGGCAACTGTTGGATGTTAGGCATGATCGAGAGCCATTTCTTTCGCTGCGCAATAGCGTGCAGCCGGGTCGGGCAGCACTATTGCTTCTCAATCAAGATCGCCCCTTTTTGGTTAGTTCGGTAACAGCCGCTATTGCTAAGCAAGGGTTCAATATTGATTTTATTGCCCATCCGGTAGTTCTTGTTGTTCGGGATAATAAAAATAATATCGTTAAATTACAGAGATTTGCCGGGGTCTATCCTATTGAAAGCGGTGCTGAGATAGTCTCGGCGATGTTGATTTATCTCAAGGTGCCCCAAGACGAAGCGGGCAGGGAAACATTGATAGTGGGGGTACGGCGTGTATTAGCTGCGGTGACGGCGGCTAACACAGATTGGCCTGCTATGCAGGCTATGGTGCATCAACATATTGATGTTCTCCGTCGTCATGAACCACCTGTGCCGTCCGAAGAACGCACTGAAACAATAGCTTTCCTAGAATGGCTTCTGGCGGATCATTTTACGCTTTTGGGGGTTCAGGCTCGGCATTACCATGACCCTTACGGGGCAGGTTTGCGGATTATTCCCAATGGGGATGGTTTGGGCATCCTTCGTGAGCAAGAAGCGGTATTCTTTACCGATATTCAAGAAGAATCATCCGAGACTCTCCCTATTGATATTCAGATGTTTCTTGCCAAATCGCAATTGCTCCATGTGGCAAAAGCCAAGGCTATTTCTCCTGTTCACCGTGCGGTGCCATTGGATGTAATTACTCTGAAGGTTTTTGATGATAGATCCCGATTGTCGGGAGAGTTGCGAATAGTTGGCTTGTTTACGTCCAGTGCGTATCAAGAAAGCCCTGAAGAAATTCCCTTTTTGCGTCATAAAGCGCATTATGTGCTGGAGAAGTCTGGCCTCGATCCTAATGGCCATGATGGTAAGGTATTACTACAAATTCTTAAAACCCTGCCAAGGGATGACATTTATCAACTTGACAATGATGAGCTTTTTCGTTTGAGTATCAATGTCCTGCGTCTGCAAGAACGCCCACGGGTTGCCTTGTTTTTGCATACCGCTCCGTGGGAGCATACGGTTAGTGCTCTGGTGTATTTGCCACGGGAAAAATTTAGTCAGGATGTCTTGCGGCGTATCGAAGCATTGCTGGCTCATGCTGTTGCTGGTGTGGTGCGGGTTAGTAATGGCCAAGTAGAAGAATCAGTGCTGGCAAGACTCAATTTTGTTTTTGCGGTTAATCCTAAAACCAAGCCTGTTATTGATTATACTGCTTTAGAACGGCGTGTGAATGAAATTGTCAATGGTTGGACAGAAAGCTTGCGTCAGGCACTTGATGCTATTTGTCCAAATAATGTTGGTATGGCGTTGCATACTAGGTTTGGCCACGGCTTTCCGTTATCGTATCAAGAAGCCTCAACGCCTTCTGTTGCCGCCGCTGATACCCAAATGTTGGCGATGTTGTATGCTGATGAACGTATTCATGTGCGTCTTGTATCTGTACCAGAGCGGGGGCATGGCCAATATAGTATTCGTATTTTTTCCCTCGATAATGCTTTGCCTCTTTACCGTGTGTTGCCAATATTGGAGAATATAGGCTTTCGCACTATGGGTGAGGATGCTTATGAGATTAAGGCTGCTGGTCACTTCACTAAAGCGTGGATTCATGATTTTACCGTATTTGCTTCAGTCGCGGGGTTTGTTTTAGATGATGCCATCGCAGCAGCGGTGGAAGCCACGTTTGTTGCTGTGTGGAGCGGTGATGCCGAAGACGATGCCCTCAATGGCTTGACGATGACTGCTGGTCTGCACTGGAGACAGGTGGCAACTCTTCGGGCGTTGGCTTGTTATGCTCGCCAAGCTGGGTTTGCTCATAGTGTGGCAGTTATTAGTGCGATGTTATTAGCCTATCCTGCTATTGCAGCAGACATAGCGGCGTTGTTTGATGCTCGGTTTTCTCCTGAAGCAACAATCAATCCAAATGTGGTGCGTGCTCGGCTACAAGGGCAGATGGCGACAGTACGAAGTCTAGTGGAAGATAGCGTTGTGCGTTATCTGATTGCTCTTGTTGAGGCTATCTGGCGTACTAATATGTTTCAGCATGATGCCAATGGCCAGTTGAAAAAATATTTTTCATTTAAAATAAATAGCTCTCTTGTGCCCGACTTGCCACAGCCTTGTCCTTATGCGGAAATATTTGTTTATGCTGCATATATGGAGGGTATTCATCTGCGCGGCGGTAAGGTGGCTCGGGGTGGTATTCGGTGGTCGGATCGCCGGGAAGATTTCCGCCGGGAGGTGCTTGGTCTTATTAAAGCGCAAATGGTTAAGAACGCCGTTATTGTCCCAGTAGGGAGCAAAGGCGGGTTTATTGTTAAAAAATCGTTGGTGGGATTGCCTAGGGAAGAACAGCAGGCGGAGGTCATCCGGTGTTATCAAACCCTGATTCGTGGGCTGTTGGATATCACCGATAATTTAAAAGATGAAAAAGTTGTGCCGCCGGCACAAGTAGTACGGCATGATGGGAATGACCCGTATTTAGTGGTTGCTGCTGATAAAGGCACGGCAACATTTTCGGATATTGCCAATGCTTTGGCTGCTGAATACGGCTTTTGGCTTGGTGATGCTTTTGCCAGTGGCGGTTCTGTCGGCTATGATCACAAGAAAATGGGTATTACCGCCCGTGGGGCTTGGGAAGCTGTTAAACGTCACTTCCGAGAACGCGGAAAAGACATTCAACAAATGCCATTTACCGTCGCCGGGGTGGGCGATATGTCGGGGGATGTATTTGGTAATGGAATGTTGTTGTCCCCACAGATTCGCCTGCTGGCAGCTTTTAATCATCGGCATATTTTTCTTGATCCAAACCCTGATATAGTCTCAAGTTTTTCTGAGCGTAAACGCCTGTTTAATCTTCCGTCTTCGCAGTGGACTGATTATAATTCTCAGCTAATTTCCGAAGGTGGGGGTGTTTTTGATCGCAATAGTAAAACGATTTCTCTTAGCCCTGCAGCAAAGGCCATCTTGGGTACAGAGGAAAATACCTTATCCCCCGATGCGGTGATTCGTCTCATCTTGGGTATGGACATCGAACTATTGTGGTTTGGCGGTATTGGGACTTATGTGCGTGCCAATCATGAAACCGATGTGGAGGTTGGTGATAAAACCAATGATTCTTTGCGTATCAGTGCTGCGGCATTGAGAGCCAAAGTTATTGGCGAAGGCGCGAACCTAGGCATGACCCAAAAAGCAAGAATTGAGGCAGCACAGCATGGCGTACGCCTGAACACGGACGCTATTGATAATTCTGCTGGGGTCGATTGTTCGGATCATGAGGTCAATATTAAAATTCTCATGCAGGAAGTAACTCGGCGGCGACACCTTAAGATTGAGGAACGCAACCGGCTGCTTGAAGCCATGACTGATGAGGTTGCAGGTCTCGTTACCTACGACAATTATCTACAGACGGCAGCATTATCCCTAGCAGAAGCCAAGGGCATTCAGTTGCATGGTGCCTATGCCGGGTTGATGCGGCGGTTAGAGGCTAAAGGGAAGCTGAATCGTGCGCTGGAATGCTTGCCTGATGATGTTATTCTAGCATCCCGAACCCGTCAGAATAAACCCCTGACAAGACCGGAATTGGCGGTGTTGTTGGCCTATGCTAAAATGGATATTTTCGACGAACTTATTACCTCGAAAATTCCCGATGAGCCGCGTATGGCTAATGATTTAAAAAGGTACTTTCCCTTAAAGTTGCAGGAAAATTTTGAAGTAGAGATTTTAGCGCATCCTCTGCGCCGGGAGATTATTGCAACCCACGCGGCCAACAGTATCGTCAACCGTTGTGGTATTCATTTTGCCCACGCGTTGGAGGAGACAAGTGGTGCACCTTTGTGTGATATTGTTCGTGCCTATGCTACGGCGCGGGAGGTCTTTGGTCTCAGAGCACTGTGGGGGGCAATCGAAGAATTAGACAACAAGGTAGCTGTTTCAGTGCAGCTGGAATTGCATCAGGCAGTGAATACTCTTGTTGAACATCAAGCGTTGTGGTTTTTGGGTCAAGAAAAACAACCGTTGGATGTGACTGCTTTGGTGGCTCATTATGCCCCGTCTGTTACGGCATTGAAAAAAGCATTTCGAGAGACGCCCAGTATGCAAAGTACCGTAGCACAACAACAAGCAGAAGCATGGATAGCTGCTCATGTACCAGAAGAGTTAGCGCATCAGGTAGCACAGTTGAAACCGTTGCGTTATGCTACCGATATTATCCGTGTGGCTGAGGCCACGAAGGCTTCATTGTCGGAGGCTGCTGCTGGGTATGTCGGTTTGGCGGAAATGCTTGCATTGCCGCAACTTGAAATGGCGGCTGCGGCTATTCCATTGAATGCTCCTTGGCAGGCGCAGGCGCGTACGGCGGTTTTGGCTGATTTATATGAAATTATCCGTAATCTTAGTACTGGTTTGTTAAAGACTATTAAAAAAGATACTGTGGCCAAGGCTCTTGAGGGTTTTGAAGCCCATAATTCTGTCCGCTTGATTAAGTATCGAGAGACTTTGGCCTATGCGTTAGGTAGTGGTATTGATGTTGGATTTTTGACACTGGTGAACAGGGGATTGAGGGGGTTAGGATAGCCCGATTAAAGGAATATCCCCTCATGCGCCCTTTTTTGGACTTTTGTCGTTGCATCTCTAATGCCACTATTGTTCTTTTTTTTGGATTGCTAGGTAAAATTTTAAATGCAGCGTTAGTGGTAACGCTGGCCTGTATTTTTTTTGTTGCTGGAACTCCTTTAACGGGCACGACAGTGGATCGTTTTGTTAGTTTGGCGATGGAGTTAGTGACGGGGGAGCAAGTAAGCATACAAGATGTGCGTCTTGTTTGGGATTTGCGAGAGCAAATTATTGAAGTGCAATCGGCAAATACAGTAATAGGTACCAAAAACAATTCTGGCGGACTGTCATGGCAGTCAATGCGCGGTATTTTGCATTATGGCCTGAATCATGATCATGGTTATGAAATTACCGATTTAACGCTGGAACAACCAATGGTGCGTGTGGTGTTGCATTCTGAGAATAAGCGGTCTTTGTGGAGTAGAACCCATCAAGTTGAGCCATTGTTTGTTTTAGATCCAAGTAGTTGGATTTCTAGTATTCTTGAAAAGTTACCCGTTCGAATGCTCGCGGTAAATAATGGTCAAGTATGGCTTTTTGATGACATGAGTCCAGTTCCGTTGGCGAGCCTTAAAGATATAACAGGGACGATTCAGGCCTCGGCGGTGGGTGTTAATGGTGCTGTTGTCGGTTCATTAAAAATTGGATTGATTACTGTACCATTGCAAATGACATTAAGTGGTACCAATGTTGGTGGTATTTTTCCTCAGTTAATGCTGACCGTAACATCATCGGAACCGACGGCTGGTGTTGCTGCAGTTGTGGGGTCTGGCACCTTAACAATACTTATAGATTTTATAAAGCGTTCGGTACAAATTGATAATGCACAGCTTCGCCTTGCGGGTGGAACCCTGCGGGCATCGGTGGCTGCGGTTTGGGATAGTGCCATGCACCAGGCGGCTATTACGGGTCATATTGCGCTTGATCTGCTTGATTTTGCAAGTTTACGCCAACTTTGGCCGGAGGGTCTGGCACCAAACCCTAGGGCTTGGATTTTTGCTAATCTGGATGCGGGCAATATTCGTACACTGCATCTTCAACTAGGCCTTGGTGTCCATCAAACGGCAAACGGAATAGGACTGACCCTGCATGAGTTGAAGGGAGGGATGCGGCTTGATAATTTTATTGTCCATTACCTTGGTGATTTGCCATCGGTACAGCAAACTAGTGGCAATGCGACATTTGATGCCAATAGTTTTCATATTGTTCTAGATAGTGGTGTGTGTCAGGGAGTGCGTATTGTAGGGGGTACGGTGAGTTTTCTTGGTCTTGATGATGATGACCAAGAAGTTGTGATTGATTTGAAATTATTTGGGAGCCTTTCCGATCATCTTACTATTATTAATGCAGCCCCGCTGCACTATGCTGATGTTTTTGGCCTCTTGCCTGGTCAAACAAGTGGAAGCAGTGAGACCCATTTTTTTGCCCGCTTTCCTCCTCTGAACGATCTCCCCGTGAGTCAGCTACATATTGATGTCAATGGGAAGTTAAAGGATGTTGGTTTTTCTGTTCCGAAAACAGCGTTGCGATTACAACAACTCAACGGCGTTCTTTTTATAACACCGCAAGGCGCAAAAATTAATGGTCATGGGTTACTGAATGGGATTGCCAATGATCTGCTTTGGGAACGAGATTTCACGGGAAAGGCAGCAATTACAGAGACTGCTATTATAAATGCCACTAACGTGATGCCAGAGCAATTATTGTCCCTAGGAGTAGACCTTGGTCAACGTCTACGCGGTGTGGTGGGGGCGACCGTTACGTGGCAGCGTAAGACTTCTGGAAAGTCATCCGTAGTATTGCGCGCGGATATGATGCGGGCGATGGTGGAGATGCCATGGATATTTTGGGATAAGCCCATCAATGTGCCAGCCAGTCTTGAAGCAAACATCTCGATTAATGAACGGAGTACACAAATAGAATCAGTAGTGTTGGTAAGTGGTAAAGATGTGTTGCGAGGTAATGGTAAAATGCAAAATGGCAGTGTTAATTTTTTTGAGACTACAGTCTTGAAGTTGGGTGATACACACGGCAGCGTGAATTATAGCGTCTCAAAAGCAGGCGGTTATTCGATTGTTGGAAATTTTAAAAGTCTGCGATTGCGTCCGTTGGAAATACCTGATGATAAAGGGGGATCAGACAAGAAAAAGCCACCGCTTGATATTAATATAGCCATAGATTCGCTAAAATCAAATACGGGAGCAAACGCCAAGAAAGTTACTTTGCGGTATCAACAGCGTAATGGCCAGACAATGCAGGCGAATGTGCAGGGTTTTATAATAAAAAATGACGGTGCGGTGCCATTTAGTGCCCGATTGGCAGAAAAAAAGCTCACTGTAGAAGCCAAAGACGCGGGAAGCGTTTTAGCAGCTTTTGGAATATATTCGAATATGCGTAGCGGCGATTTGACGGGCACAATTTATTTAGGTGATCCATCTGTTTATGAGTTAACAGTGAAGGACTTTGGGTTGTGGCGTGCGCCGTTACTGGGCAAAATTCTATCGGTGGCATCAATTACAGCACCTGTTGATTTATTGATGGGCAACGGTTTGCCATTTTCCATACTGACGGCTAAGGGACGGCTGAGTGATTCCATCTTATTTCTTGATGATATGAAAATGACGGGTTCGTCGTTGGGCATTTTGGCATCGGGGACTATTAATCTGCACGATGAACAGTTGGATATCAAAGGGGCGGTTATGCCCGCTTACATTGTAACTCAAATTATCGGTGGAATCCCCTTGATAGGTGATTTTTTGACGCAAAACAAACAGGAAGGTATAATTGCTGTACGCTATACAGCGGAGGGCGCATTGAACAATCCATCGATAAGGGTCAACCCGCTCACGGCTTTCACCCCGGGGGTGTTTCGAGGTGTTTTTGATTTGTTTGAGACTCCAAAAGCACGAGATATACCGTAATTTCTTGGCTCTTTCCCAAAACTGGTGGGTGGAACATGCACCCCCTTCAGGCAATATTTTGCAGCTCTGGAAACTTTCAGGAGGAAACTCCGTCAATGGCGAGGCGCGGAGCACCGTGGCCATCCAGGAAAAATGTATGCTTGATCGCCACGCGCCTCCGGCGCTCGCGACCGGGGGTGTGGCATTGGCAGGTTTTCTACCCACCCATTTTGCAGGAGAGCCAATTTTTTTAAGATGCCTGTGTGGCTATCAATCGCCATGTTGGAGCGGTGCTACCAAGAGTCCGGCGGAACGACCATATATCCCTAACCTCATTGATTTTATCAGGATCGCCTTCAATGACTGTGCCTGAGGCATCGCGGAGAATCTGCTGTTGTTCGCTGACAATTTCTACTTTTAGGGTGGCAATATCACCGTCGAGTTTGGCTTCTAGTAAGTCTATTGTACGGATATCTTCCAGCGTAAATTGAACTACTTCGCCCCGTTGCTGGCGTTCTTGAATTATTCGTTCAAACGCCGCAAACACCGAGTCATCTAGAAAGCGGCGTAATGTTTCAGTTTTACCTTCGGCAAAAGCGGTGACGATAATACCAAAAGCTTGCCGTGCGCCAGCAAGAAAATTCTTTTCCGAAAAATCTGTTTCTTTTTTGGCAATGGCGGCTAATGCCCCGGCCAAGGATTCTGGTGCAGGGGCTGGGGGTGTGGGACGTACTTCTCGAAACTGGCCGCGATCAAGAACGACTACACCATCATCACTACTCTGGGGAGATTGGCTCTGTCTGGGCGGTGGGCGGGTAACATCGTCATCACTGCGCTGGCCTAATACTGACCTATAACGCCAGAAAATAAACGCTGCCACTACGGCAAAAACGATGATATCGAGAGCCAACACAAAAAACTCCTAACTTTTGCAGTCTAATTTCCCTGCTGGTTGATGACAAGGGTAATAAACAAGGAGAACAAATTCTCCTTAATAGGAAAAAATTACTTTTCCGGTAGAGCGCACACCATTTTTACCTTGGTATTCCAAGGCATCCTTGCCAGTAACATTGCCATACCGCACCACCCAGTAACCCCGGCGTTCAATAAGCCTAGACCCATGACGCCAGCAAGGGCATGAAACAAAGGGTGTACTAAAAACCCTAGCCCGGTAAACACAGCTACCAAAGCACCCACCGTTATCTGTACCTGACGCATGAGGGGTAGCACTTTACCTTTAATGGTGGGGAGCCCGGCTGCGCTCCAAGCTGTCAGTCCGCCATTAAGATTGTATAAATCCAACCCCGGGTTTTCAAGCAATAGGGCATCACACGCCCGCCCTCCTCTTGTGCCGGCTTTACAATGCAGGATAATTTTTTTTCCGGATGCTTGTGGTAATCGGGCTAGGGTACATTTTTTTAATGGTATATTAATACTTTGTGCTATGTGTTCTTCTTTGTATTCTGCTGTTTCTCGAACATCAATGAGGATGGCTTGCCCCGTGTCGAGCCATGTTTTTGCGGTGGTGGCATCAATGATACGAGCCATAACAACCTCCTTGCTTATTCCTGATGATACGAATGAAATGACAGGCTACAAAGAACAAAGTGGGATTTTACCATGACTAAAAATTATTCTGAAATTACCAGCGATATTTCCTCCAATCTCAGGGCTTTTTGTCACAATCAGGTAGGGGTGATACTGGTTTTTCCCGGCGATGTAATTGCTTCTTTTGATGATCTTATATACTTGAAAAGTTTATCCTAATGAGGTTGCCACGCTTAATGTTGTCGTCGGTGGTGGTGAATGCTCCTGCTGTTTTGCAGGGGAGCATCCCTGCGGAGGTGTTGGCTGCCCGGTGGACTGCGGACACAGGCGTTGTGGCGGACTCCCTTGTTTATGGGGGCATCGTGCCTCTGTACCGATGTGAAGCCACGGGGGTGGAATTTTTTCCTGAACAGGCTGCTGTGGGTCAGGAAAAAATTCTTGTTCATCGCGCCGATGTGCCTTTGGGTGTGTGGGAACAAGAACAGGCCGCAGGGGTTATACCCTCGGCTGCGGTAGTAGCTCTGATTGCCGATAATAATGCGCCGGAGTTTCGGTCTGCGTGTGATCTGAAGAAATGCACGGTGGCCGATACGGATCAGGTGGCGGATGCGGTGGTGTTGCTGGGGTTGTTGGCGCAAACACCAGAGCCAGGCAGGCTTTTAGAAGAAGCGGTGAACCGCCTTCGTCCCGGAGGATTATTGATTGTTAGCGTACCCAACCACGGTGGCTGGTGGGCGGGGGATAATGGCGTGACATCGTTGCCGCCATTACAGGTGAGCCGGTGGACAGCGGTTAGCCTGAAAAAGTTGGCACAATTTTTTCCTCTGGATGTTGTTAGCGTTCGGCACGATTGCCTTGAAAAAGACGATGTATGGACGTTTTTGGCAGCATTGGGGCGACGGCGTGGGATGGGGTGGATATTGCGTAAGCCTTGGCGGTGGCTGGTAGTACGATTATTGCGCCACGGTGGTAGGCGCGGTATTATGGGGCGAGGGTTGTTAGCCGTCTATCGACGCAAGCCCTAGACACTCAGCCACCGCAGCCAGCCGTATCGCCGTACGATCGCCGGGAAAAATCTTCTGCATTACTTTGGTATCCTGCCCTGCACGGGCACAGGCCATAAATACCAGCCCAAGGGGCTTTTCGGCGCTGCCGCCGCCGGGTCCAGCAATCCCAGTGGTGGCAAGGCCAATGGTGGCACCAGTAACTATGCGTATTGTTTCCGCTAGGGCTTTCGCCACGGGGGCACTGACGGCACCATGTTGTTTTACAAGATACTCTGGTACACCCAGACGTATTTTTTCACTGTTCGCATAGCATACTGCTCCGCCTTGATAGACGGCCGATGCTCTGGGAATTTCGGTGATTAATGCGGCCAACAGACCCCCCGTGCACGATTCTGCCGTAGCCAAAGTCATGTGTTGTTGGCGTAGCTGAGCTAACAGCAGGGTGGCCTGATACACAAGAGATTCGGAAAAGAGTTGCGTCATGGTGGCTCCTGCAGCATTTTTGCCGTGTGTCTTTAAAAAAGCCAGTTCCAAATATGGCCGCCCCGGTACTCAAATGGGCTGGGGGGAAACGGCAGCTGTTGCCGTTGCTGGTGCAGCGATACCCAACGGTTTTGTTGCAAGGGGAGATAGATACCTATATTGAGCCGTTTGTTGGCGGTGGAGCGGTGTTTTTTGATTTGGCGCAACGGCGGATGTTTCGCCAAGCATATCTTTTTGATGTCAATCCGGCGGTGGTGGGGGTGTACACGGCCATCAGGGATCAGGTAGAGGATGTGATTGCTTTATTAACAACCATGGGTGAGATGTTTTTAAACTGCAATAGTCTGGACAGATCGGCGTTTTTTTACAAGATGCGGGAAACATATAATACCCAGCCCGGCGATACTCTAACCAAGGCGGCTCAAACTCTTTTTCTTAATAAAACGTGCTTTAACGGTCTGTACCGGGTGAACAGCAAAGGGCAGTTCAATGTCCCTTACGGTCGGTATAAACAGCCTGGCATTGTTCAGCCAGAACGCCTTCGGGCAGTTTCAATGGCTCTGCAAGGTACTGTTATCCAACAAGGGGATTTTTCCCATAGTGTTGATTGTATAAAGGGAAAAACTTTCATTTATTACGATCCGCCGTACCGCCCTTTAAACAAAACATCCTTTTTCAACCAATATGATAAAACATCTTTTGATGATAAAGAACAATCCCGCTTGGCGGCAATGTTTAAGGAACTAGACAAAAAGGGTGTTTTGCAGATGCTCAGCAACGCCGATCCCACCAATACGAGGGATGATCCGTTTTTTGATCAACTGTACGCTGGCTATTTTATTGAACGTATCACCGCCACCCGCCGGATTAATGCCGATGCTGGCAAGAGGGGCGGGCTGCGGGAGATTTTGGTGCGTAATTACACCAGCCCCTCCGCCACCAGATAAATCTCCGCGGATTCTTTGCGGCTGGCGGGGGGCTTGAAGTGATGCACCTTGCGAAAGAGTTTCTTGCCTAAGGCTAATAAATCACCACTGGCACCGCCTTGGAAAACCTTGACGACAAAGCTGCCGCCGGGGCGCAACACGGCGGCGGCAAAGGCAAATGCTTCTTCTGCCAGCGCGACCACGCGGAGGTGATCCGTGGCGGCGTGGCCTGTGGTGGGGGCGGCCATATCGCTGAGCACTACGTCCACCGGCTTCGTTAATTGGGCGCGAAGGGTTGCCACCGTGGCGGCATCGGTAAAATCACCGCACAGGACGCTTACCCCCGGCAGGGTGTCCATCTCAAGAATGTCGAGAGCAACGACGGTGCCATGTTCACCCACAAGGGTTGCGGCGACTTGGCTCCATCCGCCGGGGGCGGCGCCTAAGTCAACAATGGTCATGCCGGGGCGGAGCAGATGGTATTTTTCCTGAATCTGGAGCAGTTTGAAGGCTGCACGGCTACGGTATCCGGCATCTTGGGCGGCCGCGACATACGGATCGTTGAGTTGACGGTCAAGCCATCGTTTGGAGGATGGCGTCCGCCCGGCCTTAACCCGAACTGTTTGCTTGGGACGGCGGGTGCGGCTCATTGAAATAGCTTGTGAAAAAATTTTTGTATTTTCTCAGATGTTTCTGGATTTCCTATCATGGGGTTTGGGTTTGTTTCTGCGTTTTTACGTCCAAAGGGCACCTTGCCCCGTTCCGCCACCGCCAAGCCGCCATCGGCAGCTTTAGTGATGAGTTGCGGGCACAGATTGTCCGGCAGATTAGCCGTAGATTTTTTGGTTGATTTTTTGCCGCTAAGTAAGGCATTGGCGGTATCTAATAAGTTTTTGACTGCTGTCCCACTGACTTTTACGGTGCCGTCTTTGGCGACGGACACGCCGGGAACGGAGGGTTCCGCTTTTATGTCGTTCCAATTGCCACGCAACCGCAAGCCCGTCACCAGAGCGGTAATATCCGCCGTGCGGCCATATGGGGTGACGACAATGTCTATATCTTTTGCCCCCACGTTAACATTGCCGTCGGCGGTGAGGACAATATCCTTGGCGTCGAGAATGCTGACGACATTTGTAAAAACACTGCGCTGTCCCTGCCAACGCAAAGCTAGGCAACGCGGTGCATCAACGCTGATCCCTTTTAGAAGAAAACCTGCCGCCGTACCCCATCCACCGACGGTTTTTTCAAGCCAGGCGCGATCAATGGAGGCGTTGTCGGCAATAACTTGAATATCACCGCTGAGGGACTTTTGTAATTGGCTAACTGTGCCTGCTGTACCTTTAAGGTCAACCCGGATTGTGGCCGTGCCATTTTCTAGTACGGTTTGCCCGGTGAGTAGGCGCGCTACTTCCCCAGCCGGGGCGTAGGTAACGGCTCGTACGGCTAACTGTGGTGGTACCCGTCCAATGGTGGCATCCAAGTGGGCATTGCCCTTTATAGCTCCATTGCCAGGCAAGCCAGCGGTTAGTGTAGCTGCTAAAGATTCATATTTATTCTCTATTAACAAATTCAATTTATCCAGCGAAAGAGTGCCATTGTTGTGAGGCCATAGCACGGTATCAGCGGTCACGGTGATGGTATTAGGTAAATCTTGGCGCGTGGCTAAAAAGCGTTGCAAGGCATCGGGCTGCTTGGGTTCGGCGGGAGCAGAGGTAGCAGAACTTTGTTCTGTCTCGGGTTTACTTTCGATTTTTTCTACGGGTTGATAGCTGCGTGCATCTAAGGTGGCGGCGTTGAGAACAACGGAAAATGGTCTATCTTTTCCTTTTTTTAAATCAAAAGAAAAAGTATTATTGCCAAGGGAGGCATCACGAATAGAGATATCGAGGGCTTCCGGTGCTGTTTGGTGGCTGAGGGTAAAAGGCACACGCACCCGACCATCGCCTGCAAGGGGTATATCCAGTAATCTTGCTAGGTAAGACAAGCTTTTTGCTTCAAGCTGTCCCTCTGCTTTGACCGTATTTATTTTTCCTTGTGTCCAAGCACCTGTTGCTTCGCCAGTGGCCGTTAAGGTGGCATTATCGGCGAAGCTAAGCTGTGCTTCAGAAAGAATTAGGCTTTCTTTTTCACCTTTAACTTTGAGTGTTAATTTTCCTTCAAGACCATCGGGAAATTGATGACCAAGAAGAGCACTGAGGTTTTGCAAATGGCTTACCTTGGCGGCGGCATCAAGATTAAGGGTGTTTACATGATGCCCCTGCAACCCGACATCGCCCGTAGCAGCCCATTCACCAGCACCAAATAAACTTTGCAGGGCAAAAGGATACGTCCCTTCTCCAGCGGCTAAGATTGCCAGTGAGCCGATAATACCTTTGAAAGAAAATGGTACATCATTGATACTGCCAGATAAATTGATTGTTACTGGGGCATTAATATTAGCGGTGTCAAGGCGTAGACGATCGAGATAAACGGCATGAGGCCCTTCTTTATCCGGAGAGCGATAAAAGATTTTAGCGTTGTTTAAATGAAGTTTTTCAAAGAATAATGATGGTTTTTTTGTGGCTTTTTTCGCGCTGGTCGTTTCCTGGGGGTTGGAGACGGTATCCACAGGGCGTAAGTCCCAGTTCGCTTGGCCATTTTTTGTTTTTTCTAAATAAATTTCCGGTGCATCGAGGGTCAGTTGCTCAAAAATGATTTTTCCCGTAAGAAGCCGCAGCCCATCCACCGAAATGGTAATCTTTTCGGCTTTGATAAAAAAAGGGTCTTGCATACCTTCGGCATTGGAGAGTTCAATCGTGCTTATTTCAACAACAGGATGCCAGCGAAAATAAATCTTGATGTCGCCCGCCAGTTTCAATTCCCGCCCAGTGGCGTTGCGGACTTGCTCTATCAAGAGGGGGCGCAACCGTTCTGGTTGTACTAAAACATACGCCGCACCCCAGATGATACCGATGATGATACCAATAATACCTAATACTACCAGAATCCTACCGCCCCAGTGGCGCAATAGCACAGGCAGATAGGCACGGGAAGCATTGGTCATCATAGCTCTCTTATTTATAAAAAATGAAACTATTCGGTAGCACCCTCATCCCACCCGCACAAGCCCCACGTCGCGATCATATGCGGGGGTAGGGGAGCCTGCCATTCCTGCCAAACATGGGTGATGGGGTGACGCACCTTAAGGCGCCGAGCGTGCAGGTGTAGGCGGGTGTTTTTTTCGCCCAACCCATACACGGTATCGCCCAGAATGGGCGTTTTTAAATCGGCGCAATGCACCCGTACTTGATGCGTACGGCCTTGTAGGGGGTGGAGGGTAAGCCAAGTATATTGACCATGCCTTCCTAACGTGGCGTATTGGGTGATGGCATCCTGACCAGAGGGGTCAACTTCCATACGTTCCCCAACTTTGAGAAGGGGGGCATCCACGCTTCCCCTTGGTTTGGCGGGCTTGCCGACAACAACAGCCCAGTAGGTTTTTTCCGCGTGCCGTTCGGCAAATTGTTCCGCCAGACCAGCGGCGGCGGCGCGGCTTTTGGCTAGCACCAACACGCCGCTGGTGTCTTTATCGAGGCGGTGGGTGAGCTTAGGAGCCTCATTGCCATATACGGCGCGCACCAAGGCATCAACGCTGTTTTTCTGGCCCGTGCCGCCCTGGGTGGCCAGACCCGCGGGCTTATTGAGCACGAGGAGTTCCTCATCCTCAGCCAGAATCAACGGCGCAAGGACGGACAAATCCAGCCGCTGCCCCGGCGTGCTCACGCTTAACGCGGCAAAAGGCGGCAGGCGTACCGTATCCCCAGCGTTCAGGCGAAATGATCCCTCTGCTCTTTTGCCATTGACCCGCACCTGCCCCGTGCGCAGCCACTTTTGCAGCTGGGCAAAGCCAATGCCCTGGGCCTTTAGCCAGCGATCGAGACGTTGCCCAGCATCGGAATTAGAAATGGTGCGTTCAAGGGACATGGGGGGTCATCGCTTCTGAAACGCGCTTTCCATCACGTTCAACACTCCCAAGATAACCTCCTTCACCCGCCGTTTGACGCTGGGCAGGGGGGTGAGGGCCTTGAGGGTAGGAAGCTCCAGGCACGGCAGGTGGGCGGCCTCGGGCAGGGCTTTGACAAACTGTTGGTGCAGCCAGCTCCCCTCCGGCGGGAGGATATTCTTCGGGATAGCCAAGCGGCGCAGGATTTCATTCCATAAATGATAGGTATATGCACCTTGACAGAGCCTATCCATTTCTTCCGTTTTATCGGGATGCAACGCCAGCAGCGGTGCCAGATAACTGACAGGATAGAACGCTTGCGGGGGTAGGGCAACACCCTGCATATTAAGGCGGGTGAGCACCCTTGTGAGCAGGCCGGGGCCAATATACGCCCATGGGAAATCGGTGCCGCTGGTGGCGAGTTCTTCTAAAAGGGTGTGCTGAAGGCTGGCATCGGGGATATGCAGCACCCCAACGCTGATAGTCTTTTTATCCTCACGACCACACACAATATTTTTGCCGCTAGCAAGGGCAGTAAAATCCCCTGCCGGGCGCAGGCAAATGACATCGGCATCAAGCCACCAGCCTGGCTCTTTGCTGAGCAGGGTAAATCGGAATGCATCGGAAAAAGCGGTTATATTGGCTTTCATGCCGCCTTGGGTGTACTTACCCAGATCGGATCGGGGGAGAATCTCCGCCGCGTCCCGGCGCACGACCCCCGTGGGGACTTCCAGCGGATCAAAGCACCACAGATGCACAGTAAACCCTTTTTGAACAAAGGAGGCCATGCAGGCACGCTCATAAACAGACAGAGGGCGGCCATGCCAAAAGAAGTGGGCGGTTTCAGAATTGCTCATGATAGCAGGGTATTCCCTCAAGGATGCTTTACCCTGTTTAAGTCAGAAGGGTGATGCTGGCAATGGGTAACGGTTCAGGCTGAACAAGGTAGTCTCAATGGCTTCACCCCCCTTTTTACTGGATACCAGCCGTGGCGGTCTGGCTGCTGGGGCGGGAGGGGTGCTGTACCAGTTTCATCAATACCCCCATGGCAGCATAATATTTTGCATTAATAAAAATAAAATACTTGACGAATATATATATATATTAATCTAATAATGGCGGTGGCTTGGACACGGATAATAATCGGCCTTGAACCACCTAACCACTGGCAACGAAGGTAACCATGATAGGAGTAGGTATGACGGAAGAGATGCAGGTAACAGCAGCAGATAGGGCGCGGGCTAGTCAAGTACTGGCAGCATATGAAGCCTTCAAAAAACAGAAAGACGATTTGCCGGGACTTCTAGTAGATCGTATAGAGCGGTGGGCTAAAAAAGTTGAAGGTGTTCTTGAAAGTGAAGGTGTTCTTGAAAAAAATGTGCACCCACAGCAGGTTAAAACGCTCGCCGCATTACAAGAGGAAATTGTAGAAATAAATCTAGCAATGCAAGAAGGATGGCCTGACTTCAAAGGGTATGTAGGCTGTTCTTTATCAGCGAACGAAGGCAAAGAAGTTAAGAGTTTGTTCGAGATCGTAATGAATGGTGAAGCATTACCTGATAACCTCTTATTTAAGAGTATTGAAAAGGTTTTGGGTGCTGAACTTTTGGAAAAACTAAATAAGTGCCAAAATGCAGATGATAAAGATAAAGCTTTGGATATTGTTATTTCTACACGTGTAAGGAAAGATTCTAAGAATATCCACCAGAATATCGACCCAAGCAGCGATAGTCGTAAATACATAGATTATGTCACTCTTAGCCAAGCGTACGAAAAGGGAATAGAGGAAGTTTTGGAAAATCGCAGGCTTGTTAAAAATTTTTTCGAGGCTGGTGGTAGTGTCGATGCCGAACTTGTAAAACAGCTCAATACAACTATTATGCAACACAAATTGCGGGATATTTTTAACAAAGACCCCCTTGTTCTTGATGAACAATCTTTCATAAGAGCGATTTTGCAGGAAAATCCTCAAGATTTCAAAGAACCGACAACCCAAGTATTCGATGGAATTGTTCGTGCTATCTGCAAGGCTAATGAGGCGGCGGTGCATGAATTGCGATGGCAATCTGAAGATAGAGCACGCTTTCCCGACCTATATCTGCCGCCGTACCCTATCAAGATTGCAAGTATATTACGTGAGACGGATAAGGTCAAACAATGGGTAGACACTGGAGAGTTGATGCAGGAGCTTGGAACAAAACGTCGAATGATAGATTTGCAAGCGGGTACCGTGAAGAGCTTTTCCGACCTATCGGATGTGCTTCAGGATGAAATCAACAGGATTATTGCACTCGACGATCCAGACTCGCGTGGGGCACAATCGTGTTATTTTCTACACCGGCTAACTTCTGGATATAGCAATGAATACGCAAAAGAGTTAGCGTCAAAGCGGCAACAATCCGCAACCTTAGCCGTACAGGTCACCCAGCAACTTGGGAGAGAACGCTAATACCCCCCCTCACGAAACCCCCGCCTTGGCGGTCTGGCTGCTGGGGCGGGAGGGGTGCTGTACCAGTTTCATCAATACCCCCATGGCGATCAGGGTTGCGGCATAGACGGCGACCTGCATTCCCGTGGGCTGATCGGTATAGCCCATGAGGGCGTGCAGGGCTTTGCCGCCGTAGCTATCCTGCGCCACAATGCCGGAGCTGTCCCAAAGAATATCCGCCCATAATTCAATAACCCCTGCTTGGTGCAGGTACGCTACCGCCTGTCCGGCCATGCCGGCAGCCAACAGGGCGATAAGGACGCTGGTCACGGCAAACATCTGGCGGGTGGGAATGCGAATCAGGCCAAAGTACATGGTTGCGCTGATAACAACCCCGCCCAGCAGGCCAATGCCCCCACCTAGCAGCATGGAAGCTATAGTATTGCCGCCCGATACCGCAATCCCGTATAAAAAGAGCACAATTTCGGAGCCTTCCCGCAACACCGCTACTGCCACCACAATCGCCAGTGCCGCCAAGGAGCGTCGCCCGTGGGCGACAGCCTCTCCCAGCACCCGCAGCTGTTGCGCCATATGCCGACCATGCTTGGCCATCCAGACATTATGCCACGTCAGCATCAGCACGGCGAGGATCAGAACACTGGCGTTGAACACTTCCTGTCCCACCCCGGCCATCAGGCCAGCCAGAGAGCTGGCAAACATCGCTACTACGCAGGCACCGGCAACACCGCCCGCAATCCCGTAACTGACCCAATGCCCTCGGTAAGGAACACCGCGGGTGGCGGCCAGCACAATGCCAACAATGAGGCCGGCTTCGATGACTTCACGAAAAACAATGATGAGGGTGGCGAGCATGGGGAAAGACTCCTGAGGGTGTCGGCGGTTGGTGATTACTCGGCGATAATCACGCCTTGGGCGGTTTTTTCGTTGAACTCCCCCTTAAACGGGTAGGTGCCGGGTTTTAAAGCACGAACGTGGAGGATGGCCTCGCCCTTGCCAGTGATGACTTTTTCAAGCTTGAGGGGATAGCTTTCAAATTCTTCGGGGGTGGGATCAAGGTTTTTGACCTTGAGAGTAAAAGCCTTGCCGGCGGGAACCTTGATTTCCGAGGGGGTGAAGCGGTGGTCGCTGATGCTCAGCTCATAAACTTTTTTATCTTCGGCAATTGCTGGTGCCGAAAACGCGGCCAAGGCCACAACGGCCAGAAAAAACAAGCGACGCATGGGAAAAGCAACCTTTCAAATAATAGTGATTATCATTCACATTTATCCCCCCATCGTATCCCCTGTCAAGACTGTTCCGATGATGAGCAATGCCGGGTTGCCCGGCGGCGTTTGTTCCAGCGCGGCAGCCAGATTCCCAAGACTGCACCGCACGACCGTTTGCCCCGGCCAAGAGGCCTGCGCCACCACCGCCGCCGGGGTGTCGGGGGAGAGGCCATGCTTCAAAAGCCCTTGCGCCACCGCCGCCGCGCTTTGAATACCCATATAAATAACAAGCGTTTGCTGGCCGCTGGCTATGGCCGCCCAAGGCAGCACCAGCTCGCCATTGTCCCGGCGGTGGCCGGTTAGAAAAGTCACGGCCTGGGCGTGATCCCGGTGGCTTAAGGAGGTCTCCAGCGCCGCCGCCGCCGCGCTGGCCGAAGTCACGCCTGGCACGATGACAAACGGCACCCCGGCGGCTTTCAGGGCCGCCATTTCCTCCCCCGCCCGGCCAAACAGCAAGGGATCGCCGCCCTTGAGCCGCGCCACCCGCTTACCCGCCAGCGCGTGCTCCACCAGCGTCTGGTTAATCTCCCCCTGGGGCACGCAGTGGTGCGCCCGCGCCTTGCCCACATAGATTTTTTCCGCGTCCTTGCGGGCGAGGGTAAGAATTTCCGGCGTGACCAAGCGATCATACACCACCACATCGGCCGCCTGCAGAAGGCGCAACGCCCGAAAGGTCAGCAAATCCGGGTCACCCGGCCCCGCGCCGATGAGGGCGACGCTGCCCCGGCTCGCGGTTTTATCCGTAATGGCCTTTAGAAATGCCTGCTCCGCCTCAGCCTCTGACACCCCGGACACCGCCTCGGCAAAGCCGCCGTCGAGCAGGTCTTCCCAGAAATTTTTCCGCGTTTGCATGTCGGGAAACGCTCGGCGCAGGGTGTCCTTGAGCTTTTCCCCCAACGCCGCCACCCGGCCAATGCCCGACGGCAAGCTGGCGGCAATCTTGTTCTTCAGCCACCGCGCCAGCACCGGCGCCCGCCCCCCCGTGGACACGGCCACCTGCACATCCCCGCGCTGAATCACCGCCGGAAAAATAAAATCGCACAGGTGCGGCCTGTCCACCACGTTGACCAGCAGCCCTGCACCCCGGCACGCTGCACCCGCCCGTGCATCCTCCTCCTCACTGCCCAGACTAATCACCGCCAGGCGAAAAGGTGTGAGATCGTTTGGCAGCGCTGCATGATGAAGGGGAGTAAGGTTCAACGCCCGCAGCGTCTCCGCCTTGGGGTGAGACGCGGAGGGGGTGAGGAGGAGGACAGGGAGGGAAGCTAACTTAATCATCGAGAGTAATAATTACGAGCATTAACTAACTCTGAGGTTTTATTTTGTCCTGGAGCCCAAGATTCTTGATTAGCTTCAATGTAAGCCTTGTATTGTCCACCCCCACGTTGTTCTTTATCCTGGTTGTTGAATATTTTAAAGCGTTGTTCGTCGGGTTTTCGATAAGCTTCTTCTATAAACAGAGGTGCTTTATCTGGTCGTTGAATATTCATTAAAGAAGCAAGAGGTGGGGTTGTTAAAGAGGTTCCTGCTTCCAATCCCGAAGGTAAAACGCTTATTATAGCTTGCTCGCGATTGCTGGACGCTCTAGGCATTCTAGTATACAATCCTGCTTTAAACACAATATAAAGTATTTTATCTAAAGCCCATCCAAACATGCCAAAAATAGGCCCCCATTGTTCTTGATAGGTTAATCTGTCTGGCGGCGGCAGCAGGTTGTTACCTTTGAGAATTTTTCTGCGTAAGGCTAGCCCTTTTGCTATTGCTTGCAATTCAGGATATGATTGTTCTGTGCGTACGGCAAGTGCACCAACAGCGTCTGTAACTTTTCCGAGATTGTATCTATCCGCTAACTCTGCGCCATTAAATTTTTGTAGAGAACGCATTGTGTTTTCAATGCCTTGTGCTGTCCCTAAATGGTGTGTTCCAATACATGGATCTGCCATAAGAAGTTTATAAACTTTAGCTTGTATTTCCCCTTGCTGTTCTGCTGATGGTCGATGGTCTATTGTGTATCCAAGGTCTTTTTCCTTCTCTTCTATAAAATATTTCATCGCTTCATCAAAATGTCTTCCTGATATATACCTTATGGCACTTTCATTGTTGCCATTTTCATCGGAGTTTGTACGCCAATAGACTCCTCCTGTTCCGCCTTCGGCAAAAAAAGCTCGCATCCAGCCATTATAACTCGAAAATTGTTCAACTTTCTCTTTTCCGTGTAATCTACCGAATGCGCTGCCTGTCGAAGACATATTTTTATACAAGCTTGGGTCAGGACTATTGTTTTTATCAAACCATGGGACAATAGTGTTTTCATTGATAACACCTTCGGTACAAATGTCTTTTAGATAAGATTGTAATTTTTCTATTAAGGGCAAGGTTATTTTACGATAGCAACACATTGCCCCATCTTGGGTGGTAAAATTGTGCCCTGTTGCCGCTAAAGAAGGATTCTTTACTTTTAGATCAGGTTCTTGCAGAAAACCACAGCGTTGGGAATGAAAAATTTTTGCGTAGGGACTATCCTCTGAAGATGCGCTGCCGTTTTTATTTTTTCCAAATAAAAGATTGCGCAATTCTTCTAGGCTGTTCGCTTTAAGCGTTGGGTCTTTTTTGCAAGCGACTGCCAGTTGATGCAAGACTAGAGTATCAGGCTCAAGCATGTAGGTTTCAAAATCTTTACCTGTTATTGCAGCTTTTTCCAGATCCTTTTTTATTTCGGTAAAAGTTCTGCTCTCTTTAGCTAAAACAGGTTGGATTTGAGGTTTTAAGACAGGATCAGTCAAAGGATTTATACTGGCAACATTTAAAACGGGAAAAGTTTGTAATGAGTTGTATAGTCGACCTACTTCACGTCCTCTGCGCATATGTTGTTGGGCAAGTTGCTCAAGAAGATCTGTGAAATGGGCGGGATTTGTTAATTTTAAGCCAATTTCTTTATTGTTAAATCGCTCTACGATTGTTTCCATTAGAGGGATATCTGTGCAGTTAGCGTAAGCACTCACAGAAAGTCCGACAAGCATTCTATTGATGTTAAGCAGTAAGTTGCCATAATCTTCTGTTATTTCTGGGTTTTTGTTTGTCGGGCTAAGTGCGATCGGTTCTAGTTGATTAAGTCGTAAAAGCTCGCTGTATAGTGTTGTGAGAACGGCCTCTTCTGTGTATCGATGTTGCTCTAAACTTGCACCAAATCTCAAAAATGGTACGAATTTTTGAATATAGTTTAATAAGACTCGCAAAGGACGCCACATAATAACACGATGAGTCTTTAATGCTCTGCTGGCTTCATCCTGCTCTTTGTCCAGCATGAAGGTATCGGCAAGACGTACCAATGGAACAAAACCTTCATCTCCACCATTTAAAACGGCATTTTTTCGTGCTTGTTGATAATCAACTGCTTGTTCTGGAACATAATTTGTGTTTAAGGCGACTCCGGAAAAAGCAACTTTTATCAGGATGGAATATAAATCGACAGTGGAAGCATTGGCCCCGGAGTTTGTTTTTAATCCCACCATGTAACGCTGCAATTTATTCACTAAATTAGAGGCTTTTGGATCGTTGCCGGCAAAAATAGAAATTTCTTTATATATGCTTTGAACTGCATCAGCAATTGCTGGAATCCGAAACGCTCCTATAATGTCATAGCTAACATAAGCAGAACGATGCCCACTCTCTTCGGTGGTTAGTTTCTCAAGCAAGCTGGACTTTGCTGCTACATATCTGTTCCAAAGTTGTGTTACTTCATAACCGATACCATGTGGTTGCATTTTTTCAAAGTAACTATTAAATTCAGCGTCATAATAGGTGGCATATTCAAGATTGAACGCTTGAACACTAAAATCGGACATTCCGCTCAAATCAAGCATTTGAATGTAAAGCTCTCTTGCTTCAGCATTCATGTGAACTAAGCAATTTTCACGCAAATGCGTGGCTAGACGGTTTTTTTCGTGTTTAACACTATTAATGGCTGCGATGCCTTTATTCGCATTTGCATCCGCTTGATGCTCATGAGAAGAAGGATTTAATAGTTTGAGAAAACGGACAAATTCCCTAAATTTAATTAATGGCGAAAATCCTGTAAGCCATTCTACCCAAAGATTTAATCGCAAGAGTCCACCATTGAGCATCAATCCCCACCAAGCAAAAGTCTTTGAAAATTTGCCCGGTGGGCGTGCGATTTTCTCGGATTTGTCTTTGACAGTGGCACTGCGTATTATGCTGTGGATATCATTAGGTTTTTGTTGTAATGATTCGCGCACGCACGTCACGGCTGCATCTGCTGCAACGGTTTTAGATTCTTTTTCTAGTTTGTATAGATCCTCCGTAGCTTTCATTGCTTCAAATATTAGGTTGCATTGGTGGGGAGGTAAGGTTTTTAGGATTTTTTGTGCATTCCGATGATCTTTTAATCGAGCATTACGAACATTTGGGAACTTTAAGAGTCCAGACCATTTATAATCTTCTAAAGGCTCTTTGCCAGCTTCCAAAAGATGAGTCATTTTTTTTCTATCTTCTTCATTGTTGCACAGATCAAGACTAGATTGTCGATAAAGTGCTTTATAATAACTATCTAAATGCCGCTTGATTGGCAATTTGAAGCTGTCTTCATCTTGTGCGGGCGGTATCGTCGTCCCCGCCGCTATGCTTGCACCAGATGTTATTGTCGAGACCATACACCCCACCGTTACCCTTATTTTTCCCAATTGTAAACAAATTTCATTACAAAAAACTTCTTGTTTGCTTATGTTTTGTGCTGCGGTGCACAATTTTCCCTAATCCCCACCCCCCTACGATTCCCCCAGAACCGTCTGTTTTTATATTGACGCCCAAATTTGCCCATGGTATCCCACGAATGCCCATAATACCAATAATCCTCCTAAATCTGCCTTGTCCGGGGCTTTGGCCCCGGATTTTTTGGAAGAACTTGGTACGGGAAGTCTTTATTTATAAAGGATTTACTGCCGAAATGGGCTTGTTTCTCTCCACCATCACGAACAAGATCGACAAGAAGGGGCGAGTGTCTATGCCGGCGTCGTTTCGGTCGGTGTTGGGGCGTAAGAGCGGCGCGGGGTTCGTGATTTTTCCGTCTTTTCGCCACGCGGCCTTGGAGGGCTGCGGCCTTGAGCGCATGGAAAGCCTCAGCAGCCGGGTGGAAGGTCTCGATCTTTTTTCGGATAATCAAGATGATCTGGCCTCGCTGCTGTTTGCCAGCGCGGAGGAATTAACCCCCGATCCCGAAGGGCGCATCACGTTGTCCGAGCGGTTGTTGACCCACGCCGGCATCACGGACAGCGTGAGTTTTGTGGGTAAAGGCGCAACCTTTCAGGTCTGGAACCCCGAAGCATTTCAAGCGCATCAAGCGGCAGCACTACAGCGGGCGAAAAAGGCCGGCCTGACCCTGCCCGGCGGGGTGTCGTTGTGAGCGGGCATATTCCCGTGATGTTGGCCGAAGTGCTGGAGGCACTGGCGGTGCGTCCCGGCGGCACCTATGTTGATGCAACATTCGGGGCAGGGGGCTACAGCACCGGTATTTTGGAGAAAAACGCCAGCGTGATTGCTTTTGATCGCGATCCCACCGTGGCCGCCACTGCGCAGCAGCTTAAAGCCCGCTTCCCGGCATCGTTTGCGTGGCACGCTGTGCCCTTTGGCCGGATGGCGGATTTTTTAACGCCGGCCTCTTGCGACGGCGCGGCTTTTGATTTAGGCGTCTCCAGCATGCAGCTGGACACCCCCGAACGTGGCTTTTCCTTTCGTTTTGATGCTCCCCTTGATATGCGTATGAGCCGTCAGGGAGCCACCGCCGCTGATCTGGTCAACGGTATGCGCGAGGCCGAATTGGCCACTATTATCCGTGACTACGGTGAGGAACGTTGTGCCCGCCGAATCGCCAAAGCCATTTGCCATCGCCGCAATGAACAGCCCATTGCTACCACTGGCGCATTGGCCGAGGTGGTGCGTCAGGTGGTGCCCCGTTCTAAGGACGGCATTGATCCCGCGACCCGCACTTTTCAGGCGTTGCGGATTGCCGTGAATGATGAACTGGGTGAGTTGGAACGCGGTCTTGACGCGGCGGCAACGGTTCTAAAGCCCGGTGGGCGTCTAGCCGTGGTCAGTTTTCACAGCCTCGAAGATGGTCTTGTAAAGCGTCGTCTTGATGCCCAAGCGCATACCATAACCTCGAGGCTGCTTCCGGGTGAGATACCGCCAGCGGCACCGTTGTGGCGTTGGGTGGCAAAAAAACCCTTGGTTGCCAGTGATGGCGAGGTATCCTCTAACCCTCGTTCCCGTTCTGCCCGCTTGCGGGTGGCGGAACGATTGTCTTTCCCTTCAACGTCTACCCTTCATTAAGGAATAAAAAAATGTTGCGTACTACAGTTTATACACTGTTTTTTCTCAATTTTGTGTTGGCTATGGCCTTATTCACCGTGAAAGAGCAAGTGGATAACACGCGTCGTGAGCTGCTTCGTACGCATCGCCAGATTGTACAGACCCAGCAAACCCTTCACACTCTCAAAGCCGAATGGGCGCATCTTACTGAACCCACCTACGTGCAGCAGCTGGTACAGGCTCATTTAGTGTTACAGCGTCCCGAAGGTAATCAGTTCACCACCCTGAGCCGCGTTGATGCTGCTCCCTCTGTCCCACGTACCGCATCCCTTGGCGGCTGGGCTAAGGCAAATTAATACACTATCAGAGGCCATTGCCGTCTTCTGTCCCCGCTCCGGAACGATTGTTGCATCAGGCACGGTTGCGCCTGAAAGTTGTGGTCGGGTGCGCTTTGTGTGCCTTTGTTCTGGCACTGGGGCAGCTGTGGTCTATTCCTCTGCGTTACGGTGGCGGGCGGCTGGCTCAGCAAAATTTTCCTGAAGTTCTAGCTTATCAACCAAGCCGCGCCAATATCACGGATCGCAACGGCGAATTATTAGCAACGAATCTAGTTACCTATTCTCTTTATGCAGATCCAACGGAAGTCCTCGATCCTGCTGAGACTGCAGAAAAACTCCACGGTGTATTAACGGATTTGTCAGTCGCGGAGACGGCAGAAAAACTCACTGATACTAATAAACGGTTTTTATGGTTGCGTCGTAATCTTACCCCGCAACAGTTTGATGCGATTAACAGGCTTGGCCTGCCGGGGATTGATTGCCAGCGTGAAGAGCGGCGGGTGTACCCATTGGGACGAGTGGCGGCTCATGTTTTGGGGTACACGGATACCGATGCTAACGGTGTAGCGGGAATCGAGAAAAAACTCGATAGTGTTTTGAAAACGGATCGGGAACCGTTAGCATTAAGCCTCGATCTTCGACTTCAGCATATCATGGCCGAAGAACTTCGCCAGCGGGTAGAAATGTTCAGTGCCTTGGGCGCGGCGGGAATGGTTTTAGATATTCATACGGGTGAGATTCTGGCGTTTGTGTCATTGCCTGATTTTGATCCCAATCGCCCTGAGAATGCAAACCCTAACGCTATGTTTAACCGTGTATCTTTGGGGATTTATGAAATGGGTTCTACCCTCAAGGTGATGAATACAGCCATTGCTTTGGATGCAGGCACCGCTAAACCAACCACGTTGTTTGATGCTATTAATCCTATTAAAGTGGGACGATTTACTATTGAGGATTATAAGGGTAAAAATAAGATGTTGAGCATGACGGAGGTGCTCCAGTACTCCTCTAACCTTGGTTCTGCCCGTATGGCGATGGCGTTTGGCGGAAGTGTACAGCAACGTTATTTAAAGGCTTTTGGCTTATTGAATCGTCCCGTGTTGGAAATTCCTGAAATTGGTGATCCGTTGGTGCCGCGCCCGTGGCGGGATGTTACTACTATGACCGTGTCTTTTGGCCACGGTTTGTCGGTGAGTGCGGTTCAGTTGGCGGGAGCCGTAGCGGCCGCTGTGAATGGCGGGGTTTACCGTCCGCTGACGTTACTACGCCGTGAACAAATACCACAAGGGGTGGCTGTTATACGTCCTGAAACGTCAAAGGCAGTGGCCAAGATGCTGTATGACGTTGTGGAAGGCGGTACAGGCAACCATGCCGTTGTGCCGGGATATTTTGTTGGCGGCAAAACGGGTTCGGCGGAAAAACTTACCAACGGAAGGTATAAAGAACGCAAGCTGTTGTCGTCCTTTGTGGGCGTATTCCCAATGTATGCACCGCGTTATCTGGTGTTGGCGGTATTGGATGAACCAAAAGGCATTGCAGCGACGCATGGCTATGCCACGGGTGGCTGGGTAGCGGCTCCGGCGGTGGCCGCAGTGGTACAGCGTATGGCACCATTGTTGGGGATTACACCTAAAGAAGCCGTTGCTCCCGAAGTAGTGACGGTGTTGGGCTTACCTAAGCAGCCTGAAATAAAGGAGGAAACCGTTGCCGATCGTTAATGATGCAATGCTTGAGGCCGCTGGTATTCATGGAGCCGTGGAACAGTCATTCACTGGTCTCGTTGCTGATTCCCGCCAGGTGCAACCTGGCATGGTGTTTTTTGCCATTCCTGGAGCTAAAGGCGATGGCAGTACCTATATTGCCGATGCCATCAGTCAAGGCGCGGGAGCTATTGTGGTTCCAGAAGGTACCGTTGTTAAAAACGTTAATATCCCCGTGCTCACCAGCACTCAAATTCGTCGTAGCCTCGCCTTGCTGGCTCGACAGCTTTATCCTCGGCAACCGGCAACCCTAGTAGCGGTAACAGGCACGAATGGCAAGAGCAGCGTGGTGCATTTCTGCCAGCAACTGTGGCAGCATTGCGGTGCTGAATCAGCTAGTATCGGTACCGTTGGAATTATTACTAAAAATCGCTTTATTCCCGGAGAGTTGACCACTCCTGGGGCATTGGAATTAATGCAAACTCTGAATCGGTTAGCTGACGAGGGGGTTACTCATGCTGCTTTAGAAGCTTCCAGCCACGGCTTGGATCAGGAACGGCTGACGGGTATTGTTTTGAAAGCAGCTGCTTTTTTAAATTTAACCCGGGATCATTTAGATTATCATGGTACGATGGATGCGTATGCGGCGGCGAAATTGCGGATTTTTGGGGAATTGTTGCCTGAGGGCGGTGCGGCGGTCTTGAATATTGATGCGGCATACGCTGATGCGGCCAAGACGATTATTGCCAAACGTCGCCAGAAACTAATTACAGTATCATCTAGAAAATCAGCAGATATTCAAATAATTAATATTATTCCGCGTTTAGCAGGGACGAGCGTTGAAGTGCGATGCTGGGGTGAAAATGTAATATTCGAGACACCTATTGTTGGCGGTTTTCAAATGGAAAACATGGTAGCAGCGTTGGGGCTAGTTGTAGGGAGTGGGACGGTTTTGGGTGCTGTTGATGTGGCCAGATTGTTGCCTTTGTTAGGAGCCGTACGGGGACGGTTGGAGCGTGTTAGCCCTGATGACAGTGATATTGCAGTATATGTTGATTATGCTCATACCCCCGATGGCTTGGAAACGGCGTTGAAGGCACTTCGTCTTCATACACAGGGTAAGCTTTTTGTTGTTTTTGGCTGTGGTGGTAATCGCGATACTGGCAAACGGCCATTAATGGGAGCGATTGCCAGGCGTTGCGCCGATGTGGTGCTGGTCACAGATGATAACCCTCGGTTTGAAAATGCGGCGTTGATTCGTGCTGCCATTATTGCTGGGGCTCCGGGAGCGCAAAATATAGGTGATCGTGGGTTGGCGATTGCCGCAGCAGTTAATCAGGCGCGGCCAGGTGATGTGATTTTATTAGCGGGCAAGGGTCACGAAACGGGGCAGATCATCGGTGATATAGCGGTACCGTTTTCGGATCAGGAAGCAGTGAAGAGATTGTTTATATAGTTGAGGGCACCTCTATTAACCTCATTTCTAGGGCGATTGGCGTCGTCAGGTCTATGCTCGCAATCCGCACGTACGTTTGAGTACGCTTACGTTTGCTCGCCTAGCCCTTTCTATCCACTCATCCCGATAAATGGGTTAATAGAGGTGCCCTTGAGTCATAGCCGATTTCATAATTAATAACGCTTTGAATAGATAACACCTAACATCTTGAACGCAAAGCAGTCCAATTTTTTAGCGTTGCACCACAACACAATCAATCGCCTTTATCTGTAATTCTTGACAGACTCGGACAGCATCGGCTCGATTTGCCCAAGAGCCAGCTTGTAAGCGATAAAAAGTTCCTTTGGCTGTGGTGACGGGTTCAATGAATTTCTTAACTTTGTTGAGAGTGGCAACGCGATTGCGTAGTGTGTCCCATGTTTTGTTGGCTTGCGCTTCGGAATTAGATGCTACTAATTGAACGCGATAGGCACCGTTGGTGATGGGTCGGACAGCGGCAGGTGGTATAAGTTTTTTCGTTATGATAGCAGTGGAAGGATCTTTAATGACTTGTTCTGCTTTTTTTTCTATTTTTTTCTCTATTTTTGGTGCTACCTCAATAATATTGGTTTTCTTTTCTGGAGTTTCGGTTTCTTCTTTGGTTGCAGATAGCGGTTTTAATACAGTATAGGTATGCGAAGATAGATTATCTTGGGGGTTATTATTCTGGGCAGTATTGTTCAAGGGCTGTTCGGGTGTGGGTAAAACAGTATCTGTTTCTGGTTGCATGGCGATTTCTGGATTAACTGAACGATAGACGAGTTTGTCTTGATCGGGAATGGCCATGCCTTCAGGATTGGCAGGTCGTATACGGGTATAGCTTGTCTCTGGTGTTAGTACCGCTAAAGACGTTTCATCGGTTTTGTTTTGTGAGCGTGAAAAGCTATATCCAACAAAAACTGCAGCAACGGCTAACATTATTAAGCCTGCTAAAAGCTTGGGCAGGGAAACCACGCGTGTTTCCGCGGTCAAGCGTGGGGAGGAATTTTCCGCCAGTGGCGGGGTATATGAATCAGAAGGTTTTTGTTTATAAAGTAAGTTTAACATTTTTTTTACATCTCTTCTGCAGGCGTGATATTAAGGAGATTAAAACCAGCGGCAAGAATTATTTTTACCGCACTGACTAATACAAGTCGCGGTGCGCTCATAACAAAGTCTTCCGGAAAAAGAAAGCGCAATTGAGTGTTTTCACGACCCTTATTCCATAGCGCGTGAAAAACTGTTGCTATTTCTATCATATATAGTGCGATGCGGTGTGGCTCTGCGTGGCGACCGGCCAGCTCCAGTTGTCTTCCCCACCCGGCCAGAAGCCGTGTTAGGGCTATTTCCAGAGGATCATCAATGTTTTTTAAGGATATTTCATTAAGATCATTGACTCTATTGCCAAATAAGCTATGCGCGTGGCGCAACACTGAAGCGCACCGGGCGTGGGCATATTGAACATAAAAAACGGGATTGTCCTTGGTTTGTTGGCGCACTAAGTCCAAATCAAAATCAAATATTTGATCATTTTTTCGGGTGAGCAGCATAAATCGAACCACGTCTTGGCCAACCTCGTCCACTAAATCCCGCGCCGTTATAAATGTTCCGGCTCGCTTAGACATTTTATAGGGTTGTCCATCTTTATAAAGATTGACTAATTGACATACCAGCACATCCAAGGGGACACTTCCGCCGGATAATGCTGATACTACAGCTTTTAATCGTTTAACATAACCAATGTGATCTGCCCCGAGAATGGTCACTAACCGGGTAAACCCGCGGTGTAGTTTATCGGCATGGTACGCAACATCGCCAGCGAAATAGGTGTTACTTCCATCTGCTTTCTTAAGCGGACGATCGAGATCATCGCCAAATTGGGCACTACGAAACAGCAGCTGCGGCCTATCTTCCCAGTCTTCGGAAAACTGGCCTTTTGGGGGAGGGATCGTTCCCTCATAAACTAATTCAAGATTTTTTAATAGTTCAATCGATCGTTCAATGTCCCCATTTTGTTGGAGAGCTTCCTCAGATGTGAATACATCAAATTCTACCCCTAGCACCGCCAGGTCGGCGCGTACTCGATCTAGCATGGCGTTGACAGCGGTTCGACGAAACACCGGAAGCCAAACGGCCTCATTGGTTTTGAGCCATTTATCTCCATCACGGGTGGCGATATCTTCAGCAACGGGGAGTAGATATTCCCCCGGATACCATCCGGCGGGTAGTTCTCCCGGGTTTTCCCCCAGCACGATTTGATAGCGATAGTACACGGAGCGAGCTAAGGTTTGCACTTGGCTTCCGGCATCATTTACGTAGTATTCACTCTTCACCAAGGCCCCTAGATGAGTGAATAATCGCCCTAGAATATCGCCAAACACTGCCCCTCGTGTATGACCAATGTGTAAGGGGCCGGTAGGGTTAGCAGAGCAATATTCAATATTGACGGACATCCCTTGAAAGAGATCGCTCCGACCATAGGCTATACCGTGTTTTAGAATGGCGTTCAGTTCATTGTGCCAGAAGCTGGCTTCAAAACGCATATTAACAAACCCAGACATAGGAACAGCACTAATAAGCTTTGGAACTGTTTTATTAAGAATTTTTGCTAATCTTTCAGATATATCCGTTGGATTGTTACCCAACGGTTTTGCTAAAATTAAGGCTGCGTTTGTGGCCACCTCCCCATGGGCAGAATCTCGGCATGGTTCTATAGTGATTTTATCTGGTGAGAATGCAGCCGATTCTGCTATTTCGTTTACTGCGTTTAAAATACAATCATGTAACTTCTTGTAACAATGGGTCATAGGACGCTACCTTACGCAGGCTTTTCTAGAAAAACAAGTCTATCCCGCCCAGACATATCTTTGATGACTTCACGGCAGTGTAATGGAGCGTGCACCAGCGCAGGAACCCCTTGTCCTTGATCAAAACCTATTTCAAACAGTGCTATGCCACCATGTCTCAGCAATTTGTTTGCTGCAGGAATGAGTTGGCGGTAGGCATTGAGGCCATCCTCGCCACCGTCTAGGGCTACGATGGGATCGTAGTCTAATACTGTTTTTTCTAGATTTGCTAATACTTTGCTTTTTATATAGGGAGGATTGCTAATCATCAGATCAAACTGTCCTGTCAAGGCGGTATCCCAATCACTTGCCACCCATTGTACTCTTGTGTGAACCCCAAGGTCATAGGCGTTGGCGGCCGCTACGTGCAAGGCTGGAATGCTTTTGTCAACGCCAACCCCAATAGAATCCTTTATCTCTTTTATTGTTGAGATGAGTAAACATCCACTTCCTGTGCCAAAATCTATTATACGGGGACGAGCTGGAAGATGCGTGATGAGTCGTTGCACCATAATCAAGAGACTTTCGCTATCAGTTCTAGGCTCAAGAACATCGGGTGTTATTTTAAAATGCTCTCCCCAGAAAATTCCTTTACCAATAATACGAGCTAAGGGTTCCCCAGCTTTTCGGCGTTGCGCTGTGGCTAAAGCCTGTGCGTATTGGGTCGGGGTAAGAGTGGCTTTGTTGTTTAATAAATCTTTGAAAGAAAGTGAAAATAGTTCTTGTAGAAGCCATCGAGTTTCACGCTGTGGGTCATCAATTCCGACTAAAATGCGTACAATATCTTGCCGCACTTTTAATAAGGGTACTGGTCGTTCTGTCATCATAATTACATAGGGGTATGCCGTCATTTTTTGGGTTATTCAACAGTATAAAAGTTAGCATGGTTTTTTTAGCAGTGTTGTTGAAAAAATAGCCTTGACAGATGCTGTTTTTGTTCACTATAAAGTGTTGTTTGTAATGAATGTTTTTAGAGGCTTTTCTTTCATTTTGTGATCTTTTGTTCATTGATTTATCGCAATAAAATTTTCTTTAAAGTATTAAAAATTTATCCATCCGACTGTGTGGGTTGAGTTCAATGTGTTCTAATTTGGCAATATAGAAAAAATAATTATAAAACAAAAATTTACTATTATATTAAAAATAGCATAAAAATCATTTCGATGCCGATTTAAGAAAGTGCTTTTGTAGAACAGGAATGATTTTTCAAAAATCATTCCTGCTTGCTAATGATGGTTTTGAAATATTTTGCCGAATAAATACTTATGTGATTGTTTAATATGATTTTTTAATTGAGCGGTAATGGCGATCATTAAAAGACTGGTTCTTTGCTGTGCTTTTTCGTATAGGAGAGCAGTATGTTTACAGGTATCGTTCGTTATTGCGGCATCATAAGTGCTTTATCGGGTCGCGCCTCCGATGTTGCTAAGGGTCTAATAATAACTGTTAGTGTCTCTGAGGGTTTTTCACCGTTGTTGGTGGGAGGTTCTATTGCGTGCAATGGTATCTGTTTAACAGTTACTTCATTTGAAAGTAATTTGTTTTATGTGGATATCTCTCCAGAGACCCTTTCATGCACTTCTGCCAATCAATGGCAGGTCGGAACACCGTTGAATCTAGAGCCGGCATTGCGTCTAGGGGATGCAATGGATGGGCATTTAGTTAGTGGTCACGTTGATGCCGTGGTGCAGATATTTAACATTCACTCATTTTTAAAATTTACAGAAGTTTCATTTCTGATGAATGAAAAAATAAAAAAGTATATTGCTCCCAAGGGGTCTGTGACTATTGATGGTGTTTCTCTTACAGTTAATAGCGTTTCTGATAACATTTTTACTGTGATGATTGTGCCCCACACTTGGGAAAATACTATTTTTTCTTATTATAGGCCGGGTACTTGGGTTAATATTGAGGTTGACCTTATTGCGCGGTATCTGGCTCGTTTTCTTGAGGTTAAACCATAACCATGCTAGCTTCAGTTGAAGAAATTATCAAAGAAATCAAATGTGGAAATCAGGTTATCTTGGTAGACGATGAAGATCGGGAGAATGAAGGTGATTTAATTATTGCGGCTTCAGCGTGCACTCCTGAAGTTATTAATTTTATGGCAAAATTTGGCAGGGGATTGATTTGTCTTGCTTTAACAGAAGAGAGAGCAAGGTTTTTGCGGCTCAGTCTTCAGCCTCAATCCCATGGCCGTCGTTTTGAAACCGCCTTTACTGTATCTATTGAGGCGCGCCATGGTGTAACCACTGGTATTTCTGCCGCTGATAGGTCGCGAACTATTGCCGTTGCAATTGATAAACAATCAACTGTAGATGATTTGGTTACGCCTGGCCATATTTTTCCTCTTATTGCCAAAGACGGTGGTGTTTTAGTTCGAGCGGGACATACCGAGGCAAGTGTTGATTTAGCTCGCCTTGCAGGGTTGTTTCCGGCGGCGGTTATTTGCGAAATTATGAACGACGATGGCACAATGGCTAGGATGCCTGATTTGCGAAATTTTGCGACTGTTCATAATTTGAAAATTGGTTCCATCGCTGAACTAATCGCCTTCCGTCGTCAAAACGAGTCTATGCTTATTATTAAAAGTGAACACTCAATAAAACCTTTTGGTTGCGCTGGTTTTCGCGGGGTGATTTTTGAAAATACTTTGACTAAAACGGAGCATTTGGCGCTTGTGCATGGTCAATGGCAAGAAAACGATATTGTGCCTACACGGATGCACCGTCTCGATGTTTTTAGCGATGTTCTCCACGCGAAAGAAGGAACATTAAATCGTTCACTCAATTATATATCAAGTAAACCATTTGGCGTGGCTATATTGCTTCGTGAGCCTGTACCGGATGCTTTGAGCCGTTCTCTCGCCGCACCGCCAGTTCACCCTGTTTTGCGAGAATATGGGGTGGGGGCACAAATTCTTCGCGCTCTTGGCATACGGCGGATAGAGCTACTTACTACTTCTGAAAAGAATCTAGCTGGGTTGGAGGGCTTTGGTCTCGACATTGCTAGCGTGCGGGCGGTATAATCTTCGCTATGCTTCGCGCTTTGATTGTGTCCACTTCTTACTATCCTGTCATTTCCAGATTTTTGGAAGAAGGTGCCCGTCGCGCATTGCTTCTTCATGTTGCTCCTGCACTTATTATTGTTCCAGGCGCACTGGAAATTCCCTCGGCTATTGCGGCTTATGCTAATCAATATGATATATTCGTTGCCCTTGGTTGTGTTATTCGTGGAGAAACAAGTCATTATGATGTTGTTGTCCAGCAGAGTGCCACTGGGCTAACTGAATTAGCCATACACCAGAATTTAGTAATTGGTAACGGAATCTTAACCGTTGAAAATACTTTCCAAGCACTGCATCGAGCCAATCCGGCTTATGGTAACAAAGGAGGTGAAGCGGCTAGAGCCGCTTTGGCTTTATGGACGTTGCGCCAATCGGGGACATTATGACCGACATCGCTTCTTCGCGTTCTAAAGCGCGTCTTTTGGTCGTACAAGCACTTTATCAGCATACTATGCGGGGCGGTACGGTGGCTGCTTTGCAACGGGATTTTGCGAGCCAGGGAAATGATGCAGATATATCTTTATTTTGTGCAATTATTCAAGGTGTCGTTGAGAGTCAAGAAGACCTTAAAGCAATCGTATCGCCACATTTGGTCACTGGTTGGACGTGGGAACGTATGGATTCCGTGCTGCGGGTTATGCTGTATGCTGCTGTGTGGGAATTATGGCAACAACCAGACTTGCCCACCGCTGTGGTGATAAAAGAGTACCTGCATTTAGCTGATTTATTTGATATGAAAAATGAAGCTGCTTTTTTACATCGTACCCTTGATGCGGTTGCGAAAATTTTACGTTCTTGAACTATTTAAGGAGGCTTATGCCTGCCTCACTCGCTTCCTTTTTTTCGCCCTCGCGAATCGCTCTTCTTGGAGCCAGCACGAAGCCCGGTAAAGTGGGTCATGTGGTTGCTCAAAATCTGCTTGCCCCAGGAATGAGAATCCCCGTTGACCTTATTAACCCCAAAGGTGGTCAATTGGGTAATGTACCATTATTAACAGATATTGGGGCAGTGAGTGCGCCCCCAGAATTAGTGATTGTGGCGGTACCACCGCAAGATGTTTTAACCTCTATTCCTAGTATTGCCGCCAGTGGTGCAAAAGCCGTGCTTTGTTTAACGGCGGGCATTGACAAGGTTGCTGTTAAAAAATTGTGTTTGAAATATAATCTGCGGTTCATGGGGCCAAATTGTCTTGGGTTGATGGTGCCGAATCTTGGCTTGAATGCCAGTTTTGGTGATGATATGCCCCCGCCGGGTAATGTTGCCTTGGTGGCGCAGTCTGGGGCGATTATCACGGCTCTTGCTGCATGGGGTAAAACTCATAATATTGGTTTTTCCCATCTTGTTTCCTTGGGAGATATGGTCGATGTTACAATCACAGATATGTTAGCCTATTTGGCATTTGTGGATGAATGCCAAGCTATAGCTTTGTATATTGAAGGTATTAGTAATGGTGCTCAGTTTGTTGCGACAGCCCGGGCTGTTGCGGGACAAAAGCCTGTTATTGCTTTGAAAAGTGGTCGTTTTAAGGCTTCTTCTGCTGCTGCGCAGTCTCATACCGGTGCACTTACTGGTGTTGATGAAGTGTATTCTGCTGCTTTTCATAAAACAGGTGTGCGTCGCTGCTTGAATTTTAGCGGTTTTCGAGATGAGATTCGCGGTATAAGTCGTTACGGTATTACCTTCACAGGACGCCAACACCTACTGATTGTTACTAATGGTGGTGGGTTTGGCGTTTTGGCGGCTGATGCGCTTATCGCCCACGGTGGTGCTTTGGCACCTTTGCCGGTAGGCATTAAAACTGCCTTGGATGCTGTGTTGCCACAAACATGGTCTTCTGGAAATCCTATTGATATTATAGGGGATGCTGATCCAGAACGATACGCTGCGGTGTTGCGTGTTTTACGTGATACGGATTGGGGCAGTGCCGGTATTGACGCGGTTTTAATTCTCAATGCTCCAACGGGAATAAGCGATAGTGTTGCCGTGGCGCGCACAGTAGCCTTGGAAGCACGAGGTTTTGGTGTGCCAGTGTACGGATGTTGGATGGGGGGCAGTGCTGCCGAAAGTGCTGCCCGTCTATTGGAGGAGGCTGGCATTCCTTGTTATGGAAGCCCCGAAGCCGCTGTCGCCAGTGCCCTTGCACCCAAAGCACCTCAAACCAATGGTCATTGCCTGACCTCGCCTTTTGATCAAGGCGCGATGGAGGCGATTACCGCCATTTTGGCAGATGCTAAAGCAGAAAAACGCACTTGGCTTCATGAAGTTGAGGCCAAGGATATTTTTCGGCACATGGGTGTTGCGACTGTTCCAACGGTGTTGGCCAAAACCCCAGAGGAAGCGGAAACTTTGGCCGCCCAGTGGCTGGGGGAGAAGCTTGCCGTTAAAATTGTTGCCGATGGTCTGCTGCATAAGTCTGATGTGGGCGGGGTAGCCTTGAACTTGGCTAACCCGCAGGCGGTGCGCCGTGCTGCGGAATCCATGCGGCAGCGTCTTGTCAGTGGTAAAGCTCGGACAACTCTTGTTGGCTTTGCGGTGCAACCGATGGCTAGCCGCCCGAAAGCCTATGAAATAATTCTTGGCCTGAACCGTGATGCAACTTTTGGCACCGTGGTTTTGTTTGGGCAGGGCGGTACTTCAGTGGAAGCCGTCAATGATCAGGCACTCACGTTAACCCCTATCACCACTGGCGAAGCTGGGTACCTTATAAGAAAAACAAGAGTTTTTAGAATGTTAAGAGGTTATCGCAATCGGCCGGCAGTGGATTTTGCTGTTTTGGAAGACGCGTTGGTGCGGCTATCGTGGTTGGGTGAGTTATTTAGTGAGATACAAGAACTGGACATCAACCCGTTGCTTGTGGATGAAACGGGGGTTCTGGCGGTGGATGGGCGGATTCGGATTGGTTAGTTTTATAGCGCGTTGCGTAATTAGCTGTAGATATTGATAAAGTCTTCAGCGCGCTATAAGTTATTTTTGTTCGGCCATTCGGCCGCGGCACCTTGTGCCGTGCGCTGGTTGCAAATATACTTTTAATTATGCAACCAGCTATATTATCGCTTTTCTTTCGTCTGGTTGCGAGCGGCCGCAATCAAGCTACGAAAAGCCTCAGCGTTCATCGCACCGGGGGCAAAGCTTTCCCCGATAATAAAGCCGGGTGTGCCACTGATTCCTAATGCTCTGGCATAATCTTGGAAACGGGCAAACTTGGCCTCAAGAGCAGTATCGTTCATATCCTTTTTGAGACGTTCGACATTTAAGCCGGCATCCTTTGCTGCTGTTTCAATAAGTGCATTATCAATCTGACCCCGATGCCCTAACAGGGCTGTATGCATTTCAATAAATTTTCCTTGTTTCTCGGCGGCACTTGCGGCTTTCGCGGCCAAGGTGGAGGATTCCGCAAGAATAGGCAGGTCAACAAAAAGCCAACGTACTTTTTTGTCTTCTTTAAGAATTTCCTGCAACACGGGTAGCATTTTTTTACAATAACCACAGTTGTAATCAAAAAACTCAACAACGATAACATCGCCTTTTGGATTGCCGACGCTAATAATATCTTTATCTTTTAGAATTTTAGGAAGAATATCTTTAGCCTTGGCGGCTTGTTGCGCGGAGGCTTCAGCTTGACGTTTTTCTTGGTACATCTGCAAGGATTCAATCAATATTTCAGGTTTATTGCGAATCACGTCCTCGACCAGACGACGGACTTCATCTTGTTGTGCCGAGTTAAGAGCAGGTTGCTCCGCCAACGCAAAAGCGGAAAAGAAAAACATAAAAAATAAAGTAGTTATTGATTTCAAGGTGCTCTCCTATATTATTATATTGTGGATGTTATGCTGCAAAAGCAGCTCTTTGTTCTGCTAGAAAAACCTTCTCCAACCAATGAATATTATAATTTCCAGCCTGAAAATTAGGTTCAGCACATAGCTGCTGATGTAGTGGAATAGTCGTGTTGATACCCAAAACGGCGTATTCTTCTAAGGCGCGTATGGCTCGGCGCACACAGGTCGGTCGATCGTCGGCATGGACAATCAGCTTAGCTACCATGCTGTCGTAGTGGGGAGAAACACTGTACCCGGCATAGACATGGGAATCAACGCGCACCCCAAATCCCCCAGGGGCAACATAATCAGTAATTTTTCCTGGAGACGGCAAGAACGTTTGAGCATGTTCGGCATTAATACGGCATTGCAGGGCATGACCAGAGAAACGAATATCTTTTTGATAGTAGCCAAGATGTTCACCACGAGACACCCTGATCATTTCTTTGACGAGATCGATGCCAGTAACCATCTCACTGATGGTGTGCTCCACCTGAAGGCGGGTGTTCATTTCAATGAAGTAAAAACGGCCATCTTCATAAAGAAATTCAAACGTCCCTGCGCTGTAATAACCAAGCTTTTCCGCCGCACTGCGGGCAACTTCGCCGATATAGGCGCGTAGTTCGGGGGTCAGGCCAGGGCTTGGAGTTTCCTCTAGTACCTTCTGGTGGCGGCGTTGTAAGGAGCAATCGCGCTCGCCCAGATGCACGACGTTGCCGTGGGTATCGCCCAGCACTTGCACTTCAATATGTCGAGGGTGAGACAGATATTTTTCAATATAAACAGATGGATTTCCAAAACAAGCTTGAGCCTCGGCTCTGGCCAGATCCACGGCTTCGGCAATTTCATTACTGTTCCAGGCAACTTTCATGCCTTTGCCGCCACCGCCGCCTGCGGCCTTAACTAGAACAGGATAGCCAATCTGAGCCGCAACCTTGGCGGCCATATCGCTAGAGCTAATGTCACCTTCAGAGCCGGGAACCACTGGTACATCCGCTTCAATCATTGCCTGTTTGGCGGTGATTTTATCGCCCATGACCCGGATATGCTCGACGGAGGGACCAATAAAGCGAAACCCGTGTTCCGCTGTCATCGCGGCAAAAGCGGCATTTTCAGCAAGAAAACCAATGCCTGGATGAATAGCGGTAGCTCCGGTAATGGTTGCCGCCGATAAGATAGCCGGTACATTTAAATAGCTAGCCTTAGAAGAGGCCGGGCCAATACAAACACTCTCATCAGCGAGGCGTACTGGCATGGAATCAGCATCAGCAACAGAATGGGCAACCACCGTGGCAATGCCCATTTCTTTGCAGGCACGGACAATCCTCAGCGCAATCTCACCACGGTTGGGGATAAGAATCTTTTCCATGTTATTCAAGCACGACTAGAGGTTCGCCGAATTCCACTGGATGCCCATCAGTCACCAGAATTTCCCGTACCACCCCGGCTTTCGGGCTAGGGATGGGGTTCATGACTTTCATCGCCTCAATAATCAAGAGTGTCTGGCCTTTTTCCACTCTGTCACCCACAGTAACAAAAGGGGCAGCACCAGGGCGGGCAGATAAATAAACATTCCCCACCATTGGAGCCGTGACTGCCCCCGTTGGAACACCAACAGAGATATTAGCAGGCACAGGTAGGGGAAGTGAAGGTGTTACCGGTGTCGGTGCAATATGTACTGCCGACAGTTGCCGCACCACGCGAATACGAAAACCATCATTCGCAAGCTCAATTTCAGAGAGCTTTGTTTCATCAAGCAATTGAGCCAGCTTGCGGACGAGTTCCTCATCCACTGCCACCCCGGTGTTGGGCGTTTTGTTCATAGCCTCTTTGTCCTACTGTATTACTATTTTAAGCGCAAGGTCTCTGATGCTTTCATGGGGCATTATAAGCCATGATCATGTATTAGGGCTTCGGCAATCTGTACACTGTTCAGAGCGGCGCCTTTGCGGACGTTGTCGGCTACTACCCACAGTAACAAACCATGTGGAACAGTGGGATCAATACGAATGCGACTGACGAACACAGCGTCTTCACCAACGCAGTCTTTAGGGGTGGCATAACTTTCTCGCTCGCCTTCATGCTCAACAACAACAATTCCTGGAGCACGTTTGAGGGCGCCTTTAGCCTGAGCCACCGTGATAGGTTTGGAGAATTCTACAGCTATAGCAAGGGCATGACCAACAAACACGGGCACTCGAATACAGGTAGCCGCCACGTTAATAGCAGGGTCAAGAATTTTTTGCGTCTCTACCTGCATTTTCCATTCTTCTTTGGTTGAGCCATCGTCTTTGAAGACATCAATTTGCGGGATTACATTAAAGGCAATTTGTTTTGAAAAAACATTTTTTTCAACGGATTGTCCGACCATTATATTGCGGGTTTGGCTAAAGAGCTCATCCATTGCCTCTTTGCCCGCGCCGGAAACAGACTGGTACGTGGAAACAACCACTCGTTTAACTTTGGCTAAATTATGTAAAGGTTTTAATGCCACCACCATTTGAATTGTGGAACAATTGGGGTTGGCGATAATACGCTTATTTTTATAAGTAGCCAAGGCACTCGCGTTAACTTCTGGCACCACCAAAGGTACATCCGACATCATCCGAAAGTGTGATGTGTTATCAATTACAACAGCCCCAGCGGCGGCTGCTTTTGGTGCAAAAACAGCGGAAACCTTTGCCCCTGGAGAAGATAGAACGATTTTTACTTTCCTGAAATCAAAATCGTCCAGTGCTTCAACTTTGAGAATATCATCACCAAAAGAGACATCCTTGCCTTTGGAACGATTAGACGCCAAGGCATAGACCCGCTCGACCGGAAATTTACGCTCTGCCAATATCTGAAGCATGGCTCGACCAACATTTCCCGTCGCACCAACCACAGCGACAGGATATTTTTTTTCGGCCATATCAACCCTCTTAAAGATTAGGCAGCGGCATCTTCAGCCGGTGCACTGGCGGCGGCGATTTTAGCGGCTTTGGCTTCGGCGCGTTCAGAACGCTTTTTACCAATGGCACTTTTCTTTGGTGTTTCGCGCCAAGTAGGCTTTTCCACCAGCGATAATGAGGCCAGCAACCGAGCCACACGATCCGAAGGCTGTGCGCCTACGCCCAGCCAGTACTTAACGCGGTCTTCCTGTACTCGCAAACGTTCCACACTTCCTTGTTCGGAAAGGGGATTGTAGGTGCCGAGCTTCTCTAAAAACCGACCGTCACGGGGGGCACGGGAATCCGTTGCCACCACGGCATACACCGGACGTTTTTTGGTACCACGACGAGCAAGACGAAGAACAACAGACATATACACTCCTGCAAAGGATGACCATGGTAGCGATTTTTTGGTGAGCTGCAAGGAGATTATTAACGAAAAAAGCATTCTATGCCGCACCGGTTAATTAACAACGTAAATTGATACCGCTTCGCCTTCAATCTGTAGATATTTTAGAGTTACTTTTTAACCGCCGCCAGCAGGTAGTTTACTGAGGGGTTTCCCCCTGCCGTCCATGTGCCGGACAAGGGATGGTACTGCATCCCTAAAATTTCTTGTACGCTAAGCCCAGCCGCACTCACCAGTCCCGCCAATTCGCCGGGGGTCAGGAACTTGCGCCAGTCGTGGGTACCTCGTGGCAGCCAGCGCAACACATACTCCGCCCCCACAATAGCCAGCAGGAAGCTCTTGATCGTCTTGCTCAACGTCGCCAGTACTACCAGCCCACCGGGGCGGCACAGTTTGGCTAGCGTACGGCAGAGTAGGGCAGGATCGGCGACGTGTTCCACCACCTCTAAGCATAGGATAACATCCCAGGTGCCGCTGAGGTCTTCGGCCAGGCCTTGCTGATAGTCAATGGCAAGGCCGCTTTGTTCGGCGTGCTGCTGGGCAATAGCGATGTTCAGGGCACTGGCGTCTATCCCGGTCACCTCCCCACTTAAGCGGGCGACAGCCTCACTGATCAAGCCGCCGCCACAACCGATGTCCAGCACCCGCAGGCCTTGAAAAATAGGCAACACAGCCGCATCCCGGCTAAAATGGCTGGCTACCAGACGGCGCAGCACCTGAATTCGGGCGGGGTTGAGGCGGTGTAGCGGTTTGAACGGCCCGCTGGGATCCCACCAGGCGGCGGCCATGCGATCAAATTTGGCGACTTCGGCGGGATCGAGGGTGGTCATGCGGCCATCATCTTTTCATAAAAAGCGATAAGATGCTTCATGGATGTTTCGGCATTGTAAGGATCACGTATCGTTTGCCGTCCAGCGTCACCCAATTTTTTTCGTAATACTGGATCGTCGCGCAGGGTGCGTAGAGCTTCGGCCAGCGAACTAATATCTTCAATAGGAACAAGCCAGCCGTTTTCCCCATGACGAAGAATTTCATCAGGCCCGGCAATATTGCTGGAAATCAGGGGAACTCCCTGTCCTAAAGCCTCCAACATCACAAAGGGAAATGTCTCATACCGCGACGGCATCAGCACCATATCTGCCATAGCAAACAGATTCGCCACGTCGGATCGCCAGCCTAGAAACTGCACCCGATCGGCTACCCCATGCTGCTCCGCAAGGGCGCGGAGCATCGCTTCGTCTGGACCGTCCCCAGCGAGAAGTAAAGTAATTCCCGGCACAAGCGCCAGTGCTTGGACTAAAATATCTAGCCCTTTTTTATGAGCAAATAATCGTCCCGCACACACGGCGACTATATGATCATTGGGAATATGAAAGGGTTCTCGTGATGCAGGAACGGCATCGACCACGTCGGGAAAATGAAACAAGCGGCCGATGCGTGCATCAGGAATACCCGCCGCTACCATTTCGTGTCGCGTAGCCTCCGCCGGAACAAGCCATGTATCAACGACTCGGCGTAATCGTCTCAGACGACTCGGCCACGGCATTCCGCCCAAAAAAACACAGGTTGGACGACGTGGCCACCTAGGCATCAGAAACCAAGCCACTTTATGCGACCACAATTGAATGACCGAAGGGCGAAACCGCCAAATCTCCCGCCGCAAGCGTAAATGATTAAACCAATCTTTCAGCGGATGACGCGCTGTAAAGACATCCGTTTGAATTAAGGGCAGGCCAGCTAATGCCTTGGCATCTTCTGCATGGCATAAAACACGTTGCGGGATTCCTTGTTTGGCGAGGTTGTGCACGACTTGGATGAATGCCGTCTGCATCCCACTTTGACGTGCACCAGTATTCAAGTGAAGGATACGCAAAGAATCTTTTTTCATGCGGAAAATCTCATTTTTTGATAAAAATCAATTAATTGATTTATTGATGTATTCTCATTGTAGGTTGTCCGCACCGTATCGCGCCCTGCCTGACCCAACCGCGCCCGCAACGCCGGATCGTCGCGCAGGGTGCGTAGAGCAGCGGCGAGGTCGTCAATATTTTCGGGTTCAACCGTAAAGCTGTTGACTAAATGCTGTGCTACTTCATCAGGGCCTTTGACGTTTGTTAAGATAAGCGGCGTACCTTGTGCCATGGCTTCTAACATGACAAATCCAAACGGCTCATACCGCGACGGCATCAGTACTATATCCGCCATGGCAAACAGATTCGCCACGTCGGATCGCCAGCCCAGAAAGCGCACCCGATCCGCCACTCCATGCTGCTCCGCAAGGGCGCGAAGCATAGCCTCATCCTCCCCTTCTCCAGCCAGCAGCAAGGTTATCCCCCGTGCTTTGGCCAAGGCCGGGATAAGAATATCAAACGCCTTCTGGTGCGACAACCGCCCCGCCGCCACCGCGATAATATCATCGTCCTTTAGGCCGAAGGCGGCGCGACTGGCGGGCGCAACATCCACGTGATCGGGAAAATGCAGCAGGCGGCCTACGGAAGAAGCAAGGGCACCCAGAGCAATGGTATCTTGACGCACTTGTTCAGAGCAGGTCAGCCAAGCATCCACGGTTTTTTTCAGTCGCTGAAAACGACGCGGCCAGATACTAGTCCCCAAAAAAATACAGGTTGGTTTTTTGGGCCAGCGCGGGGTTAAAAACCAAGAAACCTTATGAGACCATAACTGGATAATATCAGGGTTAAATTTTACAATTTCATAACGAAACCGCCAGTGATTCCCAAAATCTCGCAACTGGTGTTCAGCCTTGATGCTGGCTGTAGTAACATTATGCAAATTGCGAAATGTATCAATATGATGATTATGCGATAAAACCCTTTGCACTATTCTCTCACGGTGGGAAAGTCCACGCACCGTTTGCACAAAGGCGGTTTGAATCCCGCCCTTGCTCCCCGTATTCAAATGTAAAATCCGCATCCCCTAAAAACCAAACATATGATCAAGACTAAACCCGCCGTTGGTATCATCCCGTAGGCCGGCATAGCCAAACAGGCGGCAGGTTTTGTCTCGAATGGAGATATGGCTGAAATCGCCAGCCTTGGCTAAGTCCGCTGCACTAAACAAATCCGCCGGGGTGACAAGGATAGAGCCATTGGCGGGAATGGTACGGCGGGCTTCGGCCACCGTGGCACCGTCACTGCCCCGCAGGACAAACACCGTGTCGGAATGCGGACGCCACGCCTTGGAAACCGGGTACATGAGGCAGCAAAAGCCGTTGTACCCAGGCATAAGGCGCAGGAAAAGACGGGTGGTCAGGCCGGGGGCGGCACTGGTGTAGGATTGCGGCTCATTCTTATACACCGCCGCGCTGTTGAAAATATGCGCGCCAAAGCTGGTTTCCGCCACATGGCCGTTGTCCCGGCGGGTGGTGCGGGCAATGGCGTGCATCCAGCCGTCCACGGCTACGCCGTGGCTGAAATCGTAGATCAACTGCATCGTGCCGTGGCCGCTCAGGGTTACGTTGTGTTTTTTGAGCAATGCGTCCACCGATAGGCTGCTTATCTTTCCGCGCTGTTGTACCCCTAGGGGTTCTCCCAGAAGCTGTCGTCCCTCGGCATCAAACACCAGTGCCGTGAGAGGCAGGGTATCCTGCACCGTGGTCATGGGGGTGGGAAGAATCTCTGTGGCATATTCCTGCGGCGGCAGGATGGGCAGGGGCAGGATAAAGCCTTTGCCAAACACTGGCTCCAGCGTGGACAGCTCCGGATTAGGCTGCAAATCCGTTCGCACCACGTTGCCGTGGCCTATCCAGCGCTGAGAGTCTTGCTCAACGGTATAGCGCGGGCGAACGAGGGCTTTATGGGCTATCACTTCCACCTGCTGTGGCCATACGGCATCGGGAAAAACATCGGTAATAGCAACATTAAAAAGGCCAAAAGGAGGCAGTACGCGATCAATCCACACCGTCTGTTCCGGTGCGCCATGAACGTACAGGCCAATGGTGCCGCCGGGCGCGGCAACGGGCAGGGCACTTTGCAAGTGCACAATCACCTTTTGTCCCTTATCCGGGGCGGGAATGCCGGCGTAGCTGCTGGCTGGCCAGGGATTGGCGTCATGGGTGGCCGTCAGGCGGCGGGGGTTAGCGTCAAAAAAATCAAGGCCATACTTGATGAGATCATGCCCGGCGGTGCCGACAATATGCACAAACAGGGTGCCGAAAAAATCGCCCTTCAGGCCAAAATGCGCCGCAACATCGCGGCTGTCGAGACGCCAGCCCGCACCAGCAGCAGCGGTAAGGGGATACCACCCCTGCGCCACCATCACGCCGTTGCTATTGATCAGGCATAGCCATAAACGGGTATTCTTCGCCCCATATTCTCCCCAATAATGTGTGGTGGATAATACCGAATAAGCGTTGCCGCGATGCTCCCACAAAATATTGTTGACGACGAAGTTCAGGGGATCGAGGTAATTTTTCGTGTTAGTCAGGAATTCTGAACCAAGGTGCAATTCCCCCAAGGATACCGTGGGGGTGGTACCCACATAGGGCGCGGCCTGCTGGGCGATTCGTTCGGCGGCAAAGCTGGCCAGCAAAATATGCTCATAATCGCCTGCGTTGAGACTGGTAATCAGTTTTGCGGGCAGTCCTTCCGGGCTAAGACGCCCCTGGTTGGCGACGTTTTGAACATAATAGCCTTGAATACGACTGTCTTTTAAAGGAAACAACGCCGCGAATTGACTGTAGTGCCCATCGGGATCGTACACGGCGATGCGCTTGCCATGGAGTTGTTGCGCCAAGCCTGCCGCCTTGGCCGCCACCAAGGGATGGGTCAAAGCCTTGAACACGGCATTGCCGCCAAAATTGTTTCCAGGGCGCCACGACGCCGAAGGATTATAAGTGTCCAGATGATCCGGCGTTGGGGCGGAAGTAGGCTTTTGGGCAACAGCAGAGCGATGTACGGCGACCATGGGGTTAGGCATACAGGCTAAAAACATGGGTGGCAATGCACCTTTAATAATGCAAAGCGGCGACCTCGCGCGGCGTTTGGGTGTATCGTTTTACAGTTGTTTGATTAACAAATGATTTTACGTGTGTTTCTTCTTTGATGGAACCAACTCATGATCAAAATCAAACCATAACATGTGCATAAAAAATCATCCACAAAAGTTGCACCGATGTATTACTTAGGCAAAGAATATTCCCTTTTATTGAAAAGTGCTATCAGTGCTTGACACTGACCATTCAACCAACAACAAACTCTATTCCATATGGACACCGTTTCTATCCGTACCAAAACATTATTGCCTTCGGGGGTGGTGCGGCACCTGCGTCGGCGGTTGGAACAACTACTGGCACTGGTCTTGGGTGGTGTGGGTATTTTTTTTATGGGGGCGTTACTGACATACCACAGTGCTGATCCCTCGTGGAATACAGCGGGAATAAGCGAAACAAGAAATCTTTTTGGTTCGGCTGGGGCTGGGCTGGCCGATGCTGTGGTGCAAGTATTTGGGGTTGGAAGCTTTTTTCTTCTGGCGGTGGTGTTGTTACTGGCGGTGCAGGGATGGCGGGGGCATGGCATGGGGGCGCCATCAAGACGATTGTTGTTGGCAATTGTTGCGGCAACACTGGCGGCGATAGCGGCGGCTCCATGGCCGGAGGGAACGTTCTGGAGTCTGCCAGTAGGTGAAGGCGGCTGGCTCGGGACGCTTTTTTATGGTCTGGTGCATCGTGGTGTTGCGGGGCAAGCATGGTTGCCTTGGGTGGTGAGTATTGTGGCAGCACTGCTGTCGTTAGTGACCCTACGGGCTGCAGCCGGGGTTCCTTGGCGGGATACGCGGCGGGTGTGCGCGTGGCTGTTTTCGGCAACCTATGAGGCTTTTATAGCATTAAAAAATATTATAATATTGGCGACTAAGGCTTTATCAGCCGCCGTTGATAGGGCGGTAGCTTGGGTTTCTATTCGTCTTGCCGCACGTTCTTCCTCAGGCGTGGAAGAAAACGATATTGATGATGTTTTTTTTGGAATGCCGCGCCCGTTGGGTGATGAGGTTGCTAATGACAACGCCGCGAACAAGGCGGCCGCTAAAAAAGAAAAGAAAGCCCCCAAGCCAAAGACTGCTGCTGCGGCCAAGCCAGCAACCACCATCCAGCCCACGGGCACCACGGCGCAGTTGCCGCCGTTGGCGTTGCTCAATGCCGAAAAGGGGCGGGGGGCTATCATTGATGCCAAGACCTTGAAATCTAGGGCGGAGCAACTCGCCGCAGTGCTGAATGATTTTGGCGTGAGCGGCAAGATTGTGGATGCCAAGCCCGGACCGGTGGTGACACTGTATGAGCTGGAACCCGCGGCCGGGGTCAAGTCCTCCCGGATTATTACGCTGGCCGACGATATTGCCCGCTCCATGAGCGCGCTGTCGGCGCGGATTGCCATTATTCCAGGCCGCAATGTTATTGGGATTGAACTGCCTAATCCCCAGCGGGATACGGTGTACCTGCGTGAACTTTTGACCGATACAAGTTATAAAGATACCCAAGCTAAACTCCCTTTGGCTCTAGGCAAGGATATTGGCGGAAACCCGGTGGTGGCGGATTTGGCGCGGATGCCGCATTTGCTCGTGGCTGGAACGACGGGATCGGGGAAATCCGTGTCGGTGAACGCGATGATTTTATCGCTGTTGTTCAAGATGACCCCGGCGGAATGCCGCTTGATCATGATTGATCCCAAGATGCTGGAACTGTCCATTTATGATGATATTCCGCATTTGCTTGCCCCGGTAGTGACGGATCCGGGCAAGGCTGTGGTGGCTCTGAAATGGGCCGTCAAGGAGATGGAGCAACGCTATCAAGCCATGTCCCGTCTTGGGGTGCGTAACCTCGACGGGTATAACCAGCGTCTGGCCGAGGCGCGCAGCCGTAATGAACCCCTTACCCGCCGGGTACAGACAGGCTTTGACCCCGATAATGGCAAGCCGATTTATGAGGATCAGCCGATGCCGCTTGATCCATTGCCTTACATAGTTGTTATTGTTGATGAAATGGCGGATTTAATGCTGGTGGCGGGTAAGGATATTGAGGGTGCGATTCAGCGCCTGGCTCAAATGGCGCGGGCGGCGGGGATTCATCTTGTCATGGCGACCCAACGCCCCTCGGTGGATGTTATTACGGGTACCATCAAGGCCAACTTCCCCACCCGCATCAGCTTTCAGGTGACCTCTAAGATCGACAGCCGCACTATTTTGAGTGAACAAGGCGCCGAGCAACTTTTGGGTCAGGGGGACATGCTGCACATGGTCGGCGGCGGGCGGATCAGCCGCGTGCACGGGCCGTTTGTCTCCGACGGTGAGGTTGAGGCCGTGGTGCGCTTTCTCAAGGCTCAGGGTGCGCCGCAATACGTCGAAGACGTGACGATTGACGACAGTGCCGAGGATTTTGCCAGTGGTGGTGATACGGGCGATGCCGATAATGATTTGTACCACCAAGCCGTCGCCATTGTCCGCCGGGATGGCAAGGCCTCGACCAGCTATATTCAACGGCAATTACAAATTGGCTATAACCGTGCCGCTCGGATTATTGAAGATATGGAACAGCGCGGCGTGATCAGTAAACCCACCGCCACGGGCAAACGGGAAATTTTGTGATAAAAATCACCAATTAACCTTTCGGTAATGTTTCGGGTATAGGGTGTCTGCACTATAGCATATTAGTATATTTATACCGATTTCAGGAGGTCTGAATGACCACAGTCGTTATTAATAAACCCGGTGCAGATACCACGGTGAGCTATGATATTGCTGCCGGGGATAAGATTGTTTTCAAGACTCCATTGAAGACCTTGAAAATGAACTTAGTTGGTTCGGATATGGTGATTTACTGGCCCGACGGCGGCAAGGTGGTGCTGGTGGGTGCCGGGCTGTCCATGTTTAATGCCGAAGACACGACGGTGTTTGAAACATCGGATGGCAAGGCCATGACGGGTAACGAGATGCTGGCCCAGATGGGCAAGATGCAAACGGTGCTGGCCAGTGAAATTGAGAAAATCAGCGCGGTGTTTGAGAAAAAAGATCAAGATACAACGGCGGATTCAAAAGAAATACAGCAACTTAAAAGCCTTCTCAAGGAAAAATCCGCAACCCCATCGTTTAAAGCCATTGATGAAGTAATAAGCCCAACGGATGCCCTGAACCCAGCGGCCAACCAGGCCAAACTCCAAGACGCCATGCGTAAGGCCGATGAAACCTTTCGCCGGGTTCAGGACGAAGACAACTTTCATGGTCGTTATACCATGGTTTCTTCGCCGCCGATTAACCCGATTGAACCCGGCCTGCCGCCGCCGGAACCGGCGAAGCCGGAGTATTTCAGTACATTTGTACGACATGTTCTGTTAAATAATAACTACGGGGGGAGTGGTAATTTAGGAGCAGCGGCAGCGCTTCGGTTTCGTCCGGAAGACTTAACGGGATCGGGGATAATTTATGGTGATGACCCCGATAAGTTTACTGCGACAAAAATGGAGCAGGTGCTGACTTTCCGGGTCAATGATTTGGCGGATTTTGAAAAAGGCCTGCGGCAAAGCGGATTGCTCAAAGGGAGCCTTGATACCTATAAATTCACTATGGAAATTCCTGGGGGGTTACCCGATGGTATAGAATTAACTCATAACGGTACAAGCATCACCCCCATCGACGGAGTGTACACCATTTTGATGGGTGGTAACACGAACCTCGACATTGGCGTGAAATATCAGAAGGCGGCTTTTTTTGACGGTAACAGCTTTAAGGCGGTAATGAAGGCGTATTTTGTCGATAGTACCGTGTCTCTCCCCGAAACGGGCGAGCCGACATCATACGCTTTTGTCTATGAAACCAGTGAAGGAAAGGGAGGAGAGACGTTCCGGTTTGTTGATCCTACCAAGCAAGATGCCACCCAAAGTATTTTTAATAGTGCTTTTGCTCTTCCCCTGTCCCCCGTCGGCACCAATATTACCGGCAGCGAATTTACCAACGACACCATTATTCCCGGCATTGGTCAGAGCGGGACAACGGCGGTCACCCTTGATGGTAAAGGAGGGACGGATACGGTTGATTATCCCTCCATGTTTTCCCAGGCGGGATTGCCTGCTGATACCAAGGTTATTATTAATAACGCACTAAAATCTATTACCGTTGGCGGTGAGACCCTGGCCCCGAACGGGACGGTGTTTTTAAATTCATTGACGAACCCGTCGTTCGCCAACCGGAAGGATTTGATCAAAAACATCGAATCCGTGACCACCGGGGCCGGGGATGATGTCTTTTATGGCAATATACCGACTACTAATTCTTCGACAGGTAATGTCATTCCGCTCAGCAACCTCAACGGCTTTAACGCCGGCGCCGGTAATGATACCCTGAATTTTTCACTGTCAGGAAGCGACTACAGCGACAACTTCTGGGGTCTTACCGCGTATTGGGGACAAACGGGCAGTCTCTATGGAGGAGCAACGGGTAGATTTCTGGGCAGCTTTTCCGATGTGGAAAATTTTGTCGGCTCGCCCTTTTATGATCAACTCTATCTGTATTCGGATGCCCCCAAGAGTGGTTCTAATACCCCCCTGTACGATGGCGGCGCCGGTGGCGGGGGCGATAATTTCATATCGTTCCGTACTTTGACCTCAGCAGGCTCCGGCCAAGCGCTGTATTTCAATGGCGCTGCCGCTGCCGACCCCAACGGGTATCGCACGGCATGGCTTGGTGACGGCATGTCCCCCAGCGGCACGGGGTATCAGTTTAAAAATTTTCGGCGGATCGAGGGAACCGCCAACGATGATCTGGTGGACCTACGAGGATTATCATCATACAACCCCAAGTATAGTACAGGCGGCGGCAAGGATACCGCCGTAATTTCTGGCTTTTATACAGAGTTAGATGTAAGTGGATCCGTCACTGGCACCACCACCTTTACCTTTGATGGCACGGTGACATCCACGCTGGTGGACTTGGGCTCCTTCGGCACGGTCACGGAAGACAGGGCCTACCAATTCGATGATCCTACTACGGGGTTCGATGAGCGTACTACGGGCTTAGCCAATTCGGGAGTGCAATACGCCGGCTTTACCCGTATTTTCGGGTTTAAGAAGGCGGTGTTTAATTTTAGTGGCCCCAACCCTACATCTGGGTACAGTACTGAAACTGCTGCCAACCCTATGTTTTTGTATAATGAAGGTGGCGATACCACGGTGAATCTAAGTGGGTTAACAATTGGGGCTGGGGTGGTTTTTCTGGCCGGGGGAAGGTTCTATGCGTCAGGTATTAATAGTACTATGAATTTTCCCACTTTAAACGCAACAACCACCATCCCTATAAGTATGTACGGCAAGACAACCAACAACAACCCTAACCTGCAGTTTTTTATCTCAAGCGTTGAAACACTGACTGGTAGCCAGTACGATGATGTCCTAGCGAGCAGCGTTGATCAGACAGTGACCATCAACGCTGGCAACGGTAACGATTCCTTGTATTCGGTGGATGCTTATCGTGAGAACTCAACGAGGGTATTTTATGACGATAGTGCCGGCGATGTGCTGAACGGTGATGGGGACAATGATGTTTTCTACCGTGTTGTCGATGCCGTGAGAAATACCGTTGTATCTTCAAGTTTTCGTGACACCCTCAATGGGGGAGCGGGCACCGATACCTTGGTGTTGTCGGCGGTGAAAGTTTCGAGTGGCGCGGCCATTAACCAGAGCGCCGTGCTGGGCGCCGCCCCGGAGCGGGCATTTTTTGAAAGCACGCTATTCACGGGAAATCTTGCGTCGGTTGCTTCTGGTTTCAACAGAACGGCGGGGGCCACGCTCAATAGTATTGAAAATATGGTCATCGGCGGCGCCGGTTTTGCCGGGGATGACGCGGCGACGGCCAACCAGTACTGGTTTACGGCTAGTCAAACCGCCACGGCCAGGACGCCAGCGGCGATGCTGTTTAATGATAATAATGCTAATGAACCCGATACCGTCACGGTGTACGGCGGCAATCTGCTGGTGTACTTTGACGGCCTTGGTACGGCAAATATCAACCAGCCGGGGGGCACGTATTCCATTGGCTCCATCACGAACCAATCTATCAATATAAATCCCTCCACGGGAGTAACTGAGACACTTGGACTTGGATCGGGGCAGGTATCGCTGTTTGCCCTGGGGGATGTTGGGCACGCCAACGGTCGATCGGTCACTGTTAATTTAGAAAACTCTACTACTAGCGGTGGTACGATACAATACAGCGGGGGTGGCGGTGTAAACACAATATGGCGTCCCGCAGGTGGTCAGGATGACGACATCTACGCCATCTACACCACGGCTAAGGGCGATAGCATCACCGGGGATGCCTTTGGGAATATTGTTTTTACCGGCGGCGGTAAGGATACGGTCAATACCGAGAACGGCAACGATACCGTGTACGCGGCGGGGGGTGAAGCAACCACCCTCAACCTAGGCAATGGTAGTGATATTCTGGAAGCGGCTTTTTATAAAACCGGTATTACTGCAAATACCTCTAGCGTGGACGGCGGCGCAGGCGCAGGCACCGACGAACTTCGGTTCGGTCTTAAAAGCACGCAGTGGAATTCATCCAGCACTAGTCGTCAAGTCCTCGGCGTGGATTGGAATACCGATGGAGTGGATTTAACGCTAAGCTCCGTTTCTGGTGGTAGTGTTGATGGCACCGCCACGGGAACAAATTTGCTTGGTACGGGTAACACCATCAATTTCTCAGGTTTTGAGACATTCCACCTCACCAACGGCGCGGACACCGTGACGGTTAATAATACGGTGATGGGCGGCCTGACGAGCAGCAATATTATTGATGCCAGCCCGCTGCGCGCCGGGGGGATATATGCCAGTGGTAATCTTTCGATTGATAATCCTTCGATTGGCGGCGGCGGCTACAGCCCGGCGGGGTACAACTCGGCAAATTCTAATGAAAAATTTACGACATCAGCAAATGAGCCCATTTTTGATGAAACAAACTACGCCAACTCTACGGGGGTTGATACTATAAAGTACACGGACGATGTGGGCGTTGATGCCAGCGATTTTGTCAACAAAGGCTTTAAGTCCTTTGAAAAAATCGATCTCAAGGGCCTGAACCTGTCCAGCACAAACGCCAGCTTCGATGTCAAGGTCAGCGATATTCTTAACCTTTCCGAAAGTCGCACTTTGATTATTGATATTGAACGTAACAATAGCTTTTCGATCAATGTGAAAGATGTGGTTTTGGATGGGTGGAGCAGTAGTAATACTAATTTCACCACCACCACCGGGGCACAAACCTATATCTTCAGTAAATCTGGTCATGAAAACGTGGTGCTAGCCATTACGGGGTGATTGATATAGCTCTGGACAAGTGCCAATAAACTGGCGACCCCGGCATGACTCGAACATGCAACCGTTCGCTTAGAAGGCGAATGCTCTATCCAGTTGAGCTACGGGGCCGTTGGAAAACGCCTCTATACCAGACAGCAGTGCACGCTGTCTATCCTGCCGGGCTGCGGCGTAACTGTCGCAATACCCAGAAATACGCCCCATGCGGAAGCAACCCAAGCATCTTTAAGAACAACGAAAAACGCCGGGGAAAGTGTACCTCAAACCGCCCCGACTTCATGCCGAGCGCGATATAATCAGCCGCTTTTTCAGGGGAAATAATACACGGCATGGGAAAATCGTTCTTGGCGGTCAGGCGGGTTTTGACAAAGCCGGGGTTGACGACCTGCACCTTGACTGCTGTGCCGTCCACATCAGCTTTCAGGTTTTCGGCCAGGTGAATGAGGGCGGCTTTGCTGGCCCCATAGCCAATGGCCGCAGGCAAACCGCGATAGCCAGCAACGCTGGACACCAACACAATGTGTCCCGCATTACGCCCTAGAAAATCGGGCAGCACAGAGGTCAGCACCCGTAGGGCACCGTAAAAATTGACATTCAGCATCTGTTCGATAGCAGGAAGATTCCAATGCTGGGCGTCCATAGGCTGATATGCACCAGCGTTGTAAATAACGCCGTCCACCAACCCCACTTCCGTCCAGGCCGCCGCAACATGAGCCGTGTCCGTCACGTCTATCGGCACCGCGCGGTGTCCCGCGCCGGGCAGGCTGGCGCGCACGGCTTCCAATCGCTCGGCGTTTCGGGCGGATAGAGTCAAGCGCATACCATCTTGCGCGAGGCGCAGCGCTAAGGCAGCCCCGATGCCCTCACTGGCACCAATGAGCCAATAGTGTTTCATTTCTTGCGAAAACCAATCACCAGCTCGCCCACGGTCAGGCCGAATTTTTTCATCTTGGTACGGTTGATGAGGCTTTTCTCATCAATCAGGTACATCCAATCGTCCATGGACAGAACAATCGTCTCACCACTGGCGCGCTTGGCGTTGAGGGTGTATTTCATGTTGACGGCATTGCCGTCCTGGGTGCCCACGGCCTCACCGATGACATCAGCCGCGGTTGCCGTAAAATTATGGTCATCCCGGAAGGCAATCGTCCAGACGCGGGTATCGTTGCGCCCATCGCTGTATACAAAGTGCTCTTCCAGTGTGCCGGTATTGCCTTTCCATGTGCCGGTCATCGTGACCGTAAACTGTAAATCCACCTTGCCGGATAGGTCATAGAGTACGCCCCATGCTTCGAGTTCTCCGTTGAGATACTGGCGCAGATCAAGTGTGGGTTTATTGGCTGCGTAGTCTTTTGTTGTCAGGCCAGAACAGCCCGTCAGCAAAAACGCGGCGGCACTGAAGAGAGCACACAGTTTACGCATGAGATTTTCCTTTGATTGTGTTTTATGTATATCACTTATTGCACAGGGTCAAGTGCACACGGTCAACCTGTCCAAACACCGCCGTTCCCAACCGCAGGTGCGTTGCACCGTACGCTAAAGCTTCTTCCCAGTCGCCACTCATGCCCATGCTTAGCCCATGCAGATGATGCCGACGTGCCAGATTGGCAAGGGCGCGGAACGCTGGCGCAGGCGGCTGATCCCTCGGCGGAATGGCCATCAGGCCACTAAGGGGTAATGCCTGCTGCGCCGCGGTAATAAAAGCATCGGCCTGGGGCAGGGCGACGCCGGCCTTTTGGGCTTCATCGCCAAGGTTCACCTCAACAAAAAATTCTTTTGTTCTGGTGGAGGTGTTGGTTGGGTCAGCCTCGCGCAGGCGAACAATTTTTTCAAGAAGACTCGGCCTGTCCACGGTATGGATGACATCAAATAATCCCAATGCCTCTTTCGCCTTGTTGGTTTGCAGGTTGCCGATAAGGTGGAGGACAACATCAGGATAGCGTTGGCGCAGAGCCGGCCATTTGCCAAGGGCTTCTTGTACCCGATTTTCGCCAAAGTGACGAAAGCCAAGGGCAAGAACCTCCTCAATGGCTTCAGGCGGTTGGGTCTTGCTCACCACCACAACAACGGGCAGAGGACGGGAAAGCGCATGGCAACGCGCTTCACATCGGGTCATGATCCCGCTAAGGTTAGCCTTGATATTTTGATGCGTGGTCATAGCTCCCTCCCTTCTATCTTATATATGACCGATGTCCATCGGGCTATCCCTTTGCCGCCGCCGCCCCTGCCGGGGCATAAGCCCCAGTGGATTATTGTTCGGCATCCCGACCCCCAAAGGCGTGCACAGCAAACAAAGACACTGCGCCACGCCTGCCGTCATCGCCGGGATGTCAGCGTTCGCCCCAGCCTTTTCCCCGATTCGCCGCCGTTATTGATGGCGGGTCATTGCCCAGAGGCGTTCTGGTGCCGCGATCCCCTTCGTCGTCGCCGAGCGGCGCGGCACCTGCTTTCTTTTACCGTGCATCACCCCCGTAATGCACGAGCGGCATGGGCATTGGTGCGGGGCGTGTTTTTGGTATCGCCCGTTTTGCCTACGGCCTCACACCCCGGTGGGCGGCCATTGGGATGGATGCGGGCGCGTCGATTAGCGAGGATATTGGGTAAGCCGTGCTTTGCTTTGGGGGGAATGCACCTGAAATTGCTGAAAAAAGCCAAGGCGAATGGGTTTGTGGGCGTGGCGGGGGTGAAATTATGATGATATCGTTGTCCCATCAGGAGCAACGAGTTTCAATGAAGGTTAAGTTGTGCCCGTAGCCGCGCCGCGGCGGTGGTAATCGCCCCCTGATCCGTGCCGCGAAAAACCACGCTGACCCCCATCTGGCCTTGGCGGAAATAGGGGTAGCTGCCGATGTTCACATCAGGAAAGGCTTGCTGTAGTTCGGTGAGGGTTGCGGCAATGGTACCCTCGGCCAGTGTTGTGCTCACCGTTTCGGAGAGCACCGGGCTTCCCCCCGGCAGGCGGGGCATGAGGAAATCGAGCATTGCCTTGAAAATCCTAGGAACTCCGGCCATCACATGGACGTTTTCCAGCGTGAACCCGGGGGCTTTGCTCACCGGGTTTTCAATCAGCGTCGCCCCAACGGGTACCTCTGCCATTTTGAGGCGTGCTGCGTTCAGCTGTTCCGGGGGGTAATGCTCATGGAGCATTCGCAGGGCGTCGGGGTGCTGGCGCAACGGCACCCCAAAAGCCTTGGCGATGCTGGCGCTGGTAATATCATCGTGGGTGGGGCCAATGCCGCCGCTGGTAAAAACGTGATCCATTTGGGCGCGCAGGGTATTGAGGGTGGTGATAATCACCGCCTCATCGTCGGGAATAACCCGCACCTCGCGCAGCTCAATCCCTTGCTGACCTAGGGCGGTGGCCAGCACGGCAAGATTCGTGTCCTGGGTACGGCCAGAGAGAATCTCATTGCCAATAATGATCAAAGCAGCAGTGGGGTTGCGAGGGGTCATGATTTGTTGATAGATACTCCTCACCTATGCATTTTTCCAGTCCTCTTGTGCGCGGCGTGCTCATTAAACGCTATAAACGCTTTCTCGCCGATGTGCGGCTTGAGGACGGCGCGGAGGTCACGGCGCATTGCCCCAATTCCGGCGCGATGCTGGGTCTTGTTGTCCCGGGAACAACCGTCTGGCTACGGCCTAGGGAGGCAAAAACCGGCCTTGCTTGGTCGTGGGAGCTGGCCGAGGTGAACGGCACTCTAGTTGGGGTCAACACCCAAACGCCGAATCGGCTGGTGCGGGAAGCGTTGGCCATGCGAGCCGTGCCTGAGGTGGCCGCCTATCCCCATTGGCAGGCGGAATATCCGCTGGGCGATAGCCGGATTGATTTTTACCTCCACGGCGGCGATGCACCCCCCTGCCTGCTGGAGGTGAAAAACGCCCATGTGGTACGCACTCCGGGGCTGCTGGAGTTTCCCGACAGTGTTACGGCGCGGGGGGCAAAGCATCTTCATGCCCTCACCGCCGCCGTGGGGCATGGTATGCGGGCGATACTTGTGTATGTTGGCCAGCGCAGCGATGTAGATCGCTTTGCTGTGGCTGCTGATCTTGATCCTGTTTATGCTAAGGCGCACAGGGCGGCTATTGATGCTGGGGTGGAGGTGGTGTGTTACCGTTGTGCGTTGGATGTAGAGGCGGGGATTAACCTGCTGGACTGCCTATCATTATCTCACCGCTCAGGTTATCAAGGCGCACCCTTGCCACCGTCCCGGAAGCCAGAGTTGCTCCCATCATCGTAACGGGAATAAACTGGGGTGTGTGGCCGGTGTTGTTTTGTTCGATGAGGACTTCAACAAAACGACCCACCTGATCCTTGAAAAAACCCTGCTGCTGGAGGGTTGCCGCTGTCCGGAGGCGGCCTGCTCGTTCTCGGCGCACGTCGCCCCGCACCTGGGGCATTTTCGCCGCGGGGGTACCTGTACGGGCGGAAAAGGGGAAAATATGAGCGTAGATGATGGTGCATTCGTCTAACAACGTTGCGCTGTCACTGAACTGTTCTTCGGTTTCTGTGGGAAAGCCAGCGATAATATCGGCACCAAAAACTACTTCAGGGCGAATGGTTTTGGCCTTCTGACAAAAAGCAATGGCTTGAGCGCGGCTGTGCCGTCTCTTCATGCGCTTGAGGATCAGATCATTGCCTGCCTGCAGGCTTAAATGCAAATGCGGCATCAGGCGCGGTTCATTGGCCAGCACGTCCCAGAAGTCGGCATCGTCTTCCAGTTCTGCTACATCAAGGGAGGACAAACGCAACCGCGGCATATTGGGCAGAAAGCGAAACAGCCGCTTTAACAGGCCGCCAAGGCGCGGCCTTCCGGGTAAGTCGCTGCCATACCCCGTGATGTCTACCCCGGTGAGAACAACCTCTTTAGTGCCAGTCTCGATCAGCGTTTGAATTTGATTGATGATATGCCCCGCCGGGACGCTACGGTTATTGCCACGGCCAAAGGGGATAATGCAAAAGGTGCAGCGGTGGTCACAGCCTTGTTGAATCTCCACAAACGCCCGTGCATGGCTGGTAAAGGAGGAAACAAGGTGCCCGGCGGTCTCCCGCACTTGCATAATATCACCGACGATAATGTTGCCACTGTCGGAACGGTAATGAACGGGATCGAGTTTTTCATTATTGCCAAGGACTTTGACGACTCCCGGCAGGGCGGCAAATTCCTGGGGGCGCAGCTGGGCGGCGCAGCCACTGACAACAATAGGGCGGTTAGGGTTTTCCCGTGCGGCCTTGCGGATGGCTTGGCGCGCTTGACGTTCGGCCTCATTGGTAACGGCGCAGGTGTTGACCAGCAGGGCATCGGTCATCCCCGCCGCATCGGCAGCCTGGCGCATGACCTCGGTCTCATAAATATTGAGACGACAGCCAAAGCTGAGGGTTTCTAGCGTGGGGTGGGTTTTAGGCACGAGCCTTTATGACGGAAAGATTAAAGCGTGTCGATAATTCTTGTTTGAGCTGTGATATCTATGCAAAGCAGCAAACTAGGGAGGATGGGCTAAAAATTAAACAACGCCTCAGCGGCTTCACGTGCCAAGGTTAACAATGGGCTAGGCACAGCCATAAATCCGACCACTAGTACCGCTGAACCAACGATCATTATCGTCAGCAACCGCACCGGCAACAGCACCCGCCCTTCGGGAACGTCGTCAAAATACATGATTTTGCACAGGCGCAGATAATAATACGCCGCCACCACACTGGCCAGTACCCCAGCGATGGCAAAGCCGATAAAGCCTTTTTCCACCACCGCCTCAAAAACGAACAGCTTGGCAAAAAACCCGGCCATGGGGGGAATGCCCGCCAAAGAGAGGAGGAAAATCGCTCCGCACAACGCCATACCAGGGTTCTGGCGAGCCAATCCTGACCAATCGCTGAGAGCATCGCTGTAGACATTACCGCGCACCACCCTCAACGCCAAGGCAAACAGTCCGATGCTGGTCACCGCATATATCGCCAGATATACCAGTATCGCGGCTACACTTACCTTGGTAGCCATCGCTATGGCAAGCAGCAGATAGCCCATATGGTTAATCGCGCTATACGCCATCAGGCGTTTAAAGCTTTCCTGACGCAGTGCCCCAAACGCTCCCACCACCATGGACGCCACCGCCAGCAGGAGTAAAATTTGCCGCCCATCTTCAATCCCGATATGCATGGGCACAACAAGAAACTTGAGCAGTGCCGCCAGAGCCGCCACTTTCGGGGCAACAGCAAAAAACGCCGTCACGTTGGTGGGCGTACCCTGATAAACATCTGGTGTCCACATGTGAAAGGGGGCTGCCGATACCTTAAAGGCAAATCCGGCAAGGATAAAAACTAAGCCCACCACGGCAGGTAAGGGCAAAGATACGTTGTTACCCAAGGCACCAGCCATGCCATCATAACCAAGGCTTCCCGTTGCCCCATACAAAAAGCTTATTCCAAACAACATCAAGGCTGAAGCCAATGCGCCAAGAATGAAATATTTTAATCCCGCTTCGATAGCGTGGCCATCCTTACGGCGCAGCGCAGCAAGGACATATAAAGCAAGGCTTTGCATTTCCAACCCAATATACAGCGTCAGAAAATGATTGGCCGATACCATGATTCCCATGCCCACCGTGGCCAGAAGCATCAAAACATAAAATTCGTAAGGACGTTCTGTTTCGGCCTGAAAATAACGGGCACTTAGCCCAACAGCGGCCAGCACACTGGTGAATAAAAGTATTTTGATGAATTGGGTAAAAGTGTTGGCCGTGTACATTCCCAAAAATATTGATTCTCTTGGTATTTCAGGGTTCTGGCTAAAAACAGCAACAATAGTTAATATAAGGAATACTGCGGCCATAGCCGTTGCACGCTTACTATAGCCTCCTTTGCGGAAGACACCCAATAAAAGGGTTGATAATGCTCCGTACAGGAGGATTATTTCAGGAACAAGCACGACAAAATTCTGCGCCCAAGCCATCATGGTGTCATCTCTCCTTCCACCACGGTGCGTACGCCGCCATCTCGATTTGCCTGAACATGACTAAGCAATGTTGCCACCGCAGGTTCTATAGGCTTGCTAAAACTGGAAGGGTAGATTCCCATCCACAGTACCAAGGCAATAAGCGGGGCAAACACAATTTTCTCTCGCCACGTCAGATCGGTAAGTGCTCTTACATCGTCATGCACTAATCCCCCGAATAACACCCGCCGCACTAGGCTTAGCATATACGCCGCCCCTAATACCACGCCTAGAGCTAATAGTGCAGCGATAAGGCTTGTGTGTTGATACACTCCCAAGAGAACAAGAAATTCACCAACAAAACCGCTTGTTCCCGGAAGGCCGATGCTGGCCATACTAAAAAACACCATGACCACTGCAAATACCGGCATCACCTGAACTACGCCACCATAACGGGCGATGTCCCGTGTGTGCAATCGATCATACAGCACGCCGACGCATAAAAACAATGCTCCTGATACTAAGCCGTGGGAAAGCATTTGCACCACCGCCCCTGTCACCGCATGCACATTACCGGCAAATACTCCCGCCGTTACAAAGCCCATATGAGCAATAGAAGAATAAGCGATAAGCTTCTTCATGTCTGTCTGTACCAAGGCAATCAGGGATGTATAGACCACCGCCAAGACCGACAGCCAAAAAATAAGAGGGGTAAACATGACCGACGCATCGGGCAACAGTGGTAATGCCAATCGGATAAACCCATACCCCCCCATTTTGAGAAGTACCCCAGCCAGAATGACCGATCCCGCCGTGGGGGCTTCCACGTGGGCATCGGGCAACCAAGTATGCAGCGGCACCATAGGTACCTTAACTGCAAAAGAGGCAAAAAATGCCAACCAAAGCCACGTTTGTACCTCCGGTGGCACCTTAACGGTAGAAGTTAAGCTTACCAAATCAGTGGTTTGTCCGTACCGATACAATACTAAAATCGCTACTAATAACAATACAGAACCCAATAATGTAAATAAAAAGAACTTAAACGTTGCGTAGACCCGCCGCTGGCCACCCCATATACCAATGATAAGGAACATAGGTATCAACACCGCCTCAAAGAAAACATAAAAAACAATTAAATCTAACGCAACAAAGGTGCCAATCATTGCGCTTTCAAGAATAAGAAACGCGGCAGCATATTCCCGGGGACGTTTCGTCACACTAACACTGGAAAGAAGGCACAATGGCGTCAACAATGTGGAAAGCAACACGAAAAATAACGATATGCCATCCACGCCCACGTGCCAGTAAATATCCCAGTTAGAAAACCAAAGGTATCGCTCTTCAAACTGAAAGCCACCATTGCTCGCATCAAACTTGTACCACAATTGCAACGATAAAACGAATACAATCATCGCAATAAGGAGGGCACTGCCACGAACAAACCGCACGGGCACCACCGCTACCAAAACAACGCCGAGCAGAGGTAATAGCAATAACCAAGAGAGCAGACCTAAACTCATACTGCCATTCCCCGCCAGAGTACCACCCCGAGGACTATCGCTACCCCAGTCACCATTGCTAATGCATAGCCAGTAATTGCACCGTTTTGCACGCCGCGCAGCACACGATTAATGCGCAGGCTAGAGGCAGCAACCCCATTAGGGCCAAAACGATCGATGAAACCTATATCGCCACGCTGCCAAAACAAGCGACCTAAAACGTCCACTGGACGAACAAACATCACGGTGTACAGCTCATCCCAATACCATTTATTGAATAAGAAACGATAAGCCCTGCCAAAGAAACGAGTACTGCACAACGGCCAAGCAGGCTTACGGCAATACAACACAAACGCCGCCGCAATCCCCAGCACCGCTACCAACAATGGCAACTTTGCCACCCATGCCGGCGCATGATGCGCCGCCGCGACCGTGTCATTGATGGGTAAAATCATAATACTTTTTCCCCAGAATGCGGCATCATGCTCACCCACAAGCATTTCAAATCCTAAATACCCTGCGCCCACAGCACCAGCCCCAAGAACAAACAATGGCATTAACATCACCAATGGCGACTCATGCACGTGTTCCATCGTATGGGCGTCAGCACGGCTTTTGCCCGAAAATACTAAAAATAACAAACGCCACGAATAAAACGCTGTTAATGCCGCTGCCAACACACCAATACCATATACCCACGTTGCACCGGGAAGTGCTGACGAATACACCGCTTCTAAAATCATATCCTTAGAATAAAATCCCGCAAATGGAGGTACCCCCGCTAACGCCAAACTGCCTACCCACATCAGGCTACAGGTCACAGGGATGAGAGCGCGAAGACCACCCATCCGACGCAAATCCTGTTCCCCTCCCATAGCGTGAATAACCGATCCTGCGCCAAGAAATAACAGTGCTTTAAAAAAGGCATGGGTAAACAAATGGAACATCGCCGCGCCATAAGCCGACGCACCGGCAGCAAACACCATATAGCCAAGCTGACTGCACGTTGAATATGCAATAACTCTTTTAATATCAAACTGTGTCAGACCGACGCTGGCGGCAAAAATTGCTGTTGCTGCACCCACCATCATGATCACAAGCCTAGCGTCTGGAGCATATTCCAGTAACGGCGACATGCGGCATAATAAAAAAACTCCTGCTGTTACCATGGTAGCCGCATGAATCAATGCCGACACCGGCGTTGGTCCCTCCATAGCATCGGGCAACCATGTATGTAGGCCAAGCTGGGCTGATTTTCCCATGGCCCCTACAAACAGCAACAGGCACACCAGTGTTATCCCGTGCACCTCAGTACCAAAAAGGTTCAGGTTCGTCGTAGATACTGCCCCAGCCATACTAAAAATATGAGAAAACTCAACACTGCCAAACAATTGATAGGCAGCAAAAATACCCAATACCAAGCCAAGATCGCCAACCCGATTCACCACAAATGCTTTAACAGCAGCAGCATTGGCCGAATCGCGTTCATTCCAAAAGCCAATTAAAAGATAAGAAGCAAGTCCCACACCCTCCCAACCAAAAAATAACTGCACTAAATTATCCGCTGTTACCAACATCAACATGGCAAAAGTAAACAATGATAACAATGCCATAAACCGCTGACGGCTTTTATCATGGCTCATATAACCAATAGAATAAACGTGCACACACAACGATACGGTGGTCACAACAATTAACATCAGCACCGACAGGGTATCAAGCTGAATAGCCCAGTGAGCTTTCAGGCCAGCCACATCGAGCCACGTTAATACTGGTAATGTTAGGTTAGCGCCACCCTCTACACCAATTTGCCAAAACAACAGCCACGCACCAACACATGAAGCGCTTACACCGAGCACGGTCACCACATTAACTACTCTAACCCCAAGGGTCTTACCAAAGAACCCAGCAATCAGAGCCGCCAGCAAGGGAGCAAAAAGGGTAACGTATGCCATTCACTACCCCCGTAATTGCCGTGCATCATCCACGGCAATCGTACCGCGATGACGGAAATAAATAACTAAAATAGCCAACCCAATAGCTGCTTCTGCTGCGGCTACCGTCAGCACAAACAGTGCCATAACCTGCCCACCAAGATCGTTATGATGTGCACCAAAGGCCACAAAACTCAAGTTTACCGCAAGAAGCAACAACTCCAGACACATCAAAATGCCAATAATATTACGGCGATTGAGCAAAATGCCAAAAATCCCCACAACAAATAACAGGACTGCCAAACCAAGATAATGATAAAGGAATGGGAACACCATCAAACGTCTACCCCACTACCGCTGGAAAGATTGCGTATCTCTAAGGTATCCGTAACTTGGCGCGTGTTTTGCTGGGCAATCGACTGTCGCTTTGGTTGTTTTTTACGCGGCTGAACCGTGAGGACAATAGCCCCAATCATTGCGATCAATAAAATGACTCCCGCTCCCTGAAAGACCAAAAAATAATCATCATACAAAACGCGCCCCAAGGCAACGGCGTTAGAAACACCTTCAGGGGATGGGCTCTCCCTAGGGTGCACGGCTAATTCCGGCCAAGCATTTAAAACCAATATCATCTCAAGTAAAAGTATCAATGCCATTCCACCAGCCATAGGAATAAACCGACGCATACCCTGGCGCAGAGCAACAAAATCAACATCAAGCATCATCACCACAAACAAGAATAAAACGGCCACTGCACCAACATAAACAATCACTAACAGCAATGCCAAAAATTCCGCCCCTGCGAGCAAAAATAAACCCGCAGCATTAAAAAAAGCAAAAATCAAAAACAACACCGCGTGCACGGGGTGTCGCGCTATAACAACCGCAAAAGCACTGCATACCAGCAAGCTAGCGAACACATAAAATAAGGCACTGACCAATTCCATTGCCGATGCTTTTGATACGTTCGTCGTCCAGTTGCAACATTAAAATGCGCAGTATTATATTTTGTTTCGACAACCGCATAAAAGTGCTTATATATTTTTGACATGACCCAACGTCTTGCTGTTGTTCTATGCAACCTTGGCGGGCCAGATAGCCCAGCCGCGGTGCGACCCTTTCTGCAAAATCTGTTCAGTGACCCGGCGATTCTAAGGGTTTCCGCGCCGATGCGATGGTTTTTGGCGCGCCTTATTTCCCGGCTTAGGGCGCGCAAGGCACAGGCTATTTATGCCAAACTTGGCGGTGGTTCACCCTTGCTGCCTAATACACAAGCGCAAGCACAGGAAATTGAAAAATATCTGCAAAGGACGATCCCGGCCGCAAAAGTATTCATCGCCATGCGTTATTGGCATCCATTGACCAAAGAGACCGTTGCACAGGTCAAAGATTGGAATCCCGACAGTATTGCCCTTGTGTCGCTCTACCCTCAGTTTTCAACCACGACGACGGAATCTTCTTTTAAAGAATTTACAAAAGAAGCCCATCGTCAGGGACTTACCGTTCCGGTTCACCCCGTATGTTGTTACCCTGAAGATGACGGTTGGACACACGCCGTCGCCCAAACCATCGAAAACAGCAGTGTTAATCTGGCGCATACACGTATTTTATTTTCTGCCCACGGCCTGCCGCAAAAAATTGTCGATGCCGGCGATCCTTACCCCCTTCAGGTAGCGGCCAGTGCCCATGCAGTTTTGAAAAAACTTACTATTCAGCCTAGGGACAGTATAATTTGTTATCAAAGTAAAGTTGGCCCTATGGAATGGCTGAAACCCTCTACAGAAGCAGAGATAGAACGAGCCGGACGAGAGGGCGTTCCCATCCTAGTGGTACCCATTGCCTTTGTTTCAGAGCACTCAGAAACCCTTGTCGAGCTTGATGATGAATACCGTCACCTAGCCACTGTGAGCGGGGTACCACGCTACACCCGCGCCGCAACGGTACAAACAACCCAGAAATTTATTGAAGGATTGAGTCAACTTATTATGCAGGCAACGCAGAAACATGCCGATGAATATCTCTGCGCCTTAAAAGACACCGTCTGCCGCAACCCGGCGGGACGGTGTGGTCGTATCAACGTAGATAATCAGCTGTCCGGCGCAGTTTCTCCTGTGCTTGTTTCCATAAAACATTAACATCATGTGTTTGTGAATCAAGAGCAGCAACGTGTTGTTCCACTGCTACACTATCAAGCTTGTCAGAGGGAAGGCCAGGATGCATACCGCCACCATAAACCACCAACACCGCCAAGCTTAGAGCAATCAATGTTGAATTCATCAGGTTCTCCTGTTGAAAAAATAAACCTTAGGTTGAAAGTAAATAAATCTAGTTAATCTATAGTTAAGTGGCACGGATTTATTAATGCCCTTGTTATGACAGTCATAAATGGAGCTTAAAATTAATTCATTGAAAAGATTATTTTAATTCCACTATAGACAGGCTACTAAGTTTGTGCTTGGTTTATCCAAATCCAAGGTGCAGATACTTAGTCATGCTTGTTGTCATTCCCGCCGAAACCGCCGCTGATGAACGTCGCGTCGCCGCAACCCCCGAAACTGTCAAAAAGCTCAAAGCCCTAGGCCAGAGTGTGCGCGTCCAAAAAGGAGCTGGAAAACCCGCCGGGTTCCTCGATAGCGCGTACCAAGATGCCGGGGCGGAACTCAGTGATACCCCCGCGACGGCCGATGCGGATGTTATTCTGCACGTTCAGCCCCCTGCTGCTGCTCTGCCGTATAAAAAAGGTGCGGTGGTGCTGGGACTTTTATCGCCCTTTGACCGCAAGGATGATTTGAAACAGTGGGCTGCCGCCGGTGTTGATACTGTGGCATTGGAATTGCTGCCCCGCATCACCCGCGCTCAGAGTATGGACGTGTTATCCAGTCAGGCCAACCTTGCCGGCTATCGCGCCGTTATTGAGGCTGGCACTGCCTTTGGCCGGGCTTTTCCCATGCTTATGACCGCCGCCGGGACGATTCCGCCGGCGCGGGTGTTGGTGTTGGGGGCTGGCGTTGCCGGACTGCAAGCTATTGCTACGGCTAAAAGGCTGGGTGCCATCGTCACCGCTTTTGACGTCCGTCAAGCCACCAAGGAACAGGTGCAAAGCCTTGGGGCAACTTTTCTAGAAGTGGAAAGTACTGAAAATCTCGAAACCAGTGGCGGCTATGCCAAAGAGGTATCCGCCGATACCCTTGCCAAGCAACAGGCCAAAATTCGTGAGACCCTGCTCAAAACCGACATTGTCATCACCACCGCCGCTATCCCCGGCAAACCCTCGCCCCGCCTGATTACCGAAGAGATGCTCTCGGCACTCAAGTCGGGCAGTGTCATTGCTGATCTGGCCGCTGAGCGCGGCGGCAACTGCGCCGCCACCAAGCCTGGGGAAATTATCACTACCCCCGGTGGCGTCACTATCTTAGGTCACCGCAACTGGGCAAGCCGCATCCCTTTTGATGCTAGTGCCCTGTACGCTCGTAATATTCTGCATTTCTTCGCCGCGTTCTTTAACAAAGAAAGTGGCACGTTGAATCTCGACCGCAATGACCCCATCATCGCCGGAGCCTTGCTCACCCAAGGCGGTGCCGTGGTGCACCCTACCTTTGCTTAAGGAATCCCTTTCATGACCGATCAAAACGCCCTTATCCAACAAAGTGAAGAGCTTTCTAAGACAGCGGAAAAGCTGTTGCAGCAGCTTTCTGGCCTCACCGATTCCTTATCAACCACCGTGCCGGCTGCTGCGGGGCATGGCGGCGGTTTCGTTGCTTTATTGACGGTATTTATTCTTGCCTGTTTTGTTGGATACTATGTTGTCTGGCGGGTAACGCCGGCGTTGCATTCGCCGCTCATGGGCGTGACCAACGCCATTTCTTCCGTCATTATTGTGGGGGCGTTGCTGGCTCTTGGTCCCACAGAAGTTGAGGGTTTGCCCCGCCTGCTGGCCTTTGTGGCCGTGGTGCTGGCCAGTGTTAATATTTTCGGCGGCTTTGTTGTAACCCAGCGGATGCTGTCCATGTTTCGTAAAAAAGACAAATAGGAGACGCCCGTGTCGTCGTTAACGCAATACGCCTATCTTACCGCTGCTGTACTGTTTATCTTGGCTCTGCGCGGCCTGTCGTCGCCGCAATCGGCGCGTCAGGGAAACCTGTTCGGTATGATTGGCATGGGGATTGCCATTCTGGCCACCCTGATGCAGCCGAAAATCAGCAACTTTGGCCTCATCGTCACCGCCATCATCATCGGCGGTACGGTGGGGACGATCATTGCTCGGCGCATTGCCATGACGGCCTTGCCCCAACTGGTGGCGGCGTTCCATAGCCTTGTTGGTCTCGCCGCTGTCTGTGTGGCGGGGGCTGCGTTTTATACCCCGCAAGCCTTTGGTATTGGCACGCCCGGCAGCATTCCTGGCGGCAACCTCATTGAAATGGGACTTGGTGCGGCGATTGGTGCTATCACTTTTACCGGATCGCTGGTGGCTTTTGCTAAATTGCAGGGGATTATCGGCGGCAAGCCACTGGTGTTTTCGGGTCAGCATTGGCTTAATGCGGCCTTGGGTATTGGGGCTATTGTAGGGGTGCTTGTTTTAGCTGTCGGCGAAGGGGAGGCCGTTTTTTGGGGTATTGTGTTGCTCTCCTTGGCTTTGGGTTTTCTGCTTATCCTGCCTATTGGCGGTGCGGATATGCCGGTGGTGGTGTCTATGCTCAATTCTTATTCCGGATGGGCGGCCTGCGGTATTGGTTTTACTTTGCAAAATCCGTTGCTGATTATTACTGGTGCCCTCGTTGGCGCGTCGGGAGCGATCTTGAGCTATATCATGTGCAAAGGTATGAACCGCTCCATTGTTAACGTCATCTTGGGCGGTTTTGGTGGCGGTGGTACCACGGCAACGACCTCAGGCGGAGGCAGCGGCGATAAGAGTGTTCGAGCCGGCAGTGCCGAGGACGCGGCCTTTATCCTAAGCAATGCCAGTTCCGTGATCATCGTTCCCGGCTATGGCATGGCCGTGGCTCAGGCTCAGCACGCCCTGCGGGAAATGGCTGACCACTTGAAAAAGCACGGTGTCAACGTGCGTTATGCTATCCATCCCGTCGCCGGGCGGATGCCGGGGCACATGAATGTCTTGCTTGCCGAGGCCAATGTTCCTTATGAAGATGTTCTTGAATTAGAAGAGATTAATCGCGATTTTGGCAGCACTGATGTCGCTTTCGTTATTGGTGCAAACGATGTCACCAACCCCGCCGCTAAAACCGATCCGCAAAGCCCGATTTACGGGATGCCCATCCTTGATGTGGAAAAGGCCAAGACCGTTTTGTTCATTAAGCGTTCCATGGCTTCTGGTTATGCCGGTGTCGAAAATGAGTTGTTCTTCCGCCCCAACACCATGATGCTGTTCGGTGACGCCAAGAAAGTTACGGAAGAAGTGGTCAAAGGGTTAGAGGCGCAATAAAGAGGGTGGGTAATATCTCTAGACTATAGCGCGTTGCGTAATTAGCGGTAGAAATTGATAAAGTCTTCAGCGCGCTATAAGTTATTTTTGTTCGGCCATTCGGCCGCGGCACTTTGTGCCGTGCGCTGGTTGCAAATATACTTTTAATTGTGCAGTCAGCTATACCATCTTGCTAGGCAAGCAAAATGGTCAACGATGTAACCCGTTATGCTGTTACTCTCAAACATGAAACGACTCCCCGCACCCGCAGCGGCCTTTCTCGTTGGGATTGCGGAAAACAAAGCCTGATTCGGTATCGCCATCCACAAAGTCCATCTCGGTGCCGATGACGAAAAGGGCGGCCTTGGGATCGATGAGGACACGGACGCCTTTGTCTTCGACAATATCCTCAAATTTATTGGCCGCATCGGCGTATTCCAACGTATAGGTCAGGCCGGAACAGCCTCTTGAACGCACGCCCACCCGAACGCCGTAGGACGGCTTGCCCCGCCCGGCCAATAGGGCTTGCACCCGTTCCGCAGCGGCGTCGGTAATCAACAGGGGAGGAGGTAAGGCCATTAGGCAGCATCCTCGGCGGGCTGTTGCTTGGCTTTATAATCGGCAATGGCGGCCTTGATGGCATCCTCGGCCAGAATGGAGCAGTGAATTTTCACTGGCGGCAGAGCAAGTTCCTGCGCTATTTGGGTATTTTTAATGGTTTCGGCTTCATCAAGGCTTTTGCCTTTCAGCCATTCGGTGGCTAAGCTGCTGGAGGCAATGGCGGAACCACAGCCAAAGGTCTTGAACCGGGCATCCTCAATCACCCCGGCGTCGTTGACCCGGATTTGCAGCTTCATGACGTCGCCACAGGCCGGCGCGCCAACAAGACCCGTGCCGACGTGGGTGTCGGTTTTGTCGAGTGAGCCGACGTTGCGGGGGTTCTCGTAGTGATCGATGAGTTGGTTACTATAGGCCATGGGTATCTCCGTGAGTAGTTATTTAGTGAGTGGGAAGTAGTGAGTGGTGAGTGGGTTGTTCATCAGTGGGCAGCCCATTGGATCGTTCGCAAATCAATACCTTCTTCCTTCACCATTTCCCATAAGGGGGACATTTTTCTTAATCTGTTCACCTCATGCACAATCTTCTCCGCCGCAATGTTCAAATCCTCCTCCGTCGTAAACCGCCCAAAGCCAATCCGCAGGCTGGTATGGGCGAGTTCTTCCTCCACCCCCAGGGCGCGCAGGACATAGGATGGTTCCAAGGAAGCCGAGGTGCAGGCCGAACCGCTGGACACCGCCAGTTCCTTGATCCCCATCATCAGGGATTCACCTTCAACAAAGGCAAAGCTGATGTTGAGGTTGCCGGGAATGCGGGCGGTGACAGAGCCGTTGATGTAAATATCGGTCAGCCCGGCGTTGAGCTTGTCCAAAAACCGCTGCTGTAAGCCCTTGAGGCGTTCGGCCTCGGCCGTCATCTCGATGCCCGCGAGGCGGCAGGCCTCGCCCAGACCCACGCACAGCGGGGTGGCCAGGGTGCCGCTACGCATACCGCGTTCCTGGCCGCCGCCGTGGATGAGAGCCACGAGGCGTACCCGGGGGTTACGGCGGCGGACGTACAGCGCGCCGATACCCTTGGGCCCATAGATTTTGTGGCCAGAGATGCTGAGCAAATCAATCTTCATCGCTTCCACATCTAGGGGGATTTTCCCCGCCGCCTGGGCGGCATCGGTGTGAAAGAACACCCCGCGCTCGCGGCAGATGGTGCCAATTTCTGCCAGCGGTTGAATCACACCAATCTCATTGTTGACGGCCATGATGGAGACAAGGGCAGTCTTGTCGGTAATAGCAGCTTTTAGTTGATCAAGATCAATAAGACCATCGGGCTTAACAGGGAGGTAGGTTACTTCAACGCCTTGCTCTTCCAGATGCCGGGCGGAATCAAGGATGCACTTATGTTCAGTGACGCAGGTGATGAGATGGTTTTTCTTTTCTTTATAAAAACCCAGCACGCCCTTGAGGGCTAGGTTGTTGGATTCCGTGGCGCCGCTGGTGAAAATCACGTCTTTGGCATCAGCGTTGATGAGGTGCGCAATGTGCTCCCTTGCAATATCCGTGGCTTCTTCTGCTTCCCAGCCGTAGGCGTGGTTGCGGGAATGGGGGTTGCCAAACTGCTGCGTAAACCACGGCAACATTGCTTCAACAACTCTGTGGTCTGTTGGGGTTGTGGCTTGATAATCAAGGTAAATAGGGTGTTTCATATCATCCTCTAGGCTGCCCGGCGTTGCGTGGTACGGGCATACAGTGTTCGCCAGGCAGCAATAAAACGATCCACGTCGTCGCGGGTGGTGTTCCAACCAGTGCTGACCCGCACCGCCTGTCCGGCGGCGTCTGGTGCAACACCCATGGCCTCCAAAACCCGGGAAGCCGTCACCTTGCCCGATGCGCACGCTGCCCCGGCACTCACGGAAATACCTTCTAAATCAAAGAAAGAAACCTGGGTTTGGGCAGAGACATTAGGCATTCCAAGGCACGAGGTGTTGGGCAGGCGCTGAACATTCGCCCCATAGATAATGGCCTCGGGGAGGCTGGCCTCCAGATAATCCCGGTATTCTTGTAAGTGCGCGCTGTTTTTTAATACGGTTGAGTACTCATCTAAGAACGCCGCCAGCCCCGCCAACGCCGGGACATTTTCCGTGCCTGCACGGCGGCGGTTTTCTTGCATTCCGCCGTGCAGGAGGGGCTGGATACCTTCACTCTTCAGCGTAACGATTGCCCCCACGCCGAGTCCACCCCCTACCTTGTGGGCGCACAGCGTCACGATATCCACTTGGTGGGCAATGTCCCCCAGCGGGATGCGGCCAAACCCCTGGGTCGCGTCTGTGTGCAGGATGGCGTTAAATCCCTGGCACAGCAGGGCTAATTCCTTGAGGGGTTGGATTACTCCTGTCTCGTTGTTGGCCAGCATGACCGATACGAATTTGCGCCCTGCTGATGCAGCAGCAAGAATGGCTTCAGCCTTGCTTAAATCCACAACGCCCTGATGATTAACAGGTAAGACTAACGCTTGGGTAGCGGCGCGGGTAACAGAATCATGCTCAATGGCAGAGATAAAAGTTGTTGTGTCGTGAAAACTGCTCAGCACGGTGTTATTGGCCTCGGTGCCACCGCTGGTGAATAGCACGGCTTTTGTAGGCACACCGAAAAGAAACGCAAGTTTTTCCCTTGCTTTTTCAACTATTTTTCGTGCTTGTGTTCCATCTTTGTGTACCGAAGAAGGGTTTCCGATACTGTCCCATGCGCGCACCACGGCTGCCCGCACGCTAGGATAAAGCGGCGCGGTAGCATTGTAGTCAAGGTAAGCACGTTCTGTCACTTTAGGCGATCTCCTGCATCGGGAAGGAAACAATTTTTTTTGCAGGGCTAACGTCACGGTGAACATTACGGTGCAGAACATCGGCAATGGTAACGGTGGAAAGATAATGCTGAATATGGTTCCCTAATTCTTCCCATAAATCGTGTGTTATGCAACGGCTGCCCGATAGCATACAGCCTTTGGGCGACCCTGCCCCCTTGCACCGGGTGACTCGGAGATTTTCCTCTGCCGCTGTCACGATATCCCCAACCTTTGTGTTTTCTGCACCGTGGGTGAGGGTATATCCGCCTCCGGGGCCACGCATACTACGAACCAACCCCGCACGGCGAAGCCTAGCAAACAACTGTTCAAGATACGATAAAGAGATATTTTGGCGCAGTGATATATCCGTGAGCGTTACCGGTTTTCCCTTGCCGTGCAGGCCAAGATCAACCAACGCCATGACGGCATAGCGGCCTTTGGTACTTAGTCTCATGATGCCTCCCGTTCATTGGACGGTTTCTGTTCGGCTTTGATTTGGGCTAAGGCGGCTTTGAGGCGCGCGACTTCATCACAAAGAGATTCGATAGCCTTTCCAACAGGATCATCGCTGGCATCGGCGGCGTAAGCCGTGAAGCAATCTTTGTTGGAGGTGATAATTTGCCCCGGTACGCCAACCACTGTTGAACCGGCGGGGGTGTCGTGAAGAACAACAGCATTAGCCCCAATCCGGGTATTATCGCCGATGGTAATGGGACCAAGGATATGACTTCCCGCGCCGGCAATAACACCGTTTTTTAAGGTTGGATGCCGCTTTGCCTTAATATTGGCGGTACCGCCGAGGGTCACGCCATGATACAAGGTCACATCATCGCCAATTTCTGAAGTCTCGCCAATGACAACGCCCATGCCGTGGTCAATAAAAAAACGCTTGCCAATAACTGCGCCGGGATGAATCTCAATACCTGTTAAAAAACGACTAAACCATGTAATAACAATAGCAACAGGCTTTAGGTGATGCGTCCAGCACCAATGGGCAATGCGGTATAAGAATAAGGCATGAACGCCGGGATAAACCAAGGCAATGTGCAGGTTTGACCGCGCTGCGGGATCGCGGCGGCGTACGGAATCAAGGTAATCAACTAAAGTTTTCACGGGCAGGGTGCTCAACAAGATTGTTTTCGTACCGGACAATGTGCTAAGCAGCCGTCTGCTTTGCTCAATGCTGATAACGCCTGTAGGTTTTCATACCCGACTGAAAAAGTCAAGTATAGGTGATAACATTCGCAAAGGCTTTTGTTTTTATTGTATTATGGGGGGTATGTAATGCCTGAAGTTATCATCAATGGCCCAGTAGGACGCCTTGAAGGTCGGTATCAACCGGCAAGCAATCGCCAGTCACCTATTGCTCTTGTACTTCATCCGCACCCTAATCCTGATGATAATCCCGCTAATCGCGGCACAATGAACAACAAGGTGGTATATGTGCTTTATCATGCGTTGGTTCAAGCTGGTTATTCTGTGCTGCGTTTTAATTTTCGCGGCGTCGGCAAAAGCCAGGGCGAATACGGTAAAGGTGAGGGTGAACTTGCCGACGCGGCGGCGGCACTGGATTGGGTGCAGCAGCAAAATCGGGATGCCCCGCGCACGTTAATTGCCGGGTTTTCCTTTGGGGCGTGGATTGGGATGCAATTGCTGATGCGCAGGCCAGAAATTGACAACTTTATTTCTGTTGCCCCGCCTGCCAATAAATATGATTTTAGTTTTCTTGCCCCTTGTCCATCGTCGGGATTAATAATTACCGGGGATAAGGATGAGATTGTAACAGAGTCATCCGTGCGGCAATTGGCGCAAAAAATCAGCAAGCAAAAAGATATCCGCATTGATTACACAGTTGTACCGGGTGTTGATCATTTTTTTAGTGGTCAGTTGGACGTTTTAGTTCGTCACGTGGATGGCTATCTGAAGAAAATAGCTTAGATGGATTTATAGCTGGTTTCATAATTAAAAGTATACTTGCAACCAGCGCACGGCACAAAGTGCCGCGTCCGAATGGACGAACAAAAATAACTTATAGCGCGCTGAAGAATTTTTAAAGTCTACTGTTAATTGGGCAACGCGCTATAGGTCAACACTGGTCTATTTTTTCGTGTACCAGAGTAGGGGCTACTTTATAGAAATGAGACCCGGAGCAAAAAGTGGCTCTTTTCCAAAACGGGTGGGTGAAAAACGCCTGCCGCTGTCCCATTCTAGGTTATTGCCAGTGCCACAATGGCGTGGTGATTATAGCTGGTTGCACAACTAAAAGTATAGTTGCAACCAGCGCACGGCACAAAGTGCCGCGGCCGAATGGCCGAACAAAAATAACTTATAGCGCGCTGAAGACTTTATCAATGTCTACCGCTAATTACGCAACGCGCTATA
>JBKCUA010000003.1:0-62992 GCA_046318675.1 Holosporales bacterium
TCATGGCGAGGCGCGGAGCGCCGTGGCCATCCAGAAAAGATATATGTTGCTGGATCGCCACGCGCCTCCGGCGCTCGCGAAGACGACCGAGGGTGTGGCATGGGCAAGCGTTTTTCACCCACTCATTTTGGGAAAGAGCCAGACTTTTTAAAGTCTACCGTTAATGACGTAATGCGCTATAGTTTCATTTGTATCTGTTGATTTTTAAAGGATAGACTAATGATTATAGTCTTTTGGGAGCAGTGGTGGAGGGAGCAGGATTCGAACCTGCGTAGACGTAAAGTCGGCAGATTTACAGTCTGCTGCCATTGACCGCTCGGCCATCCCTCCGAAAAACGAGTGTGCACCTTTGCGCTATTCTTGCGCCGCTGTCAACTGATCAGCAAATTAGTGTCACTGCCGAAATATCTTTATCTGGTACAATTAATTGAGCAATAATATTGTTGTGCACAAACGCTCCCTTAGCGCAGAAGAAAAGTCCCTCTGGCAGGAAACGGTGCTTTGTGAGCTTGTGGTTCATGTAGATTCATTATTGTCACCTAAAAAGCCCTTCTTTGAAAAGAAGAATATGACTATTGAGGCTAAGATCGATTTACACGGTCTGAGTCTGGCGGAGGGGCATCGGCAATGCCTAGCTTTTTTAAAAGCACAGCAGGCTCTTGGCCATCGCAGGGTATTGGTTATTACTGGTAAAGGCAGTATTTCTGCTGCAAGGGGGGCAACCCTGCGATCGGCATTGCCCGGTTGGTTAGAGACGACGGAGGCAAAAAAGCTCGTTAGTACCGTAACAAAGGCACCCCACCATCTTGGTGGGGCTGGGGCATACGTGGTGATGTTGCGAACAATTTCTAAAATGAAGAATAAACCTCGCAATTAAGTGTTTTCTAATAAAAACATTCCTGTGTATCCAAGAAAGTCCGCCTTTTATTTGTCATCAAAGTTTTCTTTTGTGGGCTAAAAATTTGTATTTTACGCAATACCATTGCGGGAATCTTATAAAAACGCTAAAGTGATTTTACTTACATAGAAAACCCTTCGTTCATACTTCGATGCTAAAAATACTACCAACAGGAGGAACAGCGGGCAGACCATCACAGGCTGAGCCAGACGGCGGTGTCGTCATTGCAACCAAAAGCAAAACCAAGGGAAAGCGCCCGTCGTTGTTCCGAGTGCTGCTGGTAAATGATGATTTCACCCCTATGGATTTTGTTGTGATGGTATTGCGGCAATGCTTCGCCAAAACGCAGGAGGAGGCGGTGGCCGTTATGCTTTCCGTTCATAATACTGGAGTTGGGGTCTGTGGCGTGTATACCTTTGAAGTTGCTGAAACTAAGGTCATGGAAGTGATGCGGTTGGCACGTCAATATCAGCACCCACTTCAATGCACCATGGAAAGGGAGTAGTCAATGATCACACGGGAACTGGAAGATACCTTGCGCCGGGCTTTAGATTTAGCGGTGGAGCGGCGTCATGAGTTTGCCACCCTTGAGCATCTACTTCTATCATTGACCGAGGATGCGGATGCAATTCCAGTTTTTAAAGCGTGTGGTGTTAATATAGATCGATTGCGTAAAGATGTTGAGGGCTATCTGACGGCGGAGCTGCATAATATTACGGCTCCTCAGGCTGGGGCGGCAAGGCCAACTTCGGCGTTTGAGCGAGTGGTTCAGCGCGCTGTTTTTCATGTTCAATCGTCTGGAAGGACAGATGTCAATGGTGCCAATGTTTTAGTCGCATTGTTTTCGGAACGTGAATCGCACGCGGTATTTTTTCTTCAAGAACAGGATATGTCGCGTTTTGATGCTGTGAGCTTTATTGCCCATGGTATTACTAAAGGTAATGCTGCAAAACCAGAACCTCGGCGAGCCGCCAGTAGTAATGAGGATGAACAAGAGCGCAGCAACAAGCGTAACAAGGATTCCTTTGAAGCTTATTGCTCAAACCTTAATGAGAAAGCATTGCAAGGTAAAATTGACCCTCTTATTGGGCGGGACAAAGAGATCGAACGTACTATTCAGGTGTTGTGCCGCCGGACGAAAAACAATCCTTTGTATGTTGGCGATCCTGGTGTTGGAAAAACAGCTATTGCTGAGGGTTTGGCGCGGCGTATTGTTGAGGGCGATGTACCGGAAGTACTACAAGATGCAACAATTTATTCCTTAGATATGGGGGCATTGCTCGCCGGCACTCGATACCGTGGTGATTTTGAAGAACGGCTGAAAATGGTGATTTCCGAAATGGAAGCGATGCCGCAAGCTGTTTTGTTTATCGACGAGTTGCACACTATTGTTGGTGCAGGGGCAACGTCCGGCGGGGCGATGGATGCCTCGAATTTGTTGAAGCCAGCGTTGGCGAGGGGTAACTTGCGTTGCATTGGTTCGACTACTTATAAAGAATACCGTAACCACATCGAAAAAGATCGTGCTCTTGTGCGTCGGTTCCAAAAAATTGATGTGGAAGAGCCTTCGGTAGAGGACACTATTAAAATCATTAATGGTGTTAAATCTTATTATGAACAGCATCATAACATAAAATACGCCCCGGAAGCGATTCGTACAGCAGTAGAGATGTCCAATCGTTATATTACCAACCGCAAATTGCCCGATAAAGCAATTGATGTTATTGATGAAGTTGGGGCGGCGCAGTATCTTTTGCCACCAGTAAAGCGTAAACGCACCATTACCGCCAAGGAAGTGGAAAGTATGGTAGCCAAGATTGCCCGCATTCCAGAAAAAAGTGTTAGCCGGGATGATAAGGCGGTACTCTCTAACCTTTCGCGGGATTTGAAAACGCTTGTATTTGGTCAGGATGTTGCCATTGAGGCCTTGGTTGATGCCGTGAAAATGGCGCGGGCTGGTCTTCGGGATCATGAAAAACCGATAGGTTGCTATTTGTTTACTGGTCCTACTGGGGTTGGAAAAACGGAAGTTGCGCGGCAGTTGGCCACCCTGCTGGGGGTTGAACTTACTCGTTTTGATATGTCTGAATATATGGAGCGTCATTCGGTGAGCCGCCTTATTGGTGCTCCTCCTGGTTATGTGGGTTTTGAGCAAGGCGGCTTGCTTACCGACGCGATTGATCAACACCCCCATACCGTCTTGTTGATGGATGAGATAGAGAAGGCGCACCCGGATTTATTTAATATCCTCCTCCAAGTGATGGATCATGGCAAGCTCACGGATCATTCTGGGAAATCTATTGATTTTAGGAATGTTATTTTAGTGATGACGAGTAATGCCGGTGCTTCGGATATGGCAAAACCGGCCTTGGGTTTTTTGCAAAAGAATCGTAGCGAAGGCGATACTGAGGCTGTGAACCGTACCTTTTCCCCGGAGTTTCGTAACCGGTTAGATGCTATTATTTCTTTTGCCTCTTTGCAGCCTGAGCATATTGTACGGGTGGTGGACAAATTCATCCTTCAGCTTGAGGCGCAGCTAGCGGAGCGTCAAGTGATGATTTCTCTTACGGCTCCGGCAAGGGGCTGGTTGGCGGAGAAGGGATATGATCCCGTTCTTGGTGCTCGCCCCCTTGCCCGGGTGATTCAAGATTATGTTAAAAAGCCGCTTGCTAATGAGGTGTTGTTTGGAAAGCTTGCTCACGGCGGAGCCGTGAAGATTGGCCTGCGGGAAGATCGCCTTACGTTCACGTTTGAGGAAGCATCGGCGCGGAAAAGTAATGCAGAGACGGTGGAGTCTTAAATACTGCACCGTCCTCTGTTAGAATTGTAAGACGTGAGCCTCAACTACGTTAGGTAGTGATGTGACTTTTGCCAGCAATGCTTTGGTAAGGGGTTGATCAACTTCAATGAGGCAAATGGCACTGTCGTTTGCTGCAACACGGCCAAGGTGAAAGCTGGCAATGTTGATGCCAGCATCCGATAGAGTCGTGCCTATTCGGCCAATGAAGCCTGGCTTGTCAAGATTGCGGACGAACAGGACATTATGGCCGAGGCTAGCATCAATAGGAACGCCTTCAACCTCTACTAACCGTGGGGTATTACCCCCGAAGACGGTGCCGCGCAGGCTCCGATCGGTCTTTTCGCCATGAACCGTAAGACGCACGGATGTTGGATAATCCCCGGCTCGATCGGTTTTTATTTCTGAAACAGCGATACCGCGTTCTTTGGCCATACTGCCAGCATTGACTATATTTACTTCATTAACCGAGGGGGCTAATAGAGCCGCTAAGATAGTAGAAGTCATTATCCGGGTATTAATTCGGGAGGCTTCACCTCCGTATTCAATGGAAACGGATTTAATGCTGCTCTGCGTCACTTGACCAATAAATCCACCTAAGACGTTGGCCAGCGTAAGGTAGGGCTTAAGCCTTACGGCTTCCTCACCACTGACAGAGGGCATATTAACGGCATTGGTGATGGCTCCGGTGAGAAGGTAGTCGGCAATTTGTTCGGCTACCTGTACGGCAACATTTTCTTGTGCTTCAGCGGTGGATGCGCCGAGGTGTGGGGTTGCAATGACTTTTTCATTGCCGAAAAGAGGATGTTGTTTGGCCGGTTCTACTTCAAACACGTCGAGTGCAGCGCCGGCGACGTGGCCGCTGTCAAGGGCAGCTTTGAGATCATTTTCAACAATCAATCCGCCCCGGGCGCAGTTGATAATCCGTACGCCTTTTTTTGTTTTTTGAAACGCAGACGCATTAAGAATGTTGCGAGTCTTGTCGTTGAGAGGGGTGTGCAGGGTGATGAAATCCGCCCTTGCCAGTAACGTATCTAAATCCACCCGCTCAACCTCAAGAGAGCGAGCACGATCTTCCGTCAGGAAAGGATCGAAGGCGATGACGTGCATTTTGAGGCCACGGGCGCGTTCGGCAACGATGGATCCAATGTTGCCGCAGCCAATAATACCAAGGACTTTGCCAGTAATTTCAACGCCCATAAAACGGTTTTTTTCCCACTTCCCGGCGTGGGTGGAAGCATTGGCCGTGGGAATATCCCGGGCAAGTGACAGCATCAAGGAAATAGCGTGTTCTGCCGTAGTGATGGAGTTGCCAAACGGGGTGTTCATTACGATGATCCCCCTAGCTGTGGCGGCGGGAATATCGACGTTGTCTACGCCAATGCCGGCGCGGCCAACAACTTTCAGGCGTGAAGCCTTGGCAAGAACCTCAGCAGTGACTTTCGTTGCCGAACGAATAGCCAAAGCGTCGTAATCGCCGATGATCTCAAGCAATTGAGCCGGAGTAAGGTCGGTGCGGACATCGGCTTCAATGCCTTTTTGTTTAAAGACGGCAATAGCTTGGTCACTTAACTTGTCAGAAATAAGAACTTTTGGCATCAAAATTATCCTTGTTTAACAGATTTATATGCGTAATCAAGCCAAGGCAATAACGCCTTGATATCCGCAGTTTCCACGGTGGCACCACCCCATACCCGCAAGCCTGGGGGGGCATCACGGTAGGCTCCAATATCAAAAGCCACACCTTCTTTTTCTAGAAAGCTGGCTACTTTCTTGGCGATCGCCGCTTGGTCTTCGGCAGTCTTACCAGTAAACCAAGGATCGATTATTTTGAGGCATATAGATGTACAGGAGCGGATAGTTTTATCTTCGGTTAAAAAAGCTGCCCATGATGATGTCTCAACCCAAGCCGTGATGGCCGCCAAGTTAGCTTCAGACCGCTGGATAAGTCCCGTTAGCCCACCGACGCTCTCAGCCCAAGTAAGAGCATCAAGAATATCTTCCACGCATAGCATGGACGGGGTGTTGATTGTTTCGCCTTGAAAAATACCTTCAACCAATTTGCCGCCCTTGGTCATCCGGAAAATTTTTGGCATCGGCCAAACGGGCGTATAAGATTCTAGGCGGGTAACGGCGCGGGGACTGAGTATTAAAATACCGTGTTGAGCTTCACCGCCTAAGACTTTCTGCCAGCTGAAGGTAGTGACGTCTAATTTGTCCCAAGGTAAGGTCATTGCAAAGGCCGCCGAGGTGGCATCGCAAATGGTCAGGCCTTCACGGTCAGCGGCAATCCAATCGCCATTGGGCACTCGTGCTCCGGAAGTTGTCCCGTTCCAAGCAAAGACAATGTCATGGGCTTTATTGATCTGTTTTAAATCTGGTAATTGCCCGTAGGGAGCCGTAAAAGTTCTGGTATCTTTAAGTTTTAGTTGCTTTGTTATATCAATAAGCCAGTCGTTGCTGAACGCTTCCCATGCCAGCACATCCACCGGGCGTGAGCCAAGAAGCGACCATAAAGCCATTTCCACTGCCCCGGTATCCGATGCTGCGACAATGCCAATGCGGTAATCCGCAGGAACCCCAAGCATTGTACGAGTTTTCTCAATTACTAGCTGTAACCGATCTTTCCCTGGCTTTGAACGGTGCGAACGCCCCAGGAGATTTGCTTTTAAAGCTGCCAGATTATACCCAGGCCGTTTTGAGCAGGGGCCTGAAGAAAAATAAGGGTTTTTGGGCCGAATGGCAGGGGTAGTCATAAGCAGTCCTTAAATAAGCAAGGCACTAATGGTAGAGGCAGAGTGGGAGAGCGTCAATTACTGGATTAGGCTTTACTGGATTAGGCTTGATTAGGAGAATGTGCACGTTGCTTATTCTTGGGCACCTCTATTAACCTCATTTCTAGGGCGATTGGCGCCGTCAGGTCTATGCTCGCAATCCGCACGTACGTTTGAGTACGCTTACGTTTGCTCGCCTAGCCCTTTCTAGCCACTCATCCCTATAAATGGGTTAATAGAAGTGCCCTCTTCACGTACAAAGAGTATAGCTGAAAATTTTTCAAATAAATATTGTAGGTCATGAAATATAACGTCAATAATGGTGGCTTGGACACTGAAACACTTCTGCTTTACCGAGATGCCATGATGCTTGTGCTTAACAAGCCTTCGGGAATTCCTGTGCACCCTGGATCGAATAAAAATGCCTCGTTGGAGGATTACTTTGAAGCTCTGCGTTTTGGCTTGCCACAACGCCCCAATCTGGCGCATCGTTTGGATCGGGATACCAGCGGTTGTTTAATTCTGGGGCGACATCGTCAAGCGTTGGCACGGTTGGGACGGTTATTCGCCGGGGGGCAGATTGAGAAAACTTACCTTGCCCTGTGCCAGGGTGTTCCTGCTGCGGCCAAGGGTCGCATTGATGCGCCGCTACGTAAGCAATCCACACGCAAAGATAAATGGTGGATGGAGGTGCACAAAGACGGCCAATTCTCCCGTACAGACTATGAAGTTTTAAAAACACACAACGGTATGAGCTTAATCCGCTTCACCCCCAAAACAGGTCGTACCCACCAGATTCGCGTTCATGCCGCCCATATTGGTTGTCCGCTTTGGGGTGATAAGGCCTATAACCCAGATGGTGGTGACGGTTTTTTTCTTCATGCTTGTGCCATTACCGTGCCGTTGTATGAGAAAAAGCCACCTGTGATTATTGAAGCACCATTGCCTCACGCATTCAGTAAAACTCTGCAAGCCTTTACGCTTGAGTAATATATAGCTTATAGTCACAAAGATATGCTTCGTATTGCTTTGCAAATTCTTTATGCTGATAAAGGTAAATATATTGGTCTCGTGGCCGGTATTGTTTTTGCCACTTTGTTGATGAGTCAGCAAGTATCTATCTTTTTTGGATTATTGTCGCGCACGGCTGCCCAGATCGGTGATGTTCGAGAAGCCAGCCTGTGGATCATGGATTCACGGGTTCAGTACATGGAAGAGTTTGAGCCCATGCGGGATATCGAGCTATCAAGAGTACGTGGTATTCCTGGTGTTCTGTGGGCTACGCCCTATTACAAAGGCTTTGCTGTAGTTAATACGTTTGTGAGCCAGTCTCAGCAGGTTTTTCTCATGGGAGTTGATGATGTTTCTCTTATTCCCTATCCCAACAATATGATTGTTGGCAATTGGAAAGATCTGATGCAGCCCCAATCCATGATCATGGATAAAAATGGGTGGCAGTTTCTTTTTCCCGGAGAGCCGATTAAAGTACCACGCGAAGTGGAAATTAACGATCGCCGGGTACTTATTGTTGGGGTGTGTGAAGTATCGGCTCCATTTATGACTTTCCCAATTGTCTTTGCAAGATATTCCGAGGTTCTTAAACTTGCGCCGCAAAAACGCAATAGCCTTTCGTTCATTCTTGTGCGAGAAAAACCAGGCGAAAGTATTGCCGACGTGCAGCAACGGATTATTGCGCAAACTGGCTTACAGGCTTTGACTACTGAGGAATTTAAAAAGCGTACCATCAATCATATACTGACACGTACTGGTATTCCTATTAATTTCGGCATTACAGTAGCATTAGGTTTTATCGTTGGTGCGGCTATTACGGGGCAAACTTTTTATATTTTTGTTCTAGATAAGCTTCGCCAGTATGCCGCCCTTAAGGCTATTGGTGTTTCCAATGGCCAGATCATTCGTATGGTATTAGCACAGGCAGCCATTGTCGGCTTCGTAGGGTATAGTCTTGGTGTTGGTTTAACTGCCTTATTTTTTCATAGCATGGCTAGTAATCCTGTTTTTAAAGGTTTTTACTTTTTGTGGGAAGTGATGCTTGGTACCGGCATGGCGGTAGCAATTATTATTGTGCTGACTTGTCTTTTTAGTTTGCGCCGGGTTTTAGTCGTTGATCCAGCTGTGGTATTTCGAGGATGAGTGTTGCCGTACGAGCCGAGAATATTATTATGGATTTCCCCACCGGGGAGGGGGAAAGAGTACGGGTGCTGCACGGTGTTTCCTTAGCCGTGCCGGGGGGTGAATTGGCGATGCTGGTGGGGCCAAGTGGTTGTGGAAAGACAACATTGCTCTCTATTCTGACCGGAATTTTGACCCCGAGTAGTGGCAAGGCCTATATCTGGGATAAAGAGATTACAGGCCTGCAAAGTTATGCTAAGGTTTTGGTGCGTCGTCGAGATATTGGCTTTATTTTTCAGCAGTATAACCTCATTCCTGCTTTGACGGCGGTAGAAAATGCCGCTGTTCCCCTTATTGCGGATAATATTGATCGAACAATGGCGTTGGAAAAAGCGGCTGCTGTATTAGACAGCATTGGTATGGGGGATCATTTACAAAAAACTCCTTCTCAGCTTTCCGGGGGGCAGCAGCAACGTGTATGTATTGCTAGGGCTTTGGTGCATGATCCAAAACTGATTGTGTGTGATGAACCTACTGCTGCGCTGGACAATGATACGGGGCATAAAGTTATGGATATTTTGTCAAGAGCCTCCAAAAATTCTGAACGGGCAGTTCTTGTTGTGACCCATGACAATCGGATTTTTGATTACGCTGATCGCCTATTTACTATGAGTGATGGTACCATTCTTCATGAAAAAAATCGGGAATTATCTGTATGATAAATTTTAATCAACGGTTGTATCGTCGTGGCTCAGTCATTCGATATGTTCCTGTTGTTGCAGGATTATTTTTTTTATATGCTTTGTATGCTGTGCTCACCGTGCCTACAAAATCCATGCAGGATCCTGTACAAAAACCCCCTGTAGCTCCTTTTAAGCGCACCATTGCCGGGCAGGGCATTATTGAACCATCGTCTGAGAACATTGCCATTGGTGTGCCCGTAGGTGGCGTAGTGTTACAGTTGCATGTTAATGTGGGGGATGCACTTAAAAAAGGGCAGCCTTTATTTACCCTAGACAATCGTCCCTTGGTGGCTGCTGTGGAAGCTGCTCGAGTTAACTTAGCTGATACCAATTTTCGCCTTAAGCTCTATGAAGATTTGAAAAATACCAGTGCCCAACGCAAAGAAGAGCTTTTTATCCGTCGTTTTGCCGTACAGAGGGATGCAGCGCGACTGGCAGAACTTGAAGCACAACTTGCCCAGTATACGTTGACTGCTCCTATTGATGGCAAGGTGCTGCGAAGTAATATCCGTGTTGGTGAATTTGCCGCAGCAGGAGTGTTGCGCGATCCACTAATGGTGTTGGGCAATGTTGATCCTCTATATGTTCGGGTTCAAATTGATGAGACGCAGGCCAGTCAAATTTACGCCGATGCATTGGCAAGTGGCACCGTGCGAGGTATGCCGAGCAAGGAAATAAGGTTGAGTTTTGTGCGCAAAGAACCCCTTATCATCCCCAAGCGTTCTCTTTCCGGGGATCCGGGGGAACGCGCAGATACACGGGTGCTTGAGGTTATCTATCGTCTTGATAATCCCCAAGATAATATTTTTGTGGGTCAGCAGATGGATGTTTTTATTTCTGCTTCTGCTCCATAAGAGTTTGTATTGCCAGTGGCGTAAGACCATTGGCTTGGCGCAGCACCTGGTCTAACCCGGCAGAATAAATCTTGCGTAGCGTGGTGTGGCTGCGGCCATCTGTTTGTTCCAAGCGTCTCCATGAAACTCCACAGCTACGCGCCCAAACAATTCTTCGTTGCTCTGTGCTTAGAGGTAAAAGCCAAGTAAGTGTCGTATCCATTCTGGATATTGCTGCTGGATGGGGTGGCGTCATTTTGTTGCGTGCGTGAGCTTCAGCTAACCATATTTCATAGCTAGTATGTACCACATCGGGCCAAAACGTCAGGCGTTTTGAGCCGAAATTACTAGGTAAGCGGCGGAGGGTGTCCGCTGCTTCGCTTAGATGTTCACACACGCGTTCGCGTGTCCACAACTGTAGTTGTTTGGAAGAATTCATGATATATTCCTAAAAAAGTTAATTACTTAACTGACTTTATCCGCATTGTAATTGCGTCGCGATCGAATCGACTTTGCACGCCAGGATAACTAAGAAGGGGTATACTTGTGCCTTCGATGAGGTTATTTGCCGCTATAACAATATCGCGGACAGATGCTTGAACGCCGTCCAGTTCAAAAATATCTTCTGCAAAAACGCGTAACCGCTCTTGTAGGATGCGATGAGCCATTAAAACAATCGGCTGAGTAATGTGTTGGTGCACATCCTTTTCTATTGCAGGGTCATGGGTATTCATTCTTTCTCTCCTTATCGGTTTATCGTACTTTGTGGATTATCCATCTAAGCATTCAGTGAATAGAATCGTATCCAATTTGATTTTTTGTATCCAAAAAATGGATATTTGTCAAGGTGGACTCCCATGTAAGCTTGTAAGTTTGCTTTGCTGTTGCGTTTTGGGCAATGACTGTTGCTTTGTGTGCTGTGTACTGCTACTAGGTGCCGTTATTTTTTAGGAGTGCTTTGTGAGTCAAGATATCGTCCTCGTTGCTCCCGTTCGTACCCCTGTCGGTGGATTTATGGGGGGGCTCTCTAATCTGACGGCCGTAGATTTAGGTAAGATAGTGCTTGGTGAGGCACTGCGTCGATCGGGTCTTGATGCGGGGATGGTTGATGAAGTGATTTTGGGTCAAGTGCTAACCGCTGGGGCGGGACAAAACACGGCCCGTCAAGCCGCCGTTGCTGCGGGTATTCCAGTAGAGCGTGCTGCCATTACTATTAATCAAGTTTGTGGTTCGGGGCTTCGTGCCGTTGCCTTGGCGGCTAATAGTATTCGTAGTGGTGAGGCAACTATTGTGCTTGCTGGTGGGCAGGAAAGTATGAGTCAATCCCCCCATTGCGCTGTCTTGCGAAGTGGTATTCGTATGGGTAATGCGTCTTTTATTGATACGATGATACAAGACGGTCTGTGGGATATTTTTAATAATTATCATATGGGTATTACTGCTGAAAATGTGGCTAAAGAGTACAGTATTACCAGAGAGGAGCAGGATGCTCTTGCCCTAGCTAGTCAGGCAAAGGCTGAGGTCGCTCAAAAAGCAGGGTACTTTAAAGATGAAATAGTTCCTGTTTTCATTAAGGGTAAAAAGGGAGATGTGACCATTGATACTGATGAGCATCCTCGCCACGGCACCACTGCTGATGCCCTTACAAAATTAAAGCCCGCTTTTGACAAGACTGGCACTGTAACTGCTGGCAACGCTTCAGGAATTAACGATGGAGCCGCGGTTGTCCTCGTCACGACCGCCACCGAGGCTGCCAAACGCAATCTAAAGCCCATTGCTCGTATCGCAAGTTTCGCTACTGCTGGGGTTGCCCCTTCCATTATGGGTACTGGCCCTATCCCAGCAAGTAAAAAGGCATTAGAGCGCGCCGGGTGGAAGGTTGCCGATCTCGACTTAATTGAAGCCAATGAAGCTTTTGCTGCCCAAGCTTGTGCAGTCAATAAGGCTTTGGGTTTTGATCCTAATAAGGTTAATGTTAATGGTGGAGCGATTGCTCTTGGGCATCCTATTGGTGCTTCGGGTTGCCGCGTGTTGGTCACATTGCTTCATGAATTAAAGCGTCGAGGTGGCAAGCGCGGGTTGGCCACTTTATGTGTTGGCGGCGGCATGGGGGTTGCCCTTTGTGTGGAAGCGTTATAGAAATTCTTTTTAGGAATTATTTTGCTCATGACTCAACGTGTTGCTCTTGTTACTGGTGGAACCCGTGGTATTGGCGCGGCTATATCTCTTGCGCTTAAGGCCGCAGGGCATAGGGTCGCTGCCAATTATGCCAGTAACGCTGATGCTGCGAATACTTTCGCTAAAGAGCACGGTATTCATGTTTATGCGTGGGATGTGAGCAAGCTTGACGATTGCGTTGCTGGCGTGCGGCAGATTGAACGCGATTTAGGTGCTACAGTGGGTATATTGGTCAATAATGCCGGGGTTACGCGGGATGCGGCATTTCATAAGCTCTCTGAAGCCGATTGGGATACAGTTATCAATGTTAATCTCCGTTCCTGTTTTACTATGTGTAAGGCTGTCATGGACGCTATGCGGTCGGCGGGTTTCGGACGGATTGTCAATATTTCTTCCATTAATGGCTTGGCTGGGCAGTTTGGCCAGACTAACTATGCCGCTGCAAAGGCTGGTATGATTGGTTTTACCAAGGCATTAGCTCTTGAGGGTGCTTCTAAGAATATTACCGTTAACGCTGTTGCACCGGGCTATGTGAATACAGAAATGGTTGCCGCGATTCGACCAGAAGTTCTAAAAACTATCGTGGATAAAATCCCAGTCGGGCGCCTAGGCGAGGCTAGTGAAATTGCCGGGTTGGTTACTTACTTGACCAGAGACGATACTGGGTTTATTACTGGTGCCACTTTTAACATCAATGGTGGTCAATACCGACAATAGATTTCAAGGGCGGTTAGCTCAGCGGTAGAGCGTCTCGTTTACACCGAGAGGGCCGGGGGTTCGATCCCCTCACCGCCCACCAAATTCACAAAGGTACAACATATGCGGCTTGCATTATCGGCGTTTTTTTCGCTATGATGCGAGCGTTCAAAGAGGAAACCCATGCCTAAGTCTAAAATCCAGCCAAGCTTTACACCTAAGGCGGTTTTGCCCACAGGATACAAGCCGTCCGATAAAGAAGAATACATGAGCCCGATTATGTTGGAATATTTCCGGGCTAAGCTTCTTGCATGGAAAGAAGAGTTGTTGTCTGAAACTTCGGAAACAATTCATCATTTGCAAGAAGAAAGCCTTCAGCAGCCAGATATTACGGATAGAGCCAGTTTGGAGACGGATCAGGCGCTTGAGTTGCGTACTCGTGATCGGATGCGCAAGTTAATCGCTAAGATTGATGCTGCCTTGCGCCGTATTGAGGAGGGTGAGTACGGCTACTGTGAAGAAACAGGCGAACCTATTGGGATTAAGCGCTTGGAAGCTCGCCCTGTTGCAACATTGTCTTTGGAGGCTCAGGAACGCCATGAACGCTATGAGCGTACCCATCGTGATGAAGAATAATCCCTGTTGTGCCTAATCCAACATCATTGCAGGGTGAGAAAGCCCGGGGTCTTTTTGATGCTTTGGGTTTGCCCCTTGATGTCGCGCGCGGTATTGCCCTTCCTGCCTTGAAGGATTTTGTAGATGGTGAGCTTTTTTTAGAGCATAATCAATCAGAGAGTATAGTTTTGGACGATGGCCGAATTCGTTCGGTGGCATATGATGTGTCTGGTGGTTTTGGTTTGCGTGGTGTGGTGGGGGAGGGGATTGCTTTTGCTCATTCGAGTCGGATTGATCTAAATGCTCTGAAGGAAGCTGCAAGCACCATTCAGGCGTTGCGTCGCCATCATGGCGACGGTGCGGTGGCCCTGCCTGTTCCATCGTCAGAAGCCATTCTTTATAGGTCGGATAACCCTTTGGAACGTCAAGGACTGAATGATAAGATTGCGCTTCTTCAAGCTATTGATACTTATGCGCGACGGAAAGACCCACGTGTTGTGCAGGTTTCTGCGAGCTTGTCGGGAGAAACCCAGATTGTTTATTTGATTGGAGCTGATGGCCGAGAAATGGCCGATGTAAGGCCGTTGGTGCGCATGAATATTTCTATTGTTGTACAGCAAGGGGATAGGCGCGAAACAGGTTCTGATGGTCGGGGTGGAAGGTATAATTATGATTTGTTGCTTGGGGCTGCTGCGTGGAAAGCCCAAGTGGATGAAGCATTACGCCAAGCACTGGTTAATTTAGAAGCTAGGCCAGCACCCGCCGGAGAGATGCCCGTCGTTCTTGGTCCGGGCTGGCCGGGTGTCTTACTCCACGAGGCTGTGGGTCATGGTCTTGAGGGTGATTTTAATCGAAAAGGAACCTCGGCTTTTTCTGGTCTGATGGGGCAACGGGTGGCGTCTCCTGGTGTGACGGTTGTAGATGATGGTACTTTGCCCGAACGACGTGGTTCGCTTTCCGTGGATGACGAAGGCACGCCAACGGGGAAGACGGTTCTTATTGAAGATGGTATTTTAGTTGGATATTTGCAGGATCGCCTCAATGCAAGATTAATGGGGGCGGCTTTGACGGGTAACGGCCGTCGTGAAAGCTATGATGCAGCCCCTATGCCTCGCATGACTAACACCTATATGCTTGCCGGCCAGGACGATCCAAGAGATATTATTGCCAGTGTTTCTAACGGAATTTATGCTAATAATTTTGGTGGTGGTCAGGTAGATATTACATCGGGCAAATTTGTTTTTTCTGCGTCTGAAGCCTATCGTATTGAGAATGGGAAAATTACCTATCCTATTAAAGGGGCTACGCTTATTGGTAATGGTCCCGATTGCCTAACTAAAGTAAAGCGGATTGGTAACGATCTGCAGATTGATCCAGGGATTGGTACCTGTGGTAAGGATGGTCAGTCTGTTCCAGTAGGGGTTGGTCAGCCGACGTTGCTTATTGAAGGACTTACCGTTGGAGGTACACAAGTTTAATGTTCAGATAGATATTTGGGTGTGTGACATAGAGGATATATGGGGTCACAAAAAATTCCACAAAAAAGCTGTGCAAAATACAATTCTCGGTTATAAAGGGTTTATGTTACACCCCGGCGTTTTGCGTGACTTGCGGATTAAGAAAGGTTTGAGCCTTCAGTATGTTGCGACCCATGCTGGCACTACGAAGTCGCAAATTGATAAGTTGGAAAAAGGCGAGCGACGTTTAACCGTTGAGTGGCTGATACGCATTGCCAAGGCATTAGAGATTGATCCCGGTGATTTTTTATCGGCTGATTTTTCCTCTGGTCGATCATCCCGATCTCGAGCAAAGTACAAATCTTCGCACAATATTGCATCTGGATCGCATTTTTCGCATCCTTTTTTGATAGCAGGCTCTGATGATAGCAGATATTTTTTACCCGTGCAGGGGATGATAGATCCTTTGAATGGAACATTATATAATTTTTGTGAGATTTCCAGTACGATACCCCGCCCTGCGGTGTTGCATGGTGTGCGCCAAGCTTTTGCTTTGTATTGTTTTGATAATCGGATGGAGCCGCGTTATACCCTAGGGGATATACTTTATGCTGATCCTTCTAGGCCTTTGACTTCAGGTTGCTATGTCTGCATTATTCTGACGGATGATCGTGTATTGATAGCTCAATTTTTGGAGCGCCACGAAGATACTATTCGAATTCGTCAATTCAATCCTGAGAAAATTTTTTCTTTGAAGGCAAATACCATAAAGAAACTCGCCCGGCTTGTGGGAAGTATTGAAACAAGTGCGTAAATTGCCGTTGGGGCGCGAATTATAAAAACGATTGCATTGAAAGCGATGGTGGATTATATCCTCGCCCCACGGCTGTCGTCTGCGTCCCCATCGTCTAGAGGCCTAGGACACCTCCCTTTCACGGAGGTAACCGGGGTTCGAATCCCCGTGGGGACGCCAAAGATCTTTGATACTATTTTATAGAAGCATAAATTTGATAACGCTTATCGTCTCAGGGAAGAATTGAGTAAGGGTGCTTTGTATTTACGAGCAGCACAATGATGCCGTCACAATGATGCTTGCTGATATCGTTTATCTAGCGTAAGGTATGCTTCTGTTTCAAGCAGCAAGATAGTAAAAGGTGTATCATGGCAGGATCAGTTAACAAGGTAATCTTATTGGGTAATGTCGGCAAAGATCCAGAAATACGGATGCTTAGCAATGGCCAAAAAGTGTGCAATCTTTCATTGGCTACTAATGAGACTTGGAGGGATAAAGCGACCGGGGAGAAGCGGGATAAAACCGAGTGGCATCGTGTCGTTATTTTTAATGATAAAATTGCCGATATTGCTGAAAAATATGTTAAAAAAGGCTCCCGTATTTATATTGAGGGTGAATTGCAAACGCGCAAGTGGACAGATAATGCCGGGGTTGAAAGATATTCTACTGAGGTTGTTTTGCAGCGCTTTCGTGGTGAGCTAACACTTTTGGATGCGTTGCGTGGCGGTGAGAATGCTGGTGAGTACTCTGGTAATGGCGGGAATGCTAGTTTTGGCCAGGTGCGCGGTGGTAACGCCGGTGTGAACAATAGGGCACCTGCCTTTGGGGCTACTGCGGATGCGCCTGCCCTGATGGATGATGAAATTCCCTTTTGATTATACAGCTTTTATAGAAACAGTTAAGGGGGCAAAATATTTGCCCCCTTTATTTTTCTGGCTTTTTCTAGAAGAAACCGTACAATATCCCTCATTCAAAATAGCTTATTATGAGGAAAAAGCTGATGTTTACTATTTATCGCAAAGAATTGGAATGGGCGGGTCGTCGTCTTATTATTGAAAGTGGTAAGATTGCCCGTCAGGCTGATGGTGCGGTGACCGTGCGTTATGGCGATACCGTTGTGCTGGCCACGGCTGTTGCCCAAAAAACTCCCCGTGCAGGCGTTGATTTTTTACCGCTTAGCGTGCATTATCAAGAGCGTTTTTACTCTGCAGGCCGTATTCCTGGGGGGTTTTTTAAGCGCGAAGGTCGTCCGTCGGAAAAAGAAGTGCTTGTTTCCCGTCTTATCGATCGCCCCATTCGCCCATTGTTCCCGGCGGGTTTTACCTATGAAACCCAGGTGCTGGTGCAAACCTTGAGTTTTGATCCTGAAACCGATGCCGATATTGCCGCCATTATTGCGGCATCGGCTGCCTTGACTCTTTCCGGTGTGCCGTTCTTTGGCCCAGTGGGTGCGGCAAAAGTTGGCTATGCTAATGGTAAATATATCCTAAACCCTAGTAAATCACAGATTAGTAAAGAATCTTCCTTGGAGCTTGTAGTTGCCGGTACTGCCGAGGGTGTATTGATGGTGGAATCAGAAGCCAAGGAGTTGCCCGAAGATATTATGCTCGGCGCGGTTAGTTTTGGTCATGAAGCTTATCAGCCAGTGATTCAGGCAATTGTGCAATTGGCGGAAAACTGTGCTAAGGATGCTTGGGATTTTGATCCTTCAAAAGTCGGCCTTTCTGCGGAACAAAATGCAATGGTAGCAAATTTAGCCAAGGCTGATCTTGAGGCTGCGTATCGCATTACGGAGAAAAGTGCCCGGGTAGAAGCTCTTAGTGCAGCTAAGAAAAAAATCGCCGAAGCCTTTGCCGCAGAGCCTGAAAATATTCAGGGTTTTGCCAAGAGCGCGCTTAAAGACCTTGAGAAAGATATTGTGCGTGGAGCCATTCTGGCCACCAGTAAGCGTATTGATAACCGCGGCCTTGCCGACATCCGTCCTATTGTTGCTGAGGCGGGAATTCTGCCCCGGGTGCATGGTTCTGCTTGCTTTACCCGCGGTGAGACTCAAGCCATTGTTGTTGCCACGTTAGGCAGTGGTGATGATGAGCAAATGATTGATGCTATTGAGGGTATCTATCATGAGCATTTTCTGCTGCACTACAACTTCCCGCCGTTTTCGGTTGGGGAAGTGGGTCGTGTGGGTGCCCCTGGTCGCCGTGAAGTTGGTCATGGAAAGCTTGCTTGGCGTGCTATTCGGCCATTGTTGCCGTCTAAGGAAAAGTTCCCGTACACCTTGCGGATCGTTTCGGAAATCACGGAATCCAATGGTTCTTCGTCTATGGCCACGGTATGCGGTACCTCACTGGCATTAATGGATGCTGGTGTGCCATTGCCAAAGCCCGTTGCGGGCATTGCGATGGGTCTCATTAAGGAAGAAAAAGGCGTGGCGGTGTTGTCCGATATTTTGGGCGATGAAGATCACCTTGGTGATATGGATTTCAAAGTGGCCGGAACCAAGGATGGGATTACCGCCTTGCAGATGGACATTAAGATTACCAGCATTACTCCGGCGATCATGCAGCAAGCCTTGGAACAAGCCAAAGCTGGGCGTTTGCACATTCTTGGAGAAATGGCCAAGGCTCTTACCGCCGCTCGTACCGACGTTAGTGCTTACGCTCCCAAAATGACTGTTATCAAGATTAACAAGGATAAAATCCGTGAAGTGATCGGCAGTGGCGGCAAGGTAATTCGTGAAATCTGCGCGATCAGTGGTGCAAAAATCGACATCGAAGACGACGGCACTATTCGTATTGCTGCTATCAACGATGCCTCGGCTCGCGAAGCTATTCGTCAGATTCAGGCTATTGCCTCTGAACCTGAAGTAGGCACTGTCTATGAAGGTAAAGTTGTGAAAACAATGGAATATGGCGCGTTTGTCAATTTCTTTGGCAGCCGTGATGGCTTTGTTCATATCTCCGAAATGGCCGATACCCGTATTGCTAAAGTCACCGACGTGGTGAACATGGGCGATACAGTTAAGGTAAAGGTTATTGGTTTTGATGATCGCGGCAAGATTCGTTTGTCCATTAAAGCCGTAACTAGCAATGCTGCTGCACCAGTGGATCAAGTTGCCTAATTGATCTTAGCAATCGTAAAAATGGCGGATGCCTTTTGGCTCCGCCATTTTTTGTGATGCATATAGCATTGTATTGTAGAAATTATAGCTGGTTTCATAATTAAAAGTATACTTGCAACCAGCGCACGGCACAAAGTGCCGCGTCCGAACGGACGAACAAAAATAACTTATAGCGCGCTGAAGAATTTTTAAAGTCTACTGTTAATTCCGCAACGCGCTATATGGCACGTTTTTGTGCCACCGCAGCACTGGTGTTCGTGCCGCTTTTGTTTCATCCAAGCGTCGCCGTGGCGCATGGCGGGGGGCGGCTTTGAAGCTTTCAATATCCCCAGCCTTCGCCCTAGCAACAAGGCGGTGCATAGCGGCGATGAACAGATCAAGAGTTTCCTTGGATTCGGTCTCGGTAGGTTCCATGAGCAACGCCCCGGGTACCACCAGCGGGAAGTACATAGTCATAGGATGAAAGCCCTCATCAATCAGAGCTTTGGCTATATCCAACGTGGTGATACCCGTATCCTTGAGAAAGCGATCGTCAAATAGGGCTTCATGCATGACTGGGGGTTCAAAGCTGAGGCTGAGCACGTCACGCAGTTGCGCGGCCAAGTAATTTGCATTGAGCACAGCGTCACCGGAAGCTTGAGCTAAACCATCGCTACCCATGCTCATCATATAGGCTAATGCCCGGACAAAAGTGCCGAACTGGCCAAGATAAGCCTTGAGGATGCCGCAGCGGTGCGGGGCTTCGGCAGCTAACAATAACTCAAAGTCATTTTGTTTTTCAAGGACGATGGGGGCAGGGGCATAAGGTGCCAAGGCCGCAGAGAAAACGACGGGCCCCGAACCCGGGCCGCCCCCGCCGTGGGGAGTAGAGAATGTCTTGTGCAGATTGATGTGCATGGCATCCACACCAAGATCAGCAGGGCGCACCCGGCCAACGATGGCATTAAAGTTAGCTCCATCACAGTAAAAGTACCCACCAGCCTCATGCACAGCGGCAGCGATGTCAATAATTTCTCGCTCAAACAGCCCGCAGGTGTTGGGGTTGGTGAGCATAATGGCGGCTACGTCATCGCCGCAGGCTTTAATATGCTCATGCACCATGGCGGCTGAGACGCGTCCATCGGCTTCGGCTTTGATGTTGCGGACAAGAAAGCCGCAGGCCGCCGCCGTGGCAGGGTTGGTGCCGTGGGCGGATTCAGGGACAAGCACGGTTTTGGCGGTTCGCCCTTTGGCAGTAAGGGCGGCGCGGATGGTCATCATGCCGCAAAATTCACCATGAGCCCCCGCGGCTGGGGATAGGCTGGCCGCTGCCATACCGGTGAGGGTGCACAGCCAGTGCCCCAATTCCTTCATCACGGTTTTCGCCCCTTCCAAGGTGCTTTCAGGCTGATACGGGTGGGCGGCAGCAAAGCCGGGCAAGCGAGCCAGAGCCTCGTTCAGGCGTGGGTTGTGCTTCATGGTGCACGAACCAAGCGGATAAAAACCGCTGTCGATGGCATAGTTCTTTTGGGACAAGCGGGTGAAGTGGCGCACCACTTCCGGCTCACTGACATTAGGCAGTGCCGGGGGCGTCCGCCGAGCTAAGCCTCCGAGGCGGGGCGTGTGAGCCGGAGGCGGGGGGATGTCCACGCCGTGGTTGCTGTCTGCTGGGGTGCCCAGCTCAAACAGCAGAGGTTCTTCAAATTGTAGTCCTTTGGAGGCGGAGAGCATCTAGAGAACCTCCTTCACGGCGGCAATATAAGAGTCAATAGCGACGGCGTCTGTTTGTTCGGTAACAGCAATCAACAGTTCATTGGATCGATCCGGGAAGAAACGATCCAACGGCACCCCGGCTAAAATTCTTTTCCTCAAGAGGCTTATGATGACATCTTTACTTTTTACAGGAAAGGATGCGACAAACTCATTGAAAAAATTTGGCGTTTTTATTGTGACGCCGGGCAGTTTCGCCAAGCCGTCGGCCAATAGGCAGGCGTGGGCATGATTGACCTCGGCCAAGCGGCGCAGACCATTGCTACCAAGTAAGCTGAGGTGAATGGTGAAGGCAAGAGCGCAAAGACCTGAATTCGTGCAAATATTGCTAGTCGCTTTATCGCGGCGAATGTGTTGTTCTCTGGTGGAGAGCGTTAACACAAAGCCGCGCTTACCATCGGCATCCACCGTTTCCCCACACAGACGCCCTGGCATCTGACGTAAATGTTGCAGCCGACAAGCAAAGAGACCAACATGAGGGCCGCCAAGATTCGGCATATTGCCAAGGGATTGCCCTTCAGCGGCAACAATATCCGCTCCCCATGCACCCGGTGGTTCTAACAATCCCAAGGCTAAAATTTCCGTAACTACCGCGACCACTAAAATCCCTTTAGCATGAGCCGCAGCGGTCAGGGTGCGGTAATCATGTGGATTCCCAAAAAAATCGGGGTATTGCACAACAATGCAGGCTAGATCGTCGCTTAACTTATCACTTAAGGATTCAACCGTATCACTATGAAATCCTGTTGTCTTGGCATAGGTTTCTACTACTTGACGGTATTCGGGGTGAAGCCCGGAAGAGAGCAATGCTCGCCGCCGTCCGGTCACGCGCATAGCCATTTGCACGGCTTCAACACAGGCCGTAGAACCATCATATAAGGAGGCATTGGCTACCTCCATTCCTGTCAATTCCGCCACTTGGGTTTGAAATTCAAACAGGTATTGCAATGTGCCTTGGGCAATTTCTGGCTGATAAGGTGTATATGAGGTTAAGAATTCACCGCGTTGAATAAGGGCATCAACGCTGGCCGGGACGTGGTGGTTGTAGATGCCCGCGCCGAGGAACGACAGGTACGATTGGTTGTGGGCGTTCTGCGCGGCCCAGCGTTGGAAGGTTCGAGCCACCGTTGCTTCCCCTGCCGCAGGTGGTAGGGGTAGGGGCGTTTTCAGGCGTGCCGCTTGTGGCACATCAGCAAACAAAGAATCTATGTTCGATACGCCAACGGCGGCGCAAAGAGCGGCGCGATCAGCCGCGCTGTGAGGAAGATAACGCATAAGTATAGAGTGTGGTAGCGTCGAATCAGACGGTGTCAAGAACCGGTTAGACTTGTAGGCCTCGTTTGAGCTCCGATAGGCCAACATGACACTCTGATCCAAACGCCTTGCGGAAAACGGCCACCGTGCGGGCAGGGACTGCATCTCCGCACATGAATACATCCAAAGCGGCGTAGCCCTTTTCCGGCCAAGTATGGATAGAGATGTGGGATTCGGATAATACCGCAACGCCAGATATCCCGCCGTTAGGGGTAAAGTGATGTAGGTGAATGTGCAGTAAGGTTGCGCCGGCGGCGGTAACGGCTTCTCGCAAAGCCTGCTCGACATGGTCAAGCTCATCAAGACGCTCTGCGTTCCAGATGTCGAGGATTAAATGCCGACCCGCGTAGCGCAGGCCGTTCTCTTCAATAAAGTAATCTTTGTTCTCATCGCTGGCCGAGGTTTGTACCGGCACGATGACAGGCCGCGCCACCGGGGCAACGGCAACATCAACGGGACGATGTAAGACGCGCGCATTCGCGCTCATTGAGTGTACTGCAACCATAGGTGCGCTCCCACGCCATAAAAGTTAAAACCCAAAAGTCGAGTCTTTTGACTGATTTTGTTAGCCTTGGCAAGCAACAGACCAATCCAGCTTTCAGGTGTTGTTTTTACTCCAATTAAGGCAAAAACAACCTTTATGGTGCTTTCATGAGAACCTTGTTACGGACTCACGTCGCAGACTCAATTCTGCTTATACACATTTTTGAGGGGTTGGGAACAATTTTTTTGGGTGACACCGAAAAATTTCTTAAGCGTCTAAATCCTTTTGTTCAGCTTCGTATAATTGCAATGGCACTGATGGCATTACGGTGGAAATAGCGTGCTTATACACAAGTTGAGCAAAACCATCTCGGCGCAAGAGAACGGAGAAGTTATCAAACCACGTCACGTTGCCTTGGAGTTTAACCCCATTGACCAAAAAAATTGTCACGGGTGCCTTAGATTTACGGACAGAGTTTAAGAAAATGTCCTGAAGGTTATTTTTGTCCACGAGAATGCCCTTTTTGTAGTGTTTGTTTTTGCAAGCCGAAAATCTTTAACAAACTCTCGGTTGCCAGTCAAATAAAACCCATTTGGGTTAAAAGTTCCTTTAAGTGTGTCGGATTATGAGCAAAAAAGTGGGGATCATGAGGATAAAACTCCCTAGGGCGAGGTATCTCGGGGCGTTGCAGGACGGCTGTCAACCCTGCTGCATGGGCGCAACCGACATCGGCAATGGTATCTCCAACAAAATACACAGCTAGGCTGGGCACTAGACCCATGTGTTTCAGTGCCAGTAACGCTGGATCAGCGTGGGGCTTATCTTTAGGGGCATCTTGTGCGCCCACCACAGCGGTAAATCTCGCCGTCCAGCCTAGTTTTTCAACTTCTTGCCGCAGGTAGGAACCGCGTTTGTTGCTGACTACGCCCAATGGAATCTTCCGTGCGGCAAGGCTATCGAGGAAATCCTCGGCATCGGCAAAGGGTGTCAGGGTATTAAGGTGTTCAGCCTCAAAAGTTTGATAATAAACCTTGTGCGCCTCGCGCCAGCGATCGCCGAAAAACTCGATGGCACTGTCCCTCGCTGATAGGTGGGTGCGCTGCTTGGCTTCTTCACGGCTCCACGTTGGCCTGCCTACATGGGCTAAAGCCGCGTTGGTGCAGGTGTAGATTAGCTCAAACGTGTCCACCAAGGTATTATCCCAATCGAACAGGAAAGCAGTGGGTTTAACGGACGGTGCTAGCACAAAAGGCCTCATAAGCAGCTCGCAGGCGCAAGGATGTTGCCCCCGCAACGCCATTGCCGACAGGGTTTCCGTCAATACTGGTGACGGGCAGGACATAGGTGGTTGTTGAGGAAATAAAAGCCTCCCCAGCACTGAATATATCCGCCGGAGTAAAAGGTTTTTCTTCGATGGTCAGGCCAATTTCCCGGGCTATGCTGATAAGGCGCTGGCGGGTAATGCCATTTAAGATGCCCCGATCGGCCTGCCGGGTTTGCAGGGTATTGCCCCGCACAATCCATGCATTGGCCGAGGCCCCTTCAGTGATAAAGCCATTTTCATCGAGCATCCATGCCTCATAAGCTTTTTTCTGTACCGCCGCCTCTTTTGCCAGCACCGGGGCGAGGAGGGAGATGCTTTTTATGTCGCACCTTTTCCATCGCTGATCCGGTACCAAGGCCACCGCCACCCCTTTTTTGATCGCCTCTTGCGGCCAAGCCTTCATGGCATTGGTGATCACCACTAGTGTGGGAGGGACGGGCTTTTTGGGAAAATAAAACTCTCGCTTCGCCACGCCCCGCGTGACCTGGATATAGAGAATGCCAAAATCAACGCGGTTGCGGCGGATAAGCTCATACATAATCGTCGTCAGTGCTGCCTGGCTGCACGGCGGGGTGAGGCCGATCTCGTGCATGGAAAAATCCAAGCGATCAAGGTGCGGTTTGATATCCACCAGCACACCATGATGGGCATGAATGGCCTCATATACCCCATCGGCAAATTGAAAGCCGCGATCCTCAAGGTGGATCACCGATGCCTCCCGGTGCGGCAGGTATCGACCATTGCAATAAGAAAGTCGTATCATAGACGGTTAGGGTATAGCGGGGAGGAGGGGGAGTCTATGGGAAAGTGGGGGGATTTTGTTTAGTCGCGCCCGGTGGAAGCCATTGCCCGACTGAATGGTACTATATTATTTTTGGCAGCAATAGCAGTAGCGGCACCTGTGGTATGAATCATTTGAGCGGGACTTTGTCCTCCTCCACCGCTACTACCTCCTCCACCGCTTTTCCCTGCTATTGAAAATCCGCGTGCAAAAAATGCCTGCATCATCGTGTCTGGCTCTTTTTGAAAAAGCTGTGCCAGAATATACGCAACGATGGAAAATGTTCCCATTTAAAATTTTTACCAAAAAAAACAGTTTTTTGCAATTTTATTTTACCCCCAGCACCTTTAACCCGCCCTTGACCACCGTCCCGCCGGGGACAAAGTTTATGGCAAACATAAAGAATCCCTTGATAGATTGAAGTATTCCATCGCCGGCATCTACGAAGAATTTGCTGCGGAAAAAGATATTAGCGATGTTCGGTGCCTGGTTGAGCATATGTATCATCACCATGCCATTGACGAGGAAAACAAGGTAATTCTTCGTGGCCAGCTGGGCATCGCCGTTTTTAGCGAATAAATCTTTGAAGTTAGAAACGTCCCCGGCAATCTGGTTGGCCACGGCAGCAATAATGCCGATGAACAGGGATAATATTAATAGTGTCACTGCCCCGTGTCCAATCCCCCTCAACCCGGCCATGCCTGTCTGGCGGAGGGAGGGGAACACAAATGCTCCCATCAGCACCGGGGAAAACAGGGTGATAATCCCCCATTGGAACACCAGCCCTACCAGCCGCAGGGGGTAGATAAACAACACCCAGAGGTAGATAATCATGATAACAAACATGACGATGACTCTAAACAATAAGTCAATAAAATTTTGTCCCGATGTTCTGACGGTATCGAACAGATTGCCAAAACCATTGAGCCATGTTTGAAAACTGCCCAAGGCCGACAACTGTCCTGCGGCCTGTTTTCTGTAGGTTTCCCAATTTACCCCAATTTCATCAAACATGGCTGTGCGGGTAATATCAAACAGTTTACCGATATGCCCTTGGGCGTAGGCGGTTTGACAGCTTAGGGATTTGACGATGGCTTGTTTTGGATCGGTGTTTTGAAGTTGCGCGGCGCAGCCAGTAGTCATCACGGCATTGGGGTTGGAAATTTTTGCCGTGCTGTCTAAAATGGCACCGCTGGCGGCAAGGGTGGTTTTGATCACGGGGTAGAAGATGTAATCAAGATATATTTTCGGCGATTGCATGGCCAGCACGGCGAGGATGGCAAAGCTAAACCTATTGAATACGCCATTAAATAGCTTGGTAACCCTATCCAGTGGCGTGAAGGGAGTAAGCACCTTAGCGAGTTCCATCAGCATCCACAAAACCAGCATGACGGCCACCAGATTCTGGGTGCCGCTGGCAAATGCTTTGAAATACTTTTCATGCATGGTCAGCCCGCCCATCATGTAGGATTCAACGGTGGAACAAACGACGCATTGGACGGGGTTGATGGAGGTGGTGGCGGCTTTGTTCGTTGCTGCAGGCTGTGCATGGGCGGAGAGCGGCAAAAGTATCAGCGCAATAATCATACAGCGCAGCAGGGGCAAAAAAGATTTCATGCCCCGCCCATTTTCGCTTTATAGGCGGCTTGAACAGCCTGCCATTTGGCGCGTTGCGCCTGAACACTACCGGCGAGCAACGAGTTGTTTGCCCCGTGCCAGAGTTTGCCAAGAGTGTTGTTGGACAGGAAGCTTGCCGTTGCCCGAGCAATGGTGGGGCCCCAGTTCATCTGCCCGGAAAGGTGCATACCGACCCCGCCTGTTAACTGTGCGGCAAGGCCAGGCATTTTCGGCAGGAAGGAGGCCAGAAACATGGCGATAGTAATAAGGTACCAAAACGCCGCCGTGTTTATGGTGGGGGCGGGAAAGTTCTTATCCCCCTCAATGGCCTGGCCGAGATTGGCGATGGTGACTTTTTGATCGCCGATGCCAAAGGTTTCCACTAATGCGATACCTAAGAAGGCTACCGCCGACATTAGAGCTAATGAGAGCGCTGATTGTAAAAAGCCCTTCAGTCCCCAACTGGCAAAGCCCCGCGTTGGTTTAAACCCGTATCCGGCAATCATGAGCGGGGAGGCGGTGGCAAGAATAGCGATGCGTAAAAAGACATCAATCACCCCAAAGGCTAGAATCAACGACACAAAGAAGAAAAACCCGATAAGAAAAAGCCCGCTGACAAACAGATTTACCCGGTTGAGGAAATTTCCGGCTGCATCAAGGGCGGTCAAGGGGTTAAGGAGGTTGACCGGGTATTGGTTCATCCGGTTCCACATGGCCCAACCGATGGTGACGCCGCTGCCAAGGCTTTCGCTCATTTTCCGCACCTGACAGGAAACACGGTCGCCGATTTGTTCAGATACGGCGTCGGTGTCTTTGCGATCGGCGGTAATGGAAGGGCAGGCTCTGGTTTTTGTATCGCCGCTGGCACTGATGATGGCACTGCTGAGATCAATGGTGCTCAGCATCGCCGGGGTGTAAATATACCGCCAGAACATCCCCCCTGATGCCAGCAGGGACGCCAGTATCATGGTGACGAACATACCGCTTACTACGCTGTTCATCGTCCCTGCAACCCGGTCATCTGGACCGAAGGGGGTCACGATTTTGAACACATACCAGAGGATGAATAATCCCTCCACCGCCAGCATCAGGCTAATCAACCCAAAGCGCAGGCTGTCAAACCCTTGCTTGCCCATGCTCACCCCGGCGGTGACGATACTGGCAATAACATCACACGACCAGCATTTGAGAAACTCAATAGCCAAGGCGGCCTGGGCGATGGCGGAAATGCCGGAGAAGGTGCCACCATCGCCTTTGGCCCAACGGTTGCAAACCGAAGTTGTGTATTCAAGCAGCGAGGGACCACCTATTTCTTTAGCGGTGCTGTTTTTCTTTTTTACACTGCCTTCACCTCCATACCATGCGGCGGCAGCGGATCGGCAGGCCTCAAAACCTTCCTCGCCTTGTGCAGTGTATTTGTCAAAATATTCTGCGAGTTGACAGGTCACTGTGGCGAGTTGGATGTCATCGCATTCCCAAAAGTTTGGCACTGATGTCAGATTAGATTTCCCTTGTCTTGCGTTAGGCGAAGAAGCATTGGGAGCAGTAGGAGGATACTCTGTTCCTATGCATTTCTTGGTCCAAGGACGAATGTTTGAGTGCAGTACTTGTCCAATGCCGTACACAGGTCCATCTTTAGACATATTATAGGCTCTGTATGGGTCTGCTATGCCTCCACTTTCTTGTGCAAAAATAGCCATAAAGAGAGATGAATATTGGGGTTCAAAGGTAGGAACAGTGACCCCGCAGGTTTGTTTTGGGGTAATGTCTCCCTTTCCCCACGCGGGGCTTATCCCCGCCGCAAGGCACCATCCCCCCACAAAAAGCATCACCAGAAGCCGCACGGTCGCCCCTCTCTGGTTCACCATAGCATGAGTGTAAGAAAAATCCAAATAAATGTGATTTAAATCACTAAAAAATTCCCTAGGTTCTTGGGGGTGGTGTGGTAGGGTTTGGTGGTGTCGAGAGGGGGGCTGGTTATTCTCTTATGCCTGATGAAAAATAACCGCTGCTTATTGCCTCCTTCCCTCGCGCAGCGGGGGAAGGTGAGGAAGGGGGTATTTAAAATTATGAAAACCAATGATTTAAATTCACATCGTGCAACCTCCTCCCCGTAAGGCCATCGGCCTTACGCCTCCCCCGCTTGCGGGGGAGGGGGCTAAACCGAGCACTTCAATCAAAAAACGGAACCCAAAAATGTTTAAAACCTCCCTATTCTCCCGCTTCTTCCGCCGTCTAGCGGTGTGTGCCGCCGCGCTGCTCCCGGCTGCTAGTGTCGCCGCCCCACCCGTGGGCAGTGCCTACGACTTCAGCTTTACCGCCCTGCGCGGCGGGGCGCCGTTGCCGCTGGAGGCATACCGGGGCAAGGTGCTGTTGATTGTTAATACGGCCTCGAAGTGCGGGTTTACCGGGCAGTATGCAGGGCTGGAGAAGCTTTATCAGGAATATAAGGACAAGGGACTTGTGATTCTTGGCGTGCCCAGCAATGACTTTGGTCAACAAGAACCGGGCAGCGGGGAGGAAATCGCACAATTCTGTCAGCTTAACTACGGCGTGACTTTCCCCATGACGGCGAAAGAAGTTGTCTCTGGGGATTCTGCCCATCCTTTTTATAAATGGGCGCGGGGCGTGGTGGGTATGGCTGGTGCACCAAAATGGAATTTTCATAAATATCTTGTTAACAAAAAAGGCGATCTAACTGATTATTTTCATTCCACTACCGCACCGGACGCGGAATCATTGCGGAAGGCTGTTGAGGCCGCAATGGCGGAGTAGTGCGACTTTTTCTTGTTTTGCTGTTCTTTCTGGCGGCACTACCAGTTATGGCCGCTCCGTTGCGCTTTAATGCCGAGGTATTACAAGTCGATCTGCGCAAGGATGGGTATCGTATCATTCTTCGCGCCCCGGCGGAGGTGCCGTTTACGGATAAAATCCGTCTTGTAGTGCGCGCCCCCGCCGATGCATCCCTGCCGCGTCCGTTTGACCGGGTGGAGGTATTGGCTCAGGTGTCGCCTCCGGCTCGGGCTTCGGCACCGGGGGCATTTGATTACCGCAAGTATCTAGCGGGGCAGGGGATAACCGGTCTGGGGTTTAGCCTCGGCCAGCCCGTGATCCTTCCCGTAGAAGACGTGACGCTCATACAAGGGGTGGAGCGGTGGTTGTTTCGCCTGCGCCTGCGCCTGACCCGGTTTTTTCTGGAGGCCGACAACGGCGGCCAGCGCGGCGCGTTGGCGGCGGCGTTCGTGACGGGCCAGCGGGGTTTTCTGGACGATGCCACCAATGAGGCGTTTCGGGCCTCGGGCCTGTATCACTACCTCTCTATTTCCGGCAGTCACCTGACCCTCGTCATGGGCGGCACGTTTGTGGCCGTGTGGATTTTTTTTGCGGCGAGTCGGTTAAGCCTTTGGCTGCCGGGCCACCGCTGGGCGGCGGGGGCGGCCTTTGTCATCGGCGGGTTGTACGTGGCCTTGTCGGGCTTTGAGATCCCGGCGGTGCGAGCGTTTTTGATGGGCAGCGTGTTGTTATTGGCGGTGATGCTGGATCGCCGGGTGTTGTCGCTGTGGACGTTGGCCCTAGCCGCTATTGCAATTCTCACTGTTTCTCCTCAAGCCGTGGACAGCCCAGGTTTTCAGCTCTCCTTTTTAGCGGTCACGACATTACTTTTGGTGATCAGGGCGTTAGGGCGTTGGGCATGGCTTCATCAAGGTAAGGGATGGCAGCGTTATGTACGGGTGGTGGTGGTGGGGTTTTTGGCCACCACGCTGGCGATTAGTATCAGCACCGCGCCGCTCACGGCGTATTATTTTCAGCAAGTTCCCCTTTATAGCCCTGTTTCAAATGCTTTGGCCGCGCCGTTGTCCGAGGTACTGGTGATGCCGTTCTTGGCATTGGCCAGCCTGACTCAGTGGGAAGTGTTGGCGCAGCCGGCGTTGTGGGGATTGGGGTGGATGCTTTTGGCTGCTGATAGTATTGCCTCTTGGCCTTATGCTAGTATGCACGTACGGCCGTTTGCCGGGCATTGGGCGGCGGTGTTGCTGGGACTTCTTATGGTGCTTTGGATCGTGCCGCGCTGGTGGGTGCGGGGGGTTGCCTTGACGGGTATAGTGCTAGTCTGCTGGCAGATTGCCCTTGTTCCCTTACCGCATTTGGTCATTGCTGAGGATGGGCGTAGCGTTGGCATAGTAGGTCGCACTACGGGAACGCTTACAGTCTTGGCTCTTGAAGAAAATCGTCGCCGGGTTGAGGACTGGCGCAAGCTGTATAATCTTGAAAGGGCGGACGTTCGCCTTGCCCGTTATCGTTCCGCCGGGGCGGGGTGCGATGGTATGGCATGTCTTGTGTATGTGAATATTCCTGATGTGGGTGTGTACAGTGTCGCGCTGGTGAATGCTGTTGCGGCTATGCCTAGCTTGTGTGGTAAAGTGGATGTAATCCTTGCCCCGGTGCCCCCCACGGTCGGCTGTGGGCGGCTGTTTACTGCCGGATCGGGGTATTTTTATCGCCACGGTGCAATGGCATTGCGTTTTTCAGGGGTACAGCGTACGATCGTACCCAAGTCTGCTGCCGTGGAAGGGTGGTGGTAAGGGGGTGAGAATGCGTTGTTTACTGTGTGTTCTTGTTGCTTGCTTGCTTTGTTTTTTCGGGCAGCGTGCGGTTGCCGAACAAGCGCCTAATATTACCTGTTTGTCTAAAAAAACCGCCTGTGTTACTCACGCTGAAACAGGGAGGTTTCTGGCTCGTATTTCCCCTGCTGATGTTCAGATGGATGATATTTATGGTGGGGCGACAGCTCTAGGTCGTGACATAGCGATTGTTGGTGCGCCCTGGGATTCTGAGCGCGCCTATCGCGCCGGGGCAGTATATATTTATCGTCGTTCTAAGGAAGGCAATTGGAATCTGGCTGTAAAAATATTTGCTCCGATACCTCAAGCACGGGCGTTGTTTGGTTCAGCGGTGGCGATTGATGAGAATCTTATTGTAGTAGGGGCACCGGGTGCTTCTCAAGAACCAAATGCTGGTATTGGTACAGCATATGTTTTTAGAATTCAAGAAGATGGCAGTGTTGCGCCTGAGGCAACATTACAGCGTATAAACCCTCGTGCGGGTGATTTTTTTGGTGCCAGTGTGGCTCTTAACAAAGGGATTATTGTTGTTGGTTCCCATCTTGCTGATGGTTCCGCACCTGATAGTGGAGCGGTATATTTTTTCAGTCGTAAGGACAAGGAGGCTAATTGGTTGCAGAGTGGTGCTTTGCAGCCCGAAGGGCTTAAGGCGGGAACATTGTTTGGCTCTTCAATTGCGTTAGGACGCGATTTTCTTGCGGTCGGTGCTTATGGATATGACGGTAGTGCTCCCGGTGGTGGCGGTGTTTATCTATATCGTCGTAAAGGTGATAGCTTTTTATTTCATAGTTTGTTGGAGCCTCCCGTTCGTAAAGCGTTTGCTGAATTTGGCTGGTCTGTGGCGTTATCGGGTGAACAGCTTGTTGTTGGATCGCCTTATGAAGACAGCGATGGTCCAGTCACGGGGACGGCGTATGTTTTTTCTTTTGATCCCAAGAAAGACAAGTGGACTTTACAAGGACGCCTGACCGCTACTGGGAATTTGGCACAAGAACGCTTTGGTGCAAGCGTGGCTATAGATGAGGGTACCGTTGTTGTTGGCGCTCCTTTTGGGGTTGCATTTATTTTTGGTCAAGAATCTGTTAAGGGATGGCAATCGCATAATATTTTTGTTGGTGCTATGCCCATGAGTGAACGGTTATACAGTCGAGCTATAGCTGTAGCGGATGGGACAGTGTTAATTGGTGTGCCTAACCAAGCTGAAGGGCGTGATGCTGCGGGGGCTGCGTATTTATTTGGAGTACATTCGGCGGTCCGGCGTTAGTTATAGCGCGTTGCGTAATTAGCGGTAGACCTTGATAAGGTCTTCAGCGCGCTATAAGTTATTTTTGTTCGGCCATTCGGCCGCGGCACTTTGTGCCGTGCGCTGGTTGCAAATATACTTTTAATTGTGCAACCAGCTATATTAGCTTTAGAGGAATAACGGCATTTTTTTTGCGGTAGCATCAAATTCTAAGAAACTTTCCAGCATTGCCGGAAGGTCTTTTAGTTTGACCATATTAGGTCCATCGCTGGGGGCATGATCTGGGTCTTGATGGGTTTCGATAAAAAGTCCGGCAACTCCAACAGCTAGGGCTGCCCTAGCTAAAAAAGGCACAAATTCCCGCTGGCCGCCACTTCTCTCGCCCATGCCGCCGGGTTGTTGTACAGAATGCGTAGCGTCAAAAATCACCGGATAGCCAGTCTTTGCCATAATAGGCAATGCTCGCATATCGGATATCAAGGTATTGTAACCAAAGCTCACTCCTCGTTCGGTGAGTAAAATGTTTCGATTCCCGCTCTCTTCGAGCTTTTTGACGATATTACCAATATCCCAGGGGGCAAGAAATTGGCCTTTTTTCACGTTGATTGTTTTTCCAGTAGCGGCGGCGGCAAGCAGTAAATCTGTCTGACGGCATAAAAAAGCAGGGATTTGAATGACGTCTACATGGGGGGCAACCAGAGCGCAGTGCTCTCGTTCATGGATGTCCGTTAAAATTGGAACTCCGAATTCATGTCGTAGGTAATCAAAAATGGGTAGAGCCGACTCCAAACCTATGCCACGGGGGGTTTTGTTACTACTGCGATTAGCTTTATCAAAAGATGTTTTGTAAACAAAGGGAATGCCGAGGCTGGTTGTGAGTGTTTTTAAAGCACCGCACATATCCGCGGCGTGTTGCGCTGATTCCAGTGCGCAGGGGCCAGCAACTAACGCAAAGGGAGCTTTGGTGGAGAAATGAACTGTGCCTGCGGAAATAGTGTGCATTTTGGTATTCTAAAGCGTTAGCCCCTCATTAACAATGGTCAATTAAGAATCATATATTATTGTTGGCGGCGATATTTGGTGCTTGACAGAAGTTTATAGCTACTGTCTCTGAGAATAGTTATTTTACTGTATTTTTATGGGAAAAATTTTATGAAGCTTGGTAATGCAGTTGTTCTAGTGACTGGTGCCAATCGTGGTATTGGTAAGGCTCTTGTGGAGGCGTTGCTGAAAAATGGGGCGCAAAAAATTTATGCAGCAGCCCGCAATATTCAGCATCTGCCAAATTTTGGTGATAATCGTGTGGTGCCGATTATTTTGGATATTACTAATCAGGCGCAGGTTCAGCAGGCTGCTATTCAGGCAAACGATGTTAATATTTTGATTAATAACGCAGGGATTCTTTCATTTGGTGGGGTTGTTACGGGCGAGTTGCGTTATTTGCAGCACGATATGCAGGTTAATTATTTTGGCACCCTTGATGTTGTGCGGCATTTTGCTCCTGTAGTGGTAAAAAACGGTGGCGGTGCTATTGCTAATGTTATCTCTGTGGTAGGTTTAGCTAGTATGCCGAGTATTGGTGGGTATAGCGCGTCTAAGGCGGCATTGTTTTCTGCTACTCAGGCGATGCGTTCTGAATTAAAAGCAAAGAATATCGTGGTGCATGGTATTTATCCAGGTCCGGTGGATACCGAGATGACCAAAAATTTTCCGATGAAAAAAACCACTCCCATGACAGTAGCAGAGAATATTGTTGCCGGAATCATCGCCGGCACAGAAGATATTTTTCCTGATCCCGTTTCCATTAGTATTAGCAAGCTATGGGCAACAAACCCTAAAGGGGTAGAGCGGCAATTTTCTGGTATGTGATTAGGGCATGTCGACACGCCCTATGACTTACTGCTTTCTTCACTATTTTGACGCAGTTGCAATAAATGTTTCTCCGCAGCCACGGAATCGCCCTTGAGGGCTGCCGCTTGGGCACTGAGGAGTAAATGAAGTTTTGGTCGATCGAGGAGTGTACCCACTTTCTTTAGCGCGGGATCGGCTTTACTAGGCTCTCCTGCGGTGAGGTTCTCAAGGACCTGCGTTAATGCATCAAGACCTTTTTCAAGACGTTGCCGTTCCTTGCGGGCGTGGCGTCGGGATGGCCAAGACAACAGACGTTGCCAGCTCACTAAAAACCCGTGGACGATGCAAAACAGCACCAGCAGACCAAGCCCCACCGCAACGCCCTGACCCTCTATGACTTGGGTATCCGTTTCCAGTTTCACGGTGCCGGGGAGCAAAAGGTGCAGACCAAAAGCAAGAACTAAAAAACCAACGAGATAAAGGAAAAAGCGCAGCATTCAAGGCTCCTTCCCGGGCAGCAGGGTGTTGTTCAGATGCTCTGTTGCTGCGGTGCGCCATAGGCCGATACCGCGGCGGGCACGGTCAATCTCTTCAAGTTCGGCAAGCAGGCTGATGGCATCAGGGGTGGTGCGTATCGCTTCCGGTAAAACCTGGGCTTCGGCAAGGGCAGTAGTCGTATCTCCAAGAGACAGGGCTTTCAAGAATGCCACGCCATCACCCTCAACGGCTTGTTCCTTGCGGCGAATCTGGACAAATTTGCCGATGGTTTTTTGCAGTTTTGTTTCCCCCGAAGGAGCGTGCAGTAGAGGTTCGAAGCTGCGCTGCAATTCACTGATAGGGCGCACACCGCGCTTGGCGATGCGAGCCAAGTCGGCCGCTACCCCGGTGGGAATAACCACCCCTGCTTTTTGGGATAGGGAAATACCGGCGGCTAGCTCATCCCCGAACGACTCCCCACTGTCGAGACGACCTTGCAGGGTGAAGAGAATGTTTTGCAGCAAAGCCAAACTGGCGGATCCATTGTCGCCGGGATTGCTCATGGCTTGCAGGGCGGTGAGCTGTTCAACATGGGCGCGGAGCTCCTGGATTTGCGCCTCCAACGCGTCCGCCTCAGGATCGGGGGAAGGCGGCGTTTCATCATTGATGGGAATGCGCGCTGTTAAGGCAATAATGTCGGCTCGGTCGGCCTTCTGGCTGGCGATAAGGGCAACGGCAACGGCCAGCAATAAACAGGCAATGCTTATCCCCATCAGCCACGGGCGTATCTGACGGCGTACCAGTTGGCGCAAGGCTTGCAAGGCGGCATCGGGGGGCGTGGAAGTCATAGCATCTCTTTTATAGCCGCAAGTAAGCCCGTTGCGCTAGGGGTCTTTGCAACGATAATACGCTCACTGACAGGCCGCAAAACATCCGCAATAGTCGAGGAGAGACAAAAACACAGACCGGAAGGCGGCCGGTGAGATAACTTCAAAAAAACATCCGCCAATCGCGGCGATAAAAACCCGATACCCCAGAAAGCATCCGTCGGGATGGTTAGGTGCGTGTTTTCTTGAAGGTCATAAACGATAGCTTCATGCAGGCCGGGGTGGTGTAGTGGCCGGCGGATGGTGGCACCACGCAAATATAAAGGTCGGGCATCGGTGGACAGGGTGTCCAGATGGGTTTGTAATTCCTCGGCGGTGGCAGCACTGGCGATGACGTTGCCCTCGGGGGGAAGGCCAACGCTGAGCATAGGCAGGGAGGTGCGGGGCAGGGTTTTCAAGCCGCGACGACTGGTGATGACCAGATGGGTTGCGTTGGCAAGGGCTTGTTCAGGAACGGGAAAGTATTGCGCGGTGAGCAGGGACTGAGTGATGACGGTGAACCCTAGGGCGGCGATGGCCTCGGCTAATGCCGGATCGGCATCGTTGGGACGGGGGAGGAGGAAGAGGGGGCCTCTGATACCCTCCCCCGCAAGCGGGGGAGAACTCTTGTTTTCTCCCTCCCCCGCAAGCGGGGGAGAACCTCTCTTATCTCCCTCCCCCGCAAGCGGGGGAGGGCCGGGGAGGGGGAGGGGGTTTTCCCCAACCGCACCTGCAATTGTTTCTAAAACACCTTCTATATTTCTTAATACATCATTGTTCCAAAATCGTAAGACTCGATAGCCGTGTTGTTCTAAAAATATCGTACGTTCAGTATCATATTTTTGGTTTTGACCATGCTGGCCGCCGTCGAGTTCTATAACGAGCTTTTTCTCTAAGCAAGCAAAATCAATTATATAAGGTGGCACTGGGTGCTGACGTCGGAAGCGTAGTCCGTGAAGTTGATTGCGGCGCAGGTACTGCCAGAGGTATTTTTCGGCATCGGTTAGGGACGATCGCAGCTGGCGGGCGCGGAGCGTTGTGGTTTTATTGCGTGCCATGGGTGTACCCCCTCCCTAGCCCTCCCCCGCAGGGCGGGGGAGGGGATTCTTGTTTTCTTGGCATTTAGGCGAGTCTTTGACAATCCCTCGGTTTGTCTCCCTCCCCCGCTTGCGGGGGAGAACTCTTATTGTCTCCATCCCCCGCTTGCGGGGGAGAACTCTTATTGTCTCCCTCCCCCGCTTGCGGGGGAGAACTCTTATTGGCTCCCTCCCCCGCTTGCGGGGGAGAACTCTTATTGGCTCCCTCCCCCGCTTGCGGGGGAGAACTCTTATTGGCTCCCTCCCCCGCTTGCGGGGGAGGGTGGGGGAGGGGGGGGGCAAAAACTACCCGGCAAAAGCTGCCGATCCCACCCGCAAACGGCAACTTTTGCCCACCAAAATAAATATAAAAAACAACATAATTTCAGCTATTTGTTAGCATAATACTTTTCTCATCCCCCATTGCCGCCGGAAAAACAGTCTTTTTTCCAAAAATGCACCACTGCCCCGGCAGGAATTGCCCCATGACCCGGCAAGAATGGCACAGCCCGTGCACCTTTTTGCCGGGGGACTCCCCCGTTTGGCCAGGTAGGCCGTATCCGTCAACATTTAACGCATGTAGCGAAGGGATTTTATCATGCTATCGGTTCAAACCAACACCACCGCGCTGTCCGTACAGCGATTTTTGAACAAAAGTGCCCAGGCACAATCCAGCAACCAAGGTAAAGCCTCCTCGGGCAGCAACATCGTCCGCGCCGCCGACGACGCCGCCGGCCTGGCCATCAGCAACAAGATGCGCGCGGATATCGCCTCGCTCCGCCAGGGTCAGAAAAACGCCAGCCAAGGCGCCTCGCTGCTGCAAATTGCCAACGGCGCAACCGATCGTGCCGTGGATATTTTAACCCGCCTCAAAGAGCTGGCCTCCAACAACGATTTGTTAGGCGCGGCGGAAAAACAATTCAAACAGGCCGAGGTCAACCAGCTTCTCGATCAGCTCGACGCCATCGCTACCCAAACCACCGTAACGGGGCGGGCGATTATGAATGGGGTGGATAAGGCGTTATCCGGGCCACGCAGCGCCGTAGCGAACGATGTAGTAGCAGCAGCTAATGCTGCTATTTTTGGTATTGCTGGTAATAATAGCGTTAAAAGTTTCACGGGCAATGTGGTAGGCCAAGTGACGGATGCGCGTGTCAGGCAGATTGGCAGTACTTATGTTGCTGAAATAGATTTGAATGGTAAGACGTTCCGCTCGATGCCCGTCACGTTTGCGGCGAACCAGGCTGCGGTATTCATTGATACGACCAATGCACAAAATCGTTTCACAGTAGACTTGACCGGCACCATTGCGACGGGTAACAGTGGATTATATGAGCTTAACTTAAGAACGTCATTGGGCTTATTTACCGCCAATGCTGTAAGTATTACGGAAACACCGCAAACAAGCACTGTTGCTTCTGCTCTTTTAGGTACCCTGGGCACCTCAGGCGACATTGGCGCTGTTAAGGATATTAAAGGCGGTGTTGTTGGCCAATATAAAGGCAGCGATGTTCGGGAAATTGGCAGTAGCTATCAAATAGATATAGTCATAGGAGATCAAACTTACCGGGGTTCCGTCGCTGTGAATGTGAATGCTAGTACCGACATCCAATTTACTAGCCTTAGCAATGATAATAATAAATTTACTGTAACTGTTGACAAAACGCTTGCGACAGGTAATGCGGCGGCCTCTAAGAAGGAGTTCGATGTAGGATTTAAATTTATAACATCCGGCGGTGCGGTTATTACAGACGGTACCACGGTAAATTTTAGACCAGGAGCAGCCACCGAAGCGGCGGGCGCGGCATTGTTGAAAGCCGATGCGTTGTCATACAAAGACGTTATTCGTACTAGTTCGGCAACGAAGGCAGATACTTATACGTTAACCACCAAATATGTACCAGGTAGCTTAGCTGACAATAAAGCAGAAAAAATTGTCTTTCGTTTAGAGGGCACGGATGGTGTGTTTTCTGAAGCAGAAATCACCGATGAAGTGGGCAGTTACACGGATAAGGTTATGCTCGAAGATGGAACTCAAAAAACACTGAGTTTTTCTAATGGGGTCACCCTTAAGCTGGATGCTCAATCGGTAAATAATATGGTAGGAACACCTATCGGGGGTGCGGATGGCCAAGGCATCCGCTTCACCGTTGGTGACGGTGAAGCCACCATCCTCAAGTTCCAGACGGGGATTGCCTCGACGGACGTTCTAGCCGTTGGTCTTGATCCCCTGAACGTCAAGGGTCTTGGTCTTACCGGAATCAGCATGGAGGATAATGCCAAAGCGACTGATGCGGTGGATCGTGTTGATGCGGCTCTTGCCCGGGTCAACCTGCTGTCCGCCAACATCGGGGCGCAGCAAAGCCGTCTTGACTTTACCATGGACGTCAATGCCACCACGTTGGAGAACTACCAAGCAGCGAACAGTGTGGTGCGGGATGCCGACTTATCCGCGGTGCTCACGGATCTGTCGCAAGCGACGCTGCGCAACAACGTGGCCACGGCGATTCTCAGCCAGGCCAACCAGACCCCGACCCAAACGGTGTCGAGATTGTTGCAGGGTCTGTAGTCTCTGTAAGTACTACCGATGGAGGGGGCGCCGGAAACGGCGCCCTTTCTTTTTGAGGGGGAGTAATATAAGGTATTTTTCAGGAAAAATACCCATGGACAGCACCCTCGTTTTTTTTGAAAAGTATAACATTCGTCGTGTTTATGATGAAAAAACTAAAGCGTGGTTGTTTTCGGTTGTGGATATTATCCAAGCATTAACCGAACAAAAAGATTTTCAGAAAGCCAGAAAGTATTGGAATAAATTAAAAGAGCGGTTGAGTAAAGAAGGTAGTCAGTCGGTGACACGTTGTCACCGACTGAAAATCGCTGCAGCGGATGGAAAGAAGTATTTTACCGATGTTGCTGATCCCGAAACGTTGTTGCGCTTGATTCAATCAGTGCCAAGTCCCAAGGCTGAACCGATAAAGCTATGGCTCGCCAAGGTGGGGTATGAGCGGATCCAGGAAATGGCCGATCCTGAGAAATCCCTTAATAGAGCGCGGGAAACTTGGATCAAGCATGGGCGTAGTGAAAAATGGGTGCAACAGCGCATGATGGGGCAGGAAACCCGTAATAAGCTCACAGACTATTGGAGAGATCACGCTATCAAAGAGGGTGAAGAATTCGCCATACTTACCAACATTATTCATCAAGAATGGGCTGGGCTTAGCGTTCAGGATCACAAAAATATCAAAGAATTGAAAAATCATAATTTACGTGATCACATGAGTGAGGCGGAATTAATTTTTACTGCTCTTGCAGAGCTGTCCACCCGTCAGGTAGCAGAAAATATGCAGGCGACAGGCATGAACGAGAATACCGAAGCCAGTAAAATCGGCGGGGGTATTGCCAAGAAAGCACGATTGGAATTGGAAAGTAAAACAGGGACAAAAGTTATTTCAACGATAAATTATCTTCCGTTAAAAAATACGCAGCAGCTTGATAGAAAAGGTTGAATCCCCCATGTTCACCGCATCCTTTACCCCATGGCTGCATCGGCGTGGCACGCAGGCTTTAACTGTTTTTGCGCTACTGGCGATGCTGGTGCATTTGGGTCTGCGCCTCAATGAGGCCCCGCGTTGGGATACGTTGGTGCCGTTGTGGGCGTTACTTATTGTGGCCAGCCCGCCGTTGCTGGCGCGGGTGGGTTGGAAATTTTTTCATGGCGGTGGCGGTGCGGATTTATTGGGGGCGTTGGAGTTGGTGCTGGCCATTGTGCTGGATGAGTATCTGGCGGCAAGTCTTGTGGTGCTGATGCTGGCCGGGGGGGAGGCGTTGGAGGCGTATGCCCAGCGGCGGGCGTCCTCGGCGTTGGAAGCTCTTGCCGCCCGGATGCCGGCCGTGGCGCATCGTCGTCACGTGGATGGAAGTCTTAGCGATGTTCCCTTGTCCGAGGTGGCGATTGGGGACACGTTGCTGGTGTTTCCCGGGGAGTCGTGCCCGGTGGACGGTACGGTGGCCGAGGGGCACGGCTCGATGGATGAGTCGTATTTAACCGGGGAGCCGTATCGGGTTTCTAAAGCCCCCGGCGCGGCGGTGTTATCCGGGGCGATCAATGGCCAGAATCTTCTGGTTATTACCGCCGAGAAGCTGCCCCAGGATTCACGCTATGCCAAGATCATGGAAGTGATGCGCGACGCCGAACAAAAGCGACCCGCCCTGCGCCGCATTGGTGATAAGGTGGGGTTGTGGTTTACCCCTGTTGCGCTGCTCATGGCGGGGGCGGCGTGGTTGTATAGCCAGGATCCCAAGGTCTTTTTAGCAGTGCTTATTGTGGCAACGCCGTGCCCGCTGCTGATTGCTATTCCCGTGGCCATTGTGAGTGCTATTTCTGTGGCGGCCAAGCGGGGGATTATTATTCGCGATCCGGCGGTGTTAGAGCGACTACCCACCTGCCGCATTGCGATTTTTGATAAGACGGGGACGCTTACCCACGGCAAGCCGTTGGTCTCTGAGGTGTTGACCGCACCGGGAATAGAGGTGGGGACATTACTGCGGGCGGCGGCTAGCCTAGAGCGGTACTCAAAGCATCCCTTAGCCGGGGCAATATTAGAGGCGGCGGAGAAGCGTGGATTGCCATTGATGGAGGCGGATCATTTGGCCGAAAAGCCGGGTCATGGGCTGGTAGGGACATTGCAAGGTCAAATATGGCGTATTACCCACCGTAAGCAGTTATTGGTAGAACAGCCGGACGTTGCAGCGTTGCTTCCTATTACAGCCATGGGGTTGGAGTGCGTGGTGCTGCGCGGGGATAGTTATGCTGGGCTGGTGCGGTTTCGGGATGCACCGCGCGCTGAGGGACGGAAGTTTATTGATCACCTAGCCCCCAGTCATGCTTTTGACCGAGTGCTACTTGTTTCTGGTGATCGGCGCAGTGAGGTGGAATATCTTGCCAACGAATTGGGCATCGATGAACCCTACGCCGAACAAACGCCGGAACAAAAACTCGCCCTAGTGCGGGCTGAGACGAAGAAGGCGCGCACCCTGTTTGTGGGGGATGGGGTTAATGATGCCCCGGCTTTGGCCGCCGCCACGGTGGGATTGGCCTTTGGTCATCACAGCAGCGTCACCAGCGAAGCCGCCGGGGCGGTGATATTGGACAACACTTTACACCGTGTAGATGAGTTATTGCACTTAAGTATTTTGACGCGTCAGACAGCCTTGCGCTGTGCTTTAGGCGGTATGGCGGCCAGCGTGGTGGGGATGGGGTTGGCGGCTATGGGTATGCTGAGTCCGGTGCAGGGGGCGTTGCTTCAGGAGATTATTGATCTTATTGCTATTGCGTACGCGCTGAGATTAACTTTTGGCCATAGAATTGACAGTGATTTTGGCTAAAATATGTCGTTGTTCGGCAAGCTTCCAGCCACGCTCATGCAGGTTGAAGAAAAGAGTTTGTACTAATGGTTCTAATATTCCTAAAGATAATGCCAGTGACCAGTTCTTAGTTAAAGCGTAGGTGAGCATTATCGCCACTGTAAAATGCATGGCGCAGTACGTTATTGTTTTGAATGTTGTTTTGTGGTGGAAAATCAATGTTGTCATGTAATCCTCCATAGGAGTTCCTATTATAGCATAAACTCCTTAAAATGATAATAATTATTATTATCATTAAAAAAGATGTGGTATTGTGCATATTTAGTTTACACAAAGGCTGTGGATTTTTATTTTCCCATCGCCGAAGTTAGCCTTAATGTTCCTTATGTCATTGTTTTAGGAATGATGGCCGGGTTTTTTGCCGGGTTATTTGGGGTTGGGGGTGGGTTTATTCTAACGCCCCTGCTTATTTTTAGTGGTGTACCCCCGGCTGTGGCGGTCGCAACCCAGGCTAGTCAATTAGTGGCCTCATCGTCTTTTGGGACTTTAAATCATTGGCAACATAAAGTTATTGATGTCCGTATGGCGGCAGTATTATCGGCAGGCGGGATTGTTGGTGGTTGGGGAGGGCTGAGGCTTTTCGCGTTGCTTATGGGAAAGGGGCACATAGATCTTGTTATTTCATTGTTTTATATAGTTTTTCTTGGTGGCATCGGTGCGTTTATGCTGTGGGATATGCTGCGGGTGCGTCGCTTGTTGCACAATGGCCAAATGCCAACAACTCGTCGCCACGTATGGCTTCATGGTTTGCCGTTCCGAATGTGGTTTCCGGCATCACGGTTATACATCAGCATTATACCCACCCTTTTTATTGGAGCAGGTGTAGGGATGTTTGTTTCTTTTATGGGTATTGGCGGTGGGTTTTTGATGATTCCAGCCTTGCTATATATTATACGTGTGCCTGTGCGTTTGGTGGCGGGAACATCATTGTTACAGATTCTGGTAGTATCTATTCTTACAACTTTAATTCAAGCAGCCCGGCATCAAACAGTGGATATATTGTTGGCTCTAACATTAGTGATAGGAAGCATCAGTGGCGCGCATTTAGGCGGTAAAATTGCCAGTCATTGGAAGGGTGAGGCGATACGAATGGTATTTTGCTCAGTTCTGCTCGCATTAGCCGGATTGATGTTGGCACGATTAATCCTACTCCCTGGAGCACCATTTGTCTGGGAGGTGGTTCGATGAAAAGAGAGGTTATTTTATGTCTTGTTTATTTCTATTGGTGTTTGCCCGCCTTAGGGCAGGCATTGATTGCTGATTTATCAAGTCATATTATTGCTGTTAACGCAGGGTTTCAGGGTGCAGAATTGGTGTTATTTGGCAGTCTTGATGCCCCATTAACTCCAGCGGATGAAGTTGTAGTGGTGGTTAGCGGTGCGCCTGCGTCGGTGCGTGTACGGGAAAAAATTCGGTATTTGGGGGTATGGGGGGTTAGTAAGCCTGTGGATTTTCAGGCAGTGCCTCAGTTTTATGCAGTGTTAACAGCCCAGGGGGATTTGGAAAACATTCCAGTTTTTGTGCGGGATAGCTATCGTTTGGGGGCACTGTATCCTAAGTGGTATGCGAGTAGTGAACTAGATAATTCCATGCAAGAGCGTATGCGCGCTGGATTATATGTCGGTATGCAGCAGCGTGGGCTGTACACATTGTATTCTAAAAAAATTACATTTCTTGGTGATCGTCTATTTCGAGCAACACTGCAATTTCCACAACAAGTACCCGTTGGACGATATCAAGTGATGGTATATTTATTGCGAAGTGGAGATGTAGTAGCAGCTCAGAGTACCAGTTTATTGATCTCAAAAGATGGTCTTGGGGCGGACGTTGCTTGGATAGCTCATCGTTACCCGATTACAAATGCATTTGTGGTGGTAGCATTAGCTATAGGGTGCGGCTGGATAGGTCATTTTCTATTGCGGAGGGCTTTATGAATGGGGTTGTTCTATGCGTGGTGGATGATTCTTCAGAGTTGCATGCTGCGGTACGATTTGCTAGCAGACTTGCCCAACGTCAGGGAGCAGATGTAGGCTTATTAGCCGTGCTAGAGCCATTGGGTCTTAATTATTGGATGGGTGTTGCTAGTGATGCCGCTAACCAGCAGAGAGCAACGGCAGAGAAAGCTCTTCAATATTGGAGCGATGTAGTATTCGCACTTATTAAGAAACGGCCGTTACATTATACTCGTGAAGGTGAAAAGAAGCAAGAAATAATTGATTTTATTAAATCTCCCCAGTCTCCGATACGTCAGTTAGTATTGGCCGCAGCCAGCAACGGTAGCAACCCGGGACCGTTAGTATCATCCTTAGTCGGTAGAGAAAGTGGACAACTGACGATTCCAGTAACAGTGGTACCTGGACAACTAACAGATGCTGCTATTGATCGGTTGACGGGGTTTGCAGGCGGGGAAGAACTTGAACCCACTTGGGCGTCGTTTCGGGGAGAAGGGATTTGATGCTTTGCTCCCCTGGTGCTGTTTCTATGACTTTACCCACTGGGATATTGGCCCAATAGACACCTCCAGCACTGCTGGTAACTAGGATTTCATCTTGGGTGAATACAGCATTTACCGGGCGATGGAGAAACGTGAGCGTGGTTGTTCCATTCCCTGCTAAAATGGCTTCCGCACCGCTTGTAAGTCCACGCACGGGGATACGACTGCTAGTATCAAAAATATGGGTAATACGAACAATTCCTAAGGCAGGCGTATTAGTTCGTCCGAGCAATATGCCGTCAACAAGGACAGATTGGTCTTGTTTAATAAGCGTTGTTTGAGAGGTTCCGGCGATTAAAGAATTTTTTGATGAGTTATAAATTGTTGCATAAACAGGTAAAACAGCTTGAGGTGAGGGCAATGTTGATCCTTCTGCGTGCAATAAGTCACGTAGAATTTTGTTTTCTGCTAGTGCTTGCTCGGCTCGGAGATTATCATTTGTTAATGTGATTATTTCTTGATGTAGGCGTTCATTTTCTTTTAAGGCGTTCTGTAATCGAACAAATTTTTGACTGTGTTCGTCAATATTCTTAAAAATATTTGTGAATGTCTGTTGGATGGGATTAAGAAAATGGAAGAAGACTTCTCTGGTTTCTGCAACAAAACTGTTAAGTCGATATTTGCTATTGTTGTCTAAAAAGCTCAAAATGCCGAGTAATACGCATATTATACATCCAAAAAACCATAGGCGTACTTTTGGACTCTGGAAGCGCAGGCTATAAGCAAAAAGGTGAACGGGCGGATGCATAGTTTGAATCTCTATTATAATAAGACATCTTAATTAAAGAATTATTATCCAGTGATAGTTTCTGGGCTTAAACGTAAAAGAGTTATCTGGTTGCGGTGGCGTCGGATGATTTCGAAGCGAAATCCATGGAAAATAAATATTTGACTTATTTCTGGGATTCGACGGGCTTCGTGCAGTACTAATCCAGCGATTGTTGTTGCCTTATCGTCGGGTAATTGCCATGAAAATTCGCGATTAAGATCGCGGATGGCAACAGTACCTTGAACAATCAGGCTACCATCGGGTTGGCGACGTACGCCCGCAACAATTTGATCATGTTCGTCAGATATCTCTCCAACTATTTCCTCTAAAATATCTTCCAAAGTTACGATTCCTTCAAAAACTCCATATTCATCAACTACAAAGGCAAAATGTTCACGCCGATCGCGAAAAGCCTGAAGCTGATCGAGCAAATTGGCGGTCTCAGGAATAAACCAAGGTTTGTTGGCTAGTTCTCTTATATCAAGTTGTTCTATTGATGTTCCGCCTTGTAGGGCACGTACTAAAGATTTTGAATGTAGTAAGCCGATAATATTTCCAGGGTCATTTTGCCATAACGGAATTCTGGTATAGGGACTTGCAAGGATTGTATTTATGATGGAAGATGGTGTTTCTTCGGCATCAATCATCATAACATTACGGCGGTGAGTCATAACTTTAGCAACAGTAACATCTTGTAAGTCAAGGATACTATGCAGCATACGACGCTCTTTTTGAATATCTAAGGAAGCTGCTGTTTCTCCGCCATGTAAATCAATGGCTCCACGTAGTTCTGCATCGCTTAGATGATCCCCAAGACGACCTTTCTTTGCTCCGATAATGTGAAGGAAAAAATTGGTTGCTCTATCAAGGCATATGGTAATAGGCCGCGACAACCATAACCATGCCTGTACTGGGCGAGCCATAATAAGTGCACAAGAATCAGGATTATTTAACGCATATGCTTTGGGTGCTACTTCCCCAAATATCAGCACGACTACGGTCATGACAGCTGTTGCATAGAGTACCCCGGTTTCTCCAAACAAAGCAATAAACACCCAAGTGGCCAAAGCCGTAGCAGCAATATTTGTGATCGTATTGCCTAATAAGATGGATCCAATAAGACTTTCGCTGCGGGTTCGTAGTATATTGACCAAGCGGGCGCGGCGATTGCCCTCTTTGGCTAACTGATGCATCCGAGGCCGCGAAGCAGCCGTCAAAGCGGTTTCGGCAATCGAGAAGAATGCTGCTAAAGATTGCAGCACCAAAACTGCTAAAAGATAAAGTAGGAGAATTGTTGACGACACGCGTTTACCGTTTGAGGATATGAAAGACTTGATCAGGATCAACATAGTACTGATTAAGGTTGCGCAGCAAGCACCTTATGTATGACCAAGTTTGTTCATCCATATCTTGATGGTGGGTTAAAATACCGATATGTTTCCAGCCTTGAAGAAGTGCGCGTATTATTGTTGCCGTGGTACGGTAGCTCCCACGAAAAGGCCGGCTATCGTTGATGCCCCAGCAAATGGGATCAGCGGCGCAATCGCGGCGGGCTAAGGGGAAATCTGTTTCTTGGTGTGCATATGCAGACCAGGCATTGAAGCCTAGGTCAGGCAACTGTTTTACAAGCTCATCATCAATGCGATTCCAAGGGGGTACCAAAATGGGACGGAACTGGGCACCAAATGCATCTTTTAATCGTTGTTTCTCTTTGATTAATAGAGTGCTGTCAAAATCTGCAACTAGCTCTTGTTTTTTGTGCCCTTGGGGTGCGTTATTATGGTGGATGACTCCATGTTGAACAACGCGAACCAGTGGGTATTGGCGTACAAGAGTGACCAGACTGTCATCCATTAGTTTTGGGATAACAGCGAGTAACAGTGGGATTTTTGTTGTTGCCGACAGGTCTAGCAACCGCCGCAATTCGGGGGTATCCCGTGTTGCATCATCGTCGCGCCACCAGAGTTTTGCTCCATGCAGACGTAAGGCAAGACCAAGCACGATGGTGTTGACCATCCGTGGTTACACCGCAGTATCGACGCCTGAAGCCACTATCGCCACCATAGCAGGACGCAGTAAACGATCGTGCAATATATAACCATCTTGCATCACTTGGGCAATGGTGCCGGGAGTTTGTCCGTTGGCGCTGGGAATTTGGGCAACGGCTTGGTGATGATTATGATCAAAATTATCGCCAATTTTTCCAACCTTAACAATTCCATGCTTTAAAAATACTTTTTCAAGCTCCGATGCTGTTATCTGTATTCCTGCAACAAATCCGGTTGCTATATCGGTGGGTGCATTAGTTAGAGCGCGGGAAAGATTATCAGCCACCGCAAGAAGATCTCGGGCAAGCCCGGAAACCGCGTAACGCAAGGCATCTTGTTTATCACGTTCAGTGCGCTTTCGGATATTTTCCGCTTCAGCCATAATGTAAAGTGATTGCTCTTTGAGATTTTTGTTTTCTTCGCGCAATCGAAGAAGTTCAAGCTCTGTGTCTGGGGTGGATTGAGCCTCGGGAATATTTTGTGTTAAATCATCTGTTGTCATAGGTTGATGATTAAAGCATTTTTGCCACCCCTAGGCAAGCAGGAGGATAGATGTGATGTTATCTATTGTTTTAGATAGTTTTTTGTGGCTTATGATGACCCATGAGATAATAAATTGGTGGGAGCACCGGGACTCGAACCCGGACAGTCTTGCGACCGAGGGATTTTAAGTCCCTTGCGTCTACCGATTCCGCCATGCTCCCTAGCTTATCTTGTCTGCTGCGCCAATACAGACCCTACAAGATAAAGCGAACCAGCAATCACAATATCTCCCGGTGGCTCAAGGTCAAGTATTGCTTGCATTGCTAGGGTAATATCTTTGTTTTCAGATGCTATGATGCCAAGATTCTGCCAGACAGGCACTGCTTCTGCCGGGCTGTAGCACAGATGATGGGGAATAGGTACGCAAACAACTTTTCGCACAATACCAATAAAGTATTTTGCGTAAGCAGCTAAGTCTTTATTTTTTCCCATTCCAACAATAAGATAAATTGGACTATCCCACGTTGCACAGGCTGCTGCAAGCATTTCTCCGCCTTGTGGATTATGGCCACCGTCGAGCCAGACGCGCCATCCAAAAGGCAAGTTCGGCCAAGACACTGGCTGCAATCGTCCTGGCCAATGGACGGCTTTTAATCCTCGAACAATCGCTTTTTCCGTAACAGGAATAATATCTTGAATAATCTCAAGGCATGCCAATACACCCCCAGCGTTATTAATTTGGTGTGCCCCGGCCAAGGCTGGCAGCGGATACCAATTCGCTGTGCCGCCAAGGCCAGTGTATATAAAGCCTTCAGCCTGCTCTTCAACATTCCAATCTAACACGTTACTATACAACGGCGCACACCGCTGCATCGCTACTTTCGCTAAGACGTTTGCCACTTCAAGAGGCTGACGGGCACTGACTACGGGTACGCCGGGCTTTATAATGCCGGCTTTTTCAAAAGCAATTTTTGCAAGGGTGTTACCTAAATAATCATGATGATCGTGAGAAATAGGAGTGATGATGCAACAGACTGGCGTATCTACTACGTTAGTAGCATCTAATCGCCCACCTAGGCCAACTTCTAAAATAAGTACATCCGCCAGTGTATCAGCAAACAGCATTAACGCTGCAGCCGTGGTGAGTTCGAAAAAAGTAATAGGTTCATTACGATTGGCAATGAGCACTGTTTCTAGAGCGTTTACCAAAATCGTATCGCTAACATCTTCTCCGGCAAGGTTAATTCGTTCATTAAAGCGTACTAGGTGAGGTGATGTGTAACTGTGCACTCTATAGCCTTCTTGACCAAGAATTGTGCGTAGCAGTGCTACGGTGCTACCTTTGCCGTTAGTGCCAGCTACGTGCACCACAGGAGGTAAGCGACGTTCAGGATGATCTAATTTTTGTAACAATCGCTTGATGCGCCCCAATGATAAATCAATAACTTTCGGATGGAGCTGTTGCATCCGATCCAAGATAGTCTGTACTATATCTGATGTCATGGCAGAGTAATCGCCGATACTTGTCGCCCGTAATCTTTGTGCCCTTGAACGGTAGCGTGGCGAAAGCTGAAATACACATCAGGCTGGGTTAATGTATCTTGCTGTACGTCAGCAACTTGGGTGATTCCTGCATTGTATAGTAAAAATGTGCAAAATCTCGGCAAGTCGAAGCGATAACATTCAGATTTTTGGTTATCCTCGGTGAAGAATGCTTGGTATGCACTGGCGGTTTGTACCACTTGTCTATAAAATGGTTTGTCTACTTGGTAGGAAGCCGGGTGAATGCATGGACCAATAACCGCGATCATATTTTCTGTGCGTGCCCCAAGGCGCAGCATCGCCTGCACTGTTGCCCCCAAAACCCCGGCTACTGCACCCCTCCATCCTGCATGAGCTGCACCGACTACGCTTGCCACTGGATCATAAAATAACACGGGTGCGCAGTCTGCCGTCTGCACACCAATAACTTTGCCGGGGATGTTCGTCACAATAGCATCACCTTCAGGAATTGATCCGTTATCAAAATCTTCTGGGCGCACTACGCCAATGCCGTGTACCTGACGAGGAGTTAGCAACACCGCATCGGGCATCCCCAAAGCAGTCGTCACTAATCGACGATTATGCATTACTGCATCAGGCATATCGTTACTCGAAATGCCAACATTAAGGCGGGCATACAATCCTGTGCTTATCCCGCCTTGGCGGCCAAAAAAACCGTGCGAGCAAGCAGAAAGCGCAGGATGGGTTATAAAAGTCATAGACATGGAAGTTTAATAACGCCTGTGTTAGAAATATTAAAGTGTCCAAATTAAACCTCGATGCCGCCTTGAATGATTGGCAGGAAACACTTGCCAATCAGCGGCGGCTGGCTGTTAATACTCAGGAAGCTTATGTTCGGGATGTGATGTTATTAATTGATTTTTTGAGCCATTATTATGCGGCTCCGTGTACTTTTGATGCTCTCCAACAGTTGAAAGTTACTGATATGCGGGCATTTTTAGCGTATTTAGGCGGCAGTCGACGGCGGAGTAGTGTTATTCGCAATTTTCTGGGTATAAAAAGTTTATTGCGTCATGGGGTAAGACGCGGGTGGTTCCAAGAATCGGCGCTTTTGGCTATGCGCCCACCCAAATCAGAAAAAGCATTGCCAAGAGCCCTGCAACAAAAAACCACCAATATTCTAGTGCAGGCGGCAAGCACTCAAGAACAAGAATCGTGGTTAAATCTACGGGACACGGCTTTAATTATGCTGTTGTATGGTACTGGGTTGCGGATTAGTGAAGCCCTTGCGCTATGCCCCTATCATATTGGTAATAATACTCTTCGAGTGGAAGATGGTAAAGGTGGGAAGAGCCGGGATGTGCCATTATTGCCTAGGGTTGGCGCGGCTTTGCGAGCCTATCAGAATGGTTGTCCTTACCAGCTTGCTAATGATGAGCCACTATTTCGCGGTACCCGGGGTGGTATTTGGCAGTCCGGTGCCGCCAATAGCGTATTGAGACGTTTAAGACGCTTATATCACCTTCCAGAAATTACAACGCCCCACGCCTTGCGGCATTCATGTGCCACGCATTTATTGGAAAATGGTGCTGATCTTAGAGCAATTCAAGAATTGTTAGGGCATCAGCGTTTGGCTACCACCAGCCGCTATACGCAGCTTAATGTGACACAGCTTCGGCGTACATATCACGCGGCACATCCACGCGGGCGGACATCAGAATAGGGCGGTTCCTTTGCGCCTGTCTGGCGAGCAAATGCTCGACCAAGAAAATTCGCACTGCTGAGGTAAATGCTTGGGAGCGGTATCGCATGGCTACTATGTTGCATAACTCATGTACGGTTTGACCTTCTTGTTCGGCTATAAGTTCTAGGGCATTCCATAAAGGTGCCTCTAGGCGAATGCTCGTACGTTTGCCGTTAATAATAACATTGTGCAGTTCCAATAATGAAACGTATTCTTTGGGACGCGCCATAATTTTTTCTCCGGTCAATGTCTTAATAGTATATTTAATCTATTAATACAATTATAAGATGTAAGCGCAAAGTGTTAATCATTTTTCAATTTTTATTCAGTAGTCTAATTAATATATGTTGGCATGAATTCTTCATGTTTGGCATAAACATTGCACGAGAGATGATCAATAGAGAGGCATATGTCATATGTCCAGTACCACTAGCACCGGTTTTGCCAATCTTGGGGCGGTTAAAATTGATCAAGCCACAGGAAGAGCCACTGTGGGCGGCACCATGTTTGGCATTGATGCCAATAAAATGGCCAACGATTTGGCAGACGTGAAGCTTATTCCTATACAAGCGATTAATACTAAAGTTTCAAAAAATGCAAACAAGATCGCCGCGTTTGATGAGCTGAAGATATTGCTTCAGGATTTAAAAGATGCAGCCTCGGCATTGCGTGGACCAACTGTTTTACAAGGCGGTGACGACGTCTTCCGTAAAAAAAGTGCCAATCTTGTTACTACTACAGGATCGACCCCAGCCTCTTCTTTATTATCGGTAACGCCTTTGGGTGACGCTCAAAATGGAAGTTTTAAAATTAAAGTCAATCGCGTAGCAAAAAATGATCTTATCAATTCCACAGGAACATTTAACAGTCTTACCACCACACCCCTTACCGCTAACGGTAATTTAGTTATCAATGGAAAAACGCTTAATCTTACCACTGTCACTACATTGTCACAATTACGTGATAGTATCAATACGACCCAAAACATCGGAGTTACGGCTAGTATTATAAAAATTAGTGAGACATCTTATAAACTCAGTCTTACTGCAGATAGCACAGGAAAAGCCATTGATCTTGCTGGTAGTGACGCAGGCGTTCTTAGCGATCTATCTATTGCTGCTTCTGGGGTGACGGACACCGATCTTAGTGCAGAAATTCAATATAATAATACCACCTTGGTGCGGGCAACAAATACTATTAATGATGTTGTTACTGGAGTCAGATTGAATTTGGTTGGTGCGGATACGTCAAGTGAAGTGACAGTAAGCCTTAGTACGGACACTGCTAGTATTAAAAATGTATTGCTAAAATTTAAGGATAGTTTTAACGCCATTAATACTTTTGTTAAAAAACAGCGTGCGACAAATACTGATGGAACCATTGCCGATACCGCCATTCTTTACGGGGAAACAAGTGTACGTGATCTTTCCACACGGCTCAAACAAATGGTTACCAGTGTAGTATCGGGTGTCACGGGCATTAAGAGTTTACGTGCTGCAGGGTTGGGGTTTAGTGCCGATGGCTCTTTAATTTTTGTTAGTACTACGGGGACAACCGCTGGACAGCCAACTACTGATGACAGTGATTTTACAAATATTATTAAAAATAATAGTGCTGAATTAGCAAGTTTCTATAGTTTTAAATCAACCATCAGCAACCCAAACATCATTGTGCTTAATCGGCCTAATGATCTTGCTAGCCTAGCCGGAAAATCCATTACACTTAATGTTGCTGCGACTGACAGTAATGGTACTCCTACAGCAGCATCATTGTCAGTAAATGGGCAAGATGTTACCGCTACTATTAATCAAGGTCGTATTGTGGCCAGTGATAGTTCTATCCTTAAGGGCTTTTCTTTTGGTTATGCTGGTGGTGTCATTAATATCGGGGATCCGGCATTTACGGCTACGATTAGCAATACGCAAGGTATCGCCGATCGCATTGCTGGGGTTACTGACAGTTATTTGGCCATCGCCACAGGTATTTTGGATAAAGCCATCGCTACTGTGCAAGATAATAATGCTAATCTTAATAAGAAAATTGATAAAATTAATACTACAACCGAAGCATACCGTGCTAGGCTTCTCAAGCAATTCCAATCAGCTCAAGATGCATATACGAAATTTACTACTTTTAAAAGTAGTCTAGATGCCTTCAGTAGATCTCAAAATGGTAGTACCTAGTCATGAATCATTACAGTAAAGCCAAGCAATATAAAGTCACCGACGTTTCAAACTTAACACCCTGTGAGCAGGTGGCCCGATTATTGGAGTTAGCCGCTAAACACATTTTGTCGGCTAAAGCTCATGCGCAAAAAAAAGAATACCTAGAGCGCTTAGACCAGACAGAGAAAGCACTTATCATTTTGCATGGATTGCAAAATTGCTTAGATGATTCTCCCCCAGTGGAAAGTATCTCGAAAGTTTTGCACGATTATTATAATACCATGACAGTGTTAATAACAAAGATTAACATCAAAAATGATTCTGAACTTTGTGATTCAGTGGCAAAATCTCTATGTACCATGGCCGAAACATGGAGAGAAATCGAAGATAAGGTACGTCAAGAAAATCTCGCCGCCCATAAATCTGCCACACCGGAAAATTTTTTTCCTAGTATCAGCGCATAACGGCATATCATTTGCATCTAAGAATTAGCAGGAGTACGTCATGATACAAAACCAGACCGTTAAAAAATTTGACCCCGCGTACCTTACTGAGCAAGAAATAGGACGGTTATTTGATAAGACTATGGCGGCTCTTAAAGATACTGTGTACTATTGTATTGTTGAAAATATTCCAGCAAGAGACGCCGCATTAGACATTAGCCGTACATTGCTCGGTTATCTAGCACAATCTGTTGAGACGGAGACTGACGGCACTGAAGCTAAAAATATGCATAATCTTTTGCAATTTTTGACATATAGTCTTGATGGTATCAAAAAACGCAATAATCCCGCCGCTGCTCAAGAAGCATTAGCACTTCTTGGTCCCATTCGTGATGCTTACTTATAATAATCCGCAAGCATATCTATTAGCTCATTTATTGTTCTTTCAAAAGCTTGGGAAAATTAACTTCGTGCGTAATGTGATTGTCCGGAATAAAGTGCAGTCATGGAAGAACACAAAGTGTGGTGGTGATCCGGAAAACACTAGGGGTTAAATCTAATAAATACTAAAGGGAAAATACTTATCATTAATAGATTGATAAGTCCCATCGATACGAATTTTTTCTAACGCTGCGTTAATAGCCGCCAATAATAACGTGTCATCTTTACGTAATGCCATGCCAATCCCTTGGTCAACAAATATTGTTTCGCCGCGAAAGCCAAATTTCTGCCCTTCCGGTGATTGCAACCACTGCCACGTCATCAAAGCGTCAGCAATATAAGCATCAAGTCGTCCAGCAGCTAAATCAGTCAGACCATTTTCATGGGTATCATAAAGTTTAACATCAATTATTCCACGATAACGCTCTTCTAAATAGGTAGCACTGGTCGTAGCTCTTTGGGCACCAATACGTTTATTCTTCAAGCCTTCATCGCTAACAACAAACTCTGCATCTTGCCGAACAAGAAAACGAATTGGGGTACGATAATAACGGTTTGAGAAAGCAACGGCTTGCTTGCGTTCTTCGGTAATAGAAAGGCTGGAGGCAATAACATCGTATTTCGATGTTAAAAGTCCGGGAATAAGACCGTCCCATGCTTGGGTACTAAATTCACATCGCAATTGAGCGGCAGCACAGACAGCCACCATAATATCATAATCAAAACCAGATAGCTTACCTTCAGAATTGATAAAATTAAAAGGAGCATAGGCACCTTCCATAACAACCCGCACCACCTGCATCGCATCCACCTCACTTCTAACCAGTATAGAGGAGGTATTTTCATGTTTTTTGACTTGCGTGACCACAGCGACCACGGTAATAATCACAATTAAAGCAACAAGTAATAAATTTGATAAACGCATATTAGCTTCTTTCTTGGTCAGAATTTTAGCTTTCCATAGCTCAACACTCAATGAAAAAACAAAACATGAAAAAACAAAATTTTGGCTCTTAGGCAAAATGGGTGGGTGAAAAACGCCTGCCGCTGTCCAATTCTAGGTTATTGCCAGTGCCACAATGGCGTGGTCATTAGGAAAATACAGAGGGTTGCATCATTACTGAATGTTCTATTTTGAAATGCCCTAACCCGCCGCCGTTGGCGGCGACCTCTCCCGGGGGGAGAGGTGATTTCTTTTTTATTTTTGAAGATATAGACATGCATTGGAATAGAAAAAGATACACCTCTCCCCCCGGGAGAGGTCGCCAAAGCGTTAGCTTTGGCGGGTGAGGGCGTGGCAACTGAAACCCACCCATTTTGGGAAAGAGCCAAAACTTTTTTATATCCCAACGCTTTTTTTGGACATTGAACGTTTTTGGGCGGCGGTTTCCAAAACGGGTGGGTGGAACATACACCCCCTTCAGGCAATATTTTGCAGATATGCAAACTGTAAGGAGGAAACAGCGACAAATGGCGAGGCTCGGAGAGCTGTGGCCATCCAGAAAATACTTTTTCGCTGGATCGCCACGCGCCTCCGGCGCTCGCGAAGACGACCGAGGGTTTAGCAGTGGCAGGTTTTTTACCCACCCGTTTTGGGAAATAGCCACTAAAAAACATGAGATCAAAAGACTACGTTTACGTTTTTTTAATAGTATTGAGATTATTTTTCAGGGGAGTATACAGCCTAAAAAAACGAGATCAATTAATGAAAACAATTATTTTAATGCGTCATGCAAAATCTAGGGAAGCTACGCGCGGTCAGGATGATCGGGGGCGGCCGCTGCACCCTGAAGGCATAGCAACTGCGTTAGCGCAACAGGCTATTGTGCAAGAGTTGCGCCTGCAACCAGAGTTAGTATTATGTTCTGATGCAGAGCGGACACGAGAGACGTACGTTTTGTGCGCAGAAGAGTGGTTAGTGCACCAACATCAAGCAGTGTTTGATGGCCAATTGTATATGGCTACCGCCACAAAATTATTTCAGATCGTGCAAGGGCAAGATGATCATTATAGTAACCTTCTTATTATTGGGCATAACCCCGGACTACATCAATTAGCCTTGGCTTTAGTGGGTGAAGCCAATCAGGAGTCCTTGATTGGTCTGTCCCAGCGATTCCCCCCGGCCGGGATAGTTGTGCTCTCTTTTAATGTGAACGGTTGGGCAAAGGTTGGGTTATCCTCTGGGATATTAGAGCATTGTCTGCTACCTTACGATAGCGGTGAATCGTTGCACCCTCAGCAACAATATGGTGGAGCTTATTATTCGTCCGTGACGGGTTCCCTTTAAAGAAGCGCTGCTACAGGAGAGAAACTGCGCCGATGGTGCGGTGTTATACCTTGTGCGCGTAATCCTTTTAAATGGGCAGCTGTACCATAACCAGCGTTGCATTCCCATCCATACCCAGGCCATTGCATTGCTAATTCTTTCATATATTTATCGCGTGTTGTTTTCGCTAAAATTGAGGCGGCTGCTATGCAAAGGCTTTTACCATCGCCGCCGATAATGGCCTGAGCCGGGCAGGGGAGTCCCGGCGGAATTTTGTTACCGTCAATGAGGGCTAAAACGGGTGACTGCGGCAAACTGGACACAGCCCGTTGCATCGCCAGCATGGATGCATGGAGAATGTTGAGCTCATCGATTTCCGCCACGCTGGCGGTGCCAATGGCCCAAACGGTAAAAGGGAGTAGAGCTTCTACTATTCTTTGGCGTGCTTTAGCAGTGAGGGTTTTGCTGTCACGAATTTCCAGCTCTAGCTCCAAAGGTAAGGCGCGCGAGAAAATAACTGCCGCGGCCACAACATTCCCCGCAAGACAGCCTCGGCCTACCTCATCAACGCCGCAGCAAGGGGTGGGAAATTGGGTGTCAAAAGTTGCCAATAATGACAATGTTTTATGGTTCACTTGGAACGTTTTCCTGCAATATTATGAGTAAGATATGTTAATTATTTTGAAGGCTATAACGCATTTCCTGACCTAAGCAGAATAGTTTTCTTGCTGCTGCAATAAGCATCGTTTATACCCACCAACATGAGCACACAAAATTTTGATTTGGTCATTATTGGCGCGGGTCCTGGCGGCTATGTAGCGGCGATTCGGGCGGCGCAATTGGGGCTGAAAACTGCCGTGGTGGAGCGGGAACACTTGGGGGGTATATGCCTCAACTGGGGCTGTATTCCCACCAAGGCGTTGCTGCGAGCCTCGGAAATCAATCATTTGCTACACAGCTTGGGCGATTATGGTTTTGCGGCGGATAATATTCGCTTTGACTTTACCAAGGTTATTGCCCGTTCCAGAGGTGTGGCAAGCCAATTGTCCGGTGGAATTAAGCACTTGCTTAAAAAGAATAAAGTCACTGTTCTGGATGGTTCGGGGGTATTGCTGGGCAACGGCGGCGTGCGCGTCACCGCTAAGGACGGCAAGAATGAGGACGTAGCAGCGAAAAATATCATGATTGCCACCGGTGCCCGGGCTCGGGTGCTGCCGGGGTTGGAGCCGGACGGAGAGCTAGTCTGGACATACAAAGAAGCAATGACGCCAAAAACATTGCCTAAAACCCTTTTAGTGGTGGGCAGCGGCGCTATCGGCTCAGAGTTCGCCAGCTTTTACCAGAATATGGGCAGCGCAGTAACTCTGGTTGAAGTACAAGATAGGGTTCTTCCCGTAGAAGACTCAGAAATATCAGCTTTTGTGCATAAGGCTTTTGAAAAACAGGGGATGAAAGTCCTCACCAAAGCCGGGGTGAAAGCTCTCAAAAAAGGCAAGGGCAATCTCACTGTCACTATTGAGCAGAACGGTAAAACCACCGAGCAAATCTTTGACAAGGCCATCATGGCCGTGGGCATTGTTGGCAATGTGGAAAATCTTGGCTTAGAGAAAACAAAAGTTAAGGTGGAAAAAGGCCAGATTGTCACCGATGCCTACGGTAAGACAGCGGAACCCGGCGTGTACGCCATTGGCGATGTGGCCGGGGCGCCGTGGCTTGCCCACAAAGCCAGCCATGAAGCCATTATTTGCGTGGAACTCATTGCCGGCAGGCGCCCCCACCCTATCAATAAGAACCAGATTCCGGGCTGTACCTATTGTCGTCCCCAGGTGGCCAGCATAGGCTTTACTGAGGAAAAAGCTAAAGCCGCTGGATATAGCGTTAAAGTTGGAAAATTTCCTTTTATGGGTAACGGCAAGGCCATTGCCTTGGGTGAGCCAGAAGGCTTTGTAAAAACAGTGTTTGACGCCAAAACAGGGGAGCTTCTCGGTGCCCATATGGTCGGAGCCGAAGTCACCGAGATGATTCAAGGCTACGCTATCGCCATGAGCGGGGAGCTGACCGAAGGCGAGTTGATGCACACCGTTTTCCCTCACCCAACGCTTTCTGAAATGATGCACGAAAGTGTCCTAGATGCCTATGGTAGGGTTATTCATTTTTAGATTATTGATTATTTTGTTTTTTTATAGTAAGCTTACCTATGATGTTGCCTTCTTCCTCACGCCAAGCCAGTGTCCAGCGCAAAACGTATGAAACGGAAATTTCCGTGGTCGTGAACCTGGATGGTAGTGGTATTCGGCGAATTGGCACAACCATAGGCTTTCTTGATCATATGCTGGATCAACTTAGCAAGCATAGTCTTATAGATATTGATCTCACTGCTAAGGGTGATACCCATATTGATTTTCACCACCTAACTGAAGATACTGGATGGGCATTGGGTGAAGCTATTAGCAAAGCTTTGGGTAATCGCGGCGGGATTGTCCGGTTTGGCCACGCTTACATTCCCATGGATGAGACGTTGACACGAGTAGCACTGGATGCATCCAATCGTCCGTATCTCATTTGGAAAGTGACTTTGCCGGGGCAACGCCTGGGGGAGATGGACACCGAATTGTTCAAGGAGTTTTTTCAGGCGTTGAGCCAATCCGCCGGGCTGACCCTGCATGTGGAAAATCTCTACGGTAGCAATACTCACCATATTGTTGAATCGTGCTTTAAGGGCTTGGCTCGCGCGTTGCGGATGGCGGTAGCCGTTGATGCGAAAGAAATTGGCATTCCATCTACCAAGGGCGTGTTGGGTGGCTCAATATCTGGTGCGCTTTAATCTATGCTTCCGCCCTTTCCTATCCAAGCGGCAAAATCGTTGATTACCTTAGCCGTGACTGAGGATATTGGTACTGGCGACATTACCTCTACCGCTTTAGTGAAGAAGGGTAGCTACGGAAAAGCATTTTTTTGTAGTCGTCAGGCTATCCGATTAGCCGGAATGCCTATTCTTTCCCTATTATGGGAACAGTATGAGGCTTCCGTGACTGTGCATCCGTATGTTGCCGATGGTATAGATGTTTTAGCAGGCACAATTCTGTGTCAGGTTGAAGGTGATGCCTGTACTCTGCTAGCCTTAGAGCGCAGTGCATTGAATTTTATACAATATCTTAGCGGTATTGCTACCAGAACCGCTGTTTTTGTGAGTGCAATAGCGGGTACAGGCACGCAGATTCTTGACACTCGTAAAACTATTCCTGGCTTCCGCGCTATGGCTAAATACGCAGTAGTCTGTGGTGGTGGAAAAAACCATCGGTTTGGCTTGTATGATGGCGTTCTTATAAAGGATAACCATTTAGCTATTGTTGGCGGTGTTAAGCCTGCCTTGCAGCAGATAAGGGCAGCAGGGCACAAAGATTTTATTTTGGAGTGCGATACGCTGGAACAGGTGGAACAAGCCCTTGAGGACGGCGCACCGTGGCTATTGCTGGATAATATGTCGTTGGATGAATTAGCAGCCGTGGTACGGTTGGCAAAAGGCAAAGCGGTGCTGGAAGCGTCCGGGGGCATTACCCTTGAAAATGCACGTATTATCGCTGATATAGGCGTAGATTACCTTTCCATAGGGGGACTTACCCATTCTGCCCCAGCTGTAGATATAGGTCTTGACTGGGATATGCAATGAAGGGACGGCGGTAACCGTCCCTCGTGACGTAAAATTTAAACTTGAAAATTAATAAGATTACCCCAAAAGCGTTCCAGCTTGCGCAATACATCGCTGGTGGCTTTTAAATCAACAGCAGTGATAGAGCTTTCTTTTAAAGCTGCCGTATGCTGGTCTAGGAATTTATTCATCTCATTATATAAAGGTAAGCCTTTTTTGGTCAATTTGACACGAATCGAGCGTTTATCATGAGCAGAACGCTGTTGTTCAAGATAGCCATTCTCAACCATTTTTCGTACGTTGTACGACACGTTGGATCCAAGATAGTATCCTCGGTTTGTTAGCTCCCCGATAGTCAACTCATCATCAGCAATATTGAATAAAATTAGAGCCTGAACGTTGTTTATGTCTTGAATACCCAAACGATCAAGTTCTGCCTTTATCACTTCAAGAAATTGCCGGTGAACCCGCTCAAGCAACCGAAATGTTTCCGTATAAACTTGTTTCATGATAATCTTCCTGTATGTTTTGGAGGTATTTAATACGCTCTTTATTTTCAAAAAACAACAAAAAAATGACACAAAAAAATGGCTTTTTTCCCAAAAGGGGGGTATTTTTGGGTCGACACCCTAAAAATACCGCAAAAGAATAACAACAATCAAAATGGTTTTACAACAGCTAGCACAACAATTCCAACAAGCAATACGGTTGGTACTTCATTGAGGATGCGGTAAAAACGACCGCTATGCTGGTTCTCCCCAGTCGCAAATTTCTTTCGACACACGCACAAATACCCATGATAGGTGGCCAAAATAAGAACTAACCCCAATTTGCTATGTAGCCACCCGTCCATAAGAGCACTAGGATTTGCATGAATAAGTAATAATCCAAAGGTAAATGTTAACAACATCGCCGGGGTCATGATAATGCGTTGGAGACGCCGTTCCATGATCCGGAAAAGAGTATCAGCTTCGGATCCCTTGTTGACTGCTGCGTGATAAACAAAAAGACGTGGAAGATAAAACAACGCAGCCATCCAAGCAGTGAACGAGATAATATGTAGGGCTTTCAACCATAAATCATTCACTGGTTAACTCTCCAAAAATTTCCACAGTCGTAACGATGCTTCAAATGCTCGTGCAAGAAACATTAATAATTCAACACTTTGTCCGGGAGCAAAGCTTCCAGGCTGTACTGCCCCAAATGCCAGCATACCCACTGGTGTTGCGTAATCCAATCGTACCTTAATTAGCGCATCAGAACGAACATCTAATGCGGCGGACTTAAAGATAGTTTTTTCACCTTGTACTAAAGGACGCAATAAAAAATTATGCTTATGACCGATAAGACGATTAATGGAACCTGGTTCCATGCTCACAATCATATCATCTTCAAACCACGCATGACCGGAAGGCACTTTTTCCAAACAAAAATTAATCGCAGCTAACTCCAAAACTTGCGGCCAATCGTGCAAAGCAATATCAAGCAAGTCAGCACTTCCCTCTGCATCAAGAGCCAACAATACGCATTCGTGAATTTTTTGTTGTGTCACCAGATTATCTCTAGCGGTGTTGAAAAAATCATTCTGCTGGCTACGGAGATTAGCTAATTTATGTTGCAAACTTTTGATTTGATACTGTTGAAAATCTACAGCTCCAGTAATGTCGGAACGATCAGGGGGAAGCAAATCAACTAATACATCCGGATGACGTTGCAAAAAATCCGGGTTAGACAACAAAAACTGCGTTACATGTTGCTCAGTTATGAACAAATTATTTTGGTTAACAGATGGGGGCGAAGAGGTACTCATGCAATCCACACTTTTTCATGCTAAAAGACGATTAGGACGCAGAATACTTTGTCCTGTTTTTTGCCAATCTGCGACAAAGGTAGCAAGCCCTTTATCGGTTAATGGGTGCTGATAGAGCTGCTTCAGGACGCTTGGCGGCATTGTGGCAACGTGTGCCCCTAGCTTGGCTACTGCCAAAATATGTTGGGGATGACGAATAGAGGCCGCTAAAACCTTGGTATGGAACTGAGGATAGTTTTTATAAACATTAATAATATCAGAAATAAGATCAAGGCCATTAACCCCAATATCATCCAGCCTGCCAATAAATGGAGATATATAAGATGCCCCGGCCTTGGCAGCGATCAGGGCTTGATTGGTTGAAAAACAAAGTGTCACGTTAACCGGAATCCCCTCGTTAGCCAGCTCATGGCAAACCCGCAAGCCGTCCCGGGTCAAGGGGACTTTGACAACAACGTTTGTGGCAATTTTTGCCAAAGCGCGACCTTCTTGGATCATTACTTCATAATCAGTAGCAGCTACCTCAGCACTTACAGGGCCTTGGACAAGTTTACAAATTTCAGCAATAGCCTCCAAAAAATTCCCACCAGCCTTAGCTATTAAAGAAGGGTTTGTCGTCACCCCATTTACAAGCCCAGTCGGCACAAGATTTTGAATTTCATTAATATCTGCAGTATCAAGAAAGAAGTCCATGCTATTCCCTTTGACTAATAATCTATAGGGGTGGGGCATAGAGCGCAAGTATTAACAGGTGCTTAACCCATTGTGAATACGCTCCCGGAGAGAGCGCAGTTTCAGGCATTTGCGGGAAAGAGGGTTTGAAGCGTGGTCAACAAAAAACCCGCCAATCCATGAGGAACAGCGGGGTTCAGCGGGGTGATAATTAACGTGGAGAGAGCTTCTTGAGCCGTTAAATGGCGGTGGAAACTGCCTTCGGCTCGAAACCATCTCTCGGAGGATCAAGCCCAAAAGCGTCTTATCCACAACCGACGAACAAATTATATGTGAATTCAGGCGGGTAACAAAGCTTTCGCTGGATGATGTTTTTATTGCCTTGCGGGTCAAGATAAAGGCGTTGACCAGAAGCAATCTCTATCTGTGCTTAAAACGTAATAATTTAAATGTGTTACCTAAGGAGCCAAACGATCAAAAACAGAGAAAATCCTTCAAGGGCACCTCTATTAACCCATTTATAGGGATGAGTGGCTAGGAAGGTATATGCGAGCAAACGTAAGCGTACTCAAACGTACGTGCGGATTGCGAGCATAGACCTGACGACGCCAATCGCCCTAGAAATGAGGTTAATAGAGG
>JBKCUA010000004.1:0-47036 GCA_046318675.1 Holosporales bacterium
TCAGCCCGCGCGCGTTGCGCGCAAAATTATAAAATAGTCGGCAACGCCGACGGGCATCTCCTGCCCATGCAAGCCGTAGGCACCACGGGTATCGGGCTTGCCGGTTTTATCTGAAAACGCCTGGGGCTGCCCCTTGCACCACTGAAAGCACAGCCGTCCCGCCACGGTGATGGAATCAACAAAGAGCGTCTCATAGCGATCGAGGGCAGCAGGATCGCCGAACTTTTCGCACACGGCTTGAAAATGTGCGGTGCTATAGGGCTGGTCATCGCGTAATGCTGGGTTGGCACCGCCAATAAACACCGCAAAATCCCGGCATCCCACCCAGGTGCGCGGACGGATGCTGTCGATCTTGAGCCCTTCAACGGCAAGGTCGCATACAGCATCTGCCAGCGATGCGCTTTGGTAATGGCGGTTAGTAAAATAATCATTAGTAAAATAATCAATTTACGAAAACCATTACACAATGTATCATTCGGAAACAACGGCTTCAAAATCGCGACTTAGTGAACTTGAGCAGCTGTTGTTAGGCTCACAAAAGGCTGCTGCTATGGGATTATTTACTTCGCTATTTGGCAACAAAGACAAAAAAATGCTCCAAGATCTTATCGAGCACAATGCAGACATGATTGAAAAAGATGAGGGGCGTACACGCCATGATGCCGAGTACCTAGCTATATGCCTTGTGTTAGACGACTTGGCTATGCGCCCCAATGGAATAAAAGGTCATAGAATTATTATGGACATGCTGTCTAATGAATACTCTCAACATCATAACGATATATTCACTTATCTTGCTGTAAGTTTTGGAAAAATCAAACTCAAGTCAGAAGCGGAAGATACTCTTAGGAAACGCCATCAAAAATAGAAATGCTGCAATCATGAATCGATTTATTATATGGTTATATTTTAGCGTTGATACAGCTACATTTATCTATTTAACTTTCTTTGATGGGTACATATACAACGCATGGAATTGGCTTATTGCCATACCTGTAAATATTTTTCTATCAACTATTTGGCCAATATATTGGGGTATTTTGCATTGGGTGAGTTAAAAAGCCAAGCAAGGCAAATTCTGCCGACAACGTCGGCTGGCCGCTGCGAAGCGATATAGGCTTCCCCGGCCTCGCGCTGGGCGTCCAGCGAGTTGAATTCCATCTCCAGCCCTTCTTCGGTGGATTTTCGGGTCCCGCGCGCGTTGCGCGCTATCTTTGAATTGTCGGCAACGCCGACAGGCGGCGCAGCGGGTGCGTCTGGGTGCAGGCATCGGTTTCATGACATCTCCTCTTATTTCAGACCAAAAAACTTCGGCCCCGACCACACCGATCCGGTGATGGTGCGGGCGATAATCGAAAGGCTGCGGTAGCGCTGAGCCCCGTGCGCGTTGCGCACAAAACATTTGAGCGTGCAACGCACGCGGGGATACTCGAAACCATCGGCCATGACAGTGACTTGGTGTTCCTCACCCCGTCGGCGTTGCCGACTATTTTTAATTAGCGCGCAACGCGCGCGGGCATTCGCGGGTCAGGCGGGTGCCGTTGGCGGGCATATGGATATCGTCCGCCCGGTTGCGCTTGCGGCCATATTTTCCTTTGGCCGCTTCAGCGAACTGCTCTTCCATTTTTGCGGTATCTACGCCGTGGGCGACCTCCTGCAGCCGGTAGGCGATTTGCTTGATGAGGTAGCTTTTCGAAATATGCTGCGGCTCGCCACCGTACAGGTCACTCCACAGCTTTTTGACTTCGATGATGGGTAGCTTTGGAAGTCCGGCTATTTGCGATAAAATATTATTTTGCATTGGTTTATTCTCCGTTGGGCTTGCAAAATGACGAACGCTCTTCTTTAGCCAGAAGTCCAGTTAAACCTGTCTGTGAGGGCGTTAATTGTGTGCTTCTCAAGCGCAGCATAGCATCGGCCAGGAGTGCGGCGACTTCGTCTAAATATTCAGGGGGTGTAGGGCATTTGTTTTTCATGCCCCAAAGATAAAACTACCCCTTGCAACGCACAATTACCGTTGATTTCGCAGTGTTTCCTTTGTAGCCGCATCTCTACTCGAACACGAATCGGCGGCCATTCGTTGCAACAGCGTGTGAATGATGTTACTTTAATCAAGGAAAATCATGCATTTCGGACTATCAACTTCGGGCGCGAAGGTTGACAGCTTTTCGAGAGAAAATGCCAGACAGAGAAAGACTGAGGGCGAATGCGCAAACCCACCACCAACCGCAAGGTTGACGCACAAAGGCCGCAAACCACGGCGGAGTGCCGCACTCAGGGGGTAACGGTATGGGGGATGAGGAAAGTTGAACTTTAAAGAATGGCTGGGGCGGAAGGATTCGAACCCACGAATGGCTGGACCAAAACCAGCTGCCTTACCACTTGGCGACGCCCCAACACTGTCAATGAGGAAATCGTGTAAAACGGAATGATGCGAAGTGCAAGAAGATTGCATCCTAAAAAACACAGCCTTGGGCGAGGCGGGGAGACGCAATAATTTATTGTTTTTTATTAAAATTTTATATATTAAGGCAAGCCTTCCCCTCCGCGTAAGAAGCGGGGGGAAGGGGGGATCAACGCCCGCGATTCCCAAAGAACCGGGGCTCCCGTCATAAGGTGGTTTTTGCTTTCCCTGAAGGAAGCTTTTGTACTGCCTGCAATCACAAGGGGGAGGGAAAATCTATTTTCTCTCCCAAATCTTGCGTCTTACTTTCAAAAAATGCCTTCCTGGAAGGACTTTTCGGAAGCTTGTCCGCCGACCCCTTTATCGTTCTTCACAAGGAAGAGAAAATCTTGAGTCGGTAAAGTATCCGGTGCTTGGCCAAGTCTTTGAATACTAAGTTCACTTTATCAAAGCGATTGAGAGAAGTCAAGATATAGGCTGCAATTTTTTTGATAGCATGTCAATAGTTTTTTTATTGTTGTTATTCAGTTAATTAAGAAAAACGCCGTTATTTTTTCTTGATTTCTTTTGGGGTCATCCATGAGAAAATATTTTGCTGGATCGCCACGCGCCTAGCGGCGCTCGCGAAGACGATCGGTTACAAAGGTGGCTGCCAGTAAAGCCCTTCACGCTGCGCTGCAACCACAAGGCTGTCGTCTGTTGTTGCTAACGGCATGCCAAGGCGCAAGGCCAAGGCTAAATACACGGCATCATAAGCACTGAGACTATGCCGCCGCTGGAGCAACACCAAATCTGCGGCGGAATTGTCTAGAGACTGATAGAAAAATTCTAGTTCATCAATGGCTTGAAGCGCAAGATCAACATCAATAGGCTTCCAGCTATCGCGGGTTTCCTTTTTACGCAACACATGGGCTACCTCCACCCGCAGAAGATCCGGGGCAAAGACACGATGGTGCTGAATAAAATCGAGCACTGCCGTTGTATAAACGGTTCGTTGATCAACAAAAATAATGCCGAGCAACGCCGACGCATCAAGAATAATCATCGCCAGTCAACAGCCCGCAATTCTTTAAGCCCGCCGTCCCCAGGCGTCAGGGGATGCGCCTCACCAAAAGCCAGCAACCGTTCCAACGCCTTGGCCCGCCGGGTGAACATATCCTCACCCAGCAGCACTGCTGGCGGTGTTGACGCCGTACCGCCTACCGCAGGCTGCACAGGATGATCGAATAAGGCCATGATTTTCCCCTAGGATGATAACGGCAGTGTACTAAAAAAGGGGTTAAGCAACAAGGGGCAAAGGTATCAAGCAATTCCGGGTGCAAAAAAGCCCCGTATGGGCGGTGCTTTGGGAAAAAGATAAAAAAGATGCGTTGTTAGGTAAAATTTTACTTGTGATAATAATCATAATCTGTTAAGGGTTTGTTAAGAAGTAGTGGAGATGCACATGCGTATTGTAAATACACTGCAAGAAAGTATTAAAAATCCTTGGACTGTAGGAGGTGTTGTTGTTGGTGCAGTATTAGCGGTTTCCCCATGGGTTCTTCCGCGTATTTTCAATGCACAACAAAACATTGAAGGCAATCCATCGAACAAAACAGTTGCCGTAGTTATAGGAAATAACACAAATATGGTAACTTAAATCCTATTACTCTCTTCACTTTACAATGTAAAAAACTACAAAATTCATGATATATTTTTTATAAAAAAGGAAATGTTTTATGGTCGCAACAACATTCGATGCCTGGGCTGCAGGTTATGACGCACAAGACACCGCCGCTACGCAATTAGCTAAGGAAAGAGCCAAAATCTCTACAAAAGGACGGGAACGACTATTTGGACGTGTAATGGCTTTTGCCGTTGTTGCGGCTGGCGCAGCAGCTTTGCTCCCACTGGCAGGAGCCGGGCTTGCCGCTGCATTAACAACAGGTTCAACGATCAGCAGTATCTTAACAGCACTTGGCACAGCCTTTACCCAATTATCTCTCAGTAATATTACTAGTCTGGCTTTAGTTGGTGCAGGCGTAGCAGTGGCTACATCTGGAGACCATAGCAGAGCTTGGTTGCAAGGATTTGTAAAAGAAAAATTTGCATGGAGTGACGCAAAATCAAAAGGAGAACTTCAAGCACTTAATGCTACTATTGCAACAGAAACAGACTCTATACAACAAGAAGCAGCAATAAAAACTAAGCGAGCAGAATTGGATGCATTGCGCCGCAGTGCGGCTCATTCTACCAGTGATATTTCTGCTGTTCCAGAATCCGTTTCAGATAGTCCTGATGAAGTTGTTTATCAATCCACCACCACTGATAGCATCCAAGAAAACACCCTTATCGGGCTACCTTCGGCATTGAAAACCATAGGAAACGTACAGTCTAGCAACCCTAATGTACTTAATGCTGATATGTTAAAAACAGTGCTAAACTCTCTTCCAGATCCGTCAGTGTTCACGCCGGGTTCTGAAACCTATACAAAAACACGCGATAAGATAGCAGAACTCATTATCAATGCTGACCTTGAACAACAGCAGCAATACATGGCCGTTTTGGATGTTGATGCGACTAAAATTTCTGGCCTTAGCAACACAGAAAAAAATAACTTCCAAGTTCTCCAGGCTCTTGTTAGAGGCAGCTATACTGCAATGTTGACGGAACAGTTGTACTCTATTGCTAACGCTGATAACGATAATAGCCAAGGTACGTTTTTGGGTCAGGCTCTCAAGACCCTTAGCCTTAAAGATACCTCTTTGGGCGAGGATTCTACTGTCACCCTGTCTGCGCCGCAGGCGGAGATTCTTACTGGTGCTCTCGCTGCATTGAGTTCATCGAATCACCAATCTTATAATAAACTGTCTTCAATCAATGATTTTCATGCCGATGCACTAATTGTGGCTAAAACCATGAGCCAGATTGAGGTTGACGATATCGCACCGCTGGCCAACGGGTTATTGGTTGAAATGAAAAATATCATTGCCAATCAATTTCAATCACAGCAGCAGCAACAACAGCAACAAGCATAGCGATCCTCCCCCTCATCATCCACAAAGCCCCGTATACCCTCCTAACGGCATCAGCTCTACCCGGCTATGCCCTGAACGTAGCGTTCCTCGACGGCACTACGGGCCGGGTGGAGATGGCCCCGCTGCTCACCCGCACCGACGCTATTGGTGTGTTTGAAGCCCTGCGCGATCCCGCTGCCTTTGCCCGCGTCGCAGTGGTCATGGGGGCGGTCACCTGGCCGGAGTTCGACATTGACCTTGCCCCGGATGCCATGCACCGGGAGTTGAAGGAGCATGGGGTGTGGGTGCTGCGGTAGTAAAGCCTTTTCTTTCCCGGCTTGTCTAAGTGTGCTATAGTGGCCGAGTCATGAGGGTTTATGCCGCTGATTTCTTGGTTTTTGGGAATTTCCATCAAGATGTTCTGGGACGATCATGCGCCGCCACATTTTCATGTGGTGTATCAGGAGTATAAAGCCGCCATTGCCCTAGACACCCTGACTGTTATCAGTGGGGCATTGCCTGGGCGTATCCTTGGTCTTGTGGTGGAATGGGCCATGCAGCACCGTGACGAACTGAAGGAGAACTGGAACCTATGCGCAACACTCCAAACCCCGCACAAAATACCGCCGCTGGTATAACCCATCCCGACACCGTCGTCGCGGCTTTGCCCCTGCCGGGGTATCGTCTGCGGGCGGAGTTCCTCGACGGCACTTGCGGCGAGGTTGATCTTTCCCCCCGCCTCACCCGCACCGACGCTATTGGTGTGTTTGAAGCCCTGCGCGATCCCGCTGCCTTTGCCCGCGTCGCAGTGGTCATGGGGGCGGTCACCTGGCCGGAGTTCGACATTGACCTCGCCCCGGATGCCATGCACCGGGAGTTGAAGGAGCATGGGGTGTGGGTGCTGCGGTAGTAAAGCCTGGGCACCTCTATTAACCTCATTTCTAGGGCGATTGGCGTCGTCAGGTCTATGCTCGCAATCCGCACGTACGTTTGAGTACGCTTACGTTTGCTTGCCTAGCCCTTTCTAGCCACTCATCCCTATAAATGGGCTAATAGAGGTGCTCAGAAGTCTTTAGAAGGTTGTTGAAGTGCGCGGTGTAGCTCCCTCTCCCGCTTGCGGGGGAGGGTCGGGGAGGGGGTGAAAAGTATGAAGGCAAATCATTGGTTTTAATAATTTTAAAGGCCCCCTTCCTCACCTTCCCCCGCTGCGCGGGAGAAGTGCGCAACGGGCGGGGTGGACAGGTGATGATGTTACGGCGTTGTTTGATTGTTATGTTAAATCAAAATCTTGTTGCAAGGCCTCGGCAACGGTTTTAGTGGATTTTTCAAAACGCCATGGTTCTTTTAACGCTTGGTTTTGTTTGTTAGGTGCAAATTTCCGTTCTATTCGTTGACTATCGCGAAAGTTGGTGTAGGAAAAACGCAGGCTTGGGTCGGTTTGGTGCAATATATAACCTCCAGTCGGCGGAGTCAGGCCAATTAATTTATTATTTTCCGGATCAAAGCCATACCCAAGGATAACCAAACGTCCCCCCTGCTTAATCACATTATCAAGTTTTTGGAGGGTACTTTGACAATCATCTCTTAGCTCTTGGTGTTTTTTTCCAGCAATGACATCAATATTTTTGGCACTAGCTCGCACAATATCAGAGCGTTTTGCTTTCTGTTGTTCCGGTGACAGATCATAAAAATCCTCATCCGCCAGTTTTCCGTAAACGTGGTAGATTTTTCCTTTTATCAAGTTCATCGGGTCATTCTCATCCTTGAGATCCTTAAACGCCTGCACACTCTGAAATGCCTTGCGTAAGTGGCGTTCCAGCGAAGTGTCGTAGTTAAACGTAATGATCGTCAGGTTTCCGATGCTCTGCTCAATATTCATTCTTTTAGCAGTATCCTGTGCATCAACCTTGCAGCCATAGGTCAGGGCGTGGAACAAATAACGGTACCAGTTTTTATCTTTCGTCGGTTTTTCCACGTTACACTCCAACAAAATATCGGCAATCAGGGTCTTTGCCAACGGCGCATACCGTTCGTTGTAGAGCAGAAAAGAATCAATGTTTAGGGGATGGAGGCTTTCGAGAAGTTGTCTTAATTCCCCAAGTAAATTGACGTATTCTGCATATAAGCCCAAGTCGCATGATCTTCTGTCCTGGTGGCTTGGAGGAGAGAGTCGGTTTTTTTTTGCAACATCCTTTTCAACCTCATACTCCACGTCTTTGGTTCTTTCAATAATCCTCTCCACCAGCTCCTCCCCCGTGGGATAGCCGTAATGGCAGCTCGCCCCGGCACCGAGAATCAAGACCGTTTGCTTATCAAACATCTACGAAACCCCCTCCAAAACACCCGCCGTCAGGGTATAGCCCCCCTTCAGCTTCACCCGCACATCGCCTCTTGGGGTTTCCACCTGCACCTCAATACTGGTGCGCCCGGGCTTGAGGGTTGCCAGGCGATCGCGAAGCTGGCTCAGTGTGACCATATCCTTGACAACAAACTCCATCACCTCCATCCGGCGGGACAGGCCAGCATCCAATGGTTCGACCTCAACGGCGTTCAGACGCCCGCCGCCCTCGCCGGAACTAACGTCCACGCTCAGCAGCAATAGCGTCCCCGCCTCCAACAATGGCCGAACCGCCGTCAGGGTTTCGGAGAACAGCATGACCTCATAATTACCACTGGCATCCGCCATCTGGACAAACGCGTAGCGGCTGCCCTTGGCTGACTGGCGTTCCTTGCGGCTGAGCACCACCCCGGCGATGAGCTTGCGTCCTTTTTCCCCCTCCAGATTTTTGGCGGTGGTCACCCCCGTTTTCTCCAGCAGCGGCGCATACCCGGCCAACGGATGCGCGGACAGATAAAACCCAATGGCTTGAAACTCGTGTGTAAGCCTCTCTAACACTGGCCAATCTTGTTCAGCGACGGCCTTTTTTTTCTGTACCCCCAGGACGGGGAGGGCATCGCCGAATAGGCCAGCACTGCCGCTGGTGCGCTCTAACCCTATACTGGCGATCACCCCCTCAATACTTTCCCAGAGGTGACGACGGGTATCCCCAAAAGCATCACAAGCCCCAGCGGCAACAAGGCTTTCCAACGTGCGCTTATTAATAAACTTCGTCCCCACCCGACGCACGAGATCAGAAAGACTGGTATAAGCACCGTTTTGAGCACGCTCTGCGGCAATGGCCGCCGCCGCCGCATCCCCCACACCTTTGAGAGCACCAAGGGCGTAGCGGATGCTGCCGTACTCCACCGCAAAGCTGGCCTCGGAATGGTTGACGCACGGGGGCAATAACGTAATACCCATGCGCTTTGCCTCATCGCGCAAGGCCGACAAAAAATCCGTATCACCGCGTTCATAGTGCATGACGGTGGCCAAAAAGGCCACCGGGTGATGAGCCTTGAGCCACGCCGTCTGGTACGTCAGCAGGGCATAGGCCGCCGCGTGGGACTTATTAAACCCATAGTCGGCAAACTTGGCAATCTGGGCAAAAATAGTTTCAGCAAGTTCGGCCTCCAAACCATTTTTGATACAACCCTCGACGAATACCGCCTGCTGGGCGTCCATTTCGGCCTTGATTTTTTTCCCCATCGCCCGGCGCAGCAAATCCGCGCCGCCAAGACTAAACCCTGCCAGAACCTGGGCAGCCTGCATCACCTGTTCTTGATAAATCATGACCCCAAAAGTTTCTTTCAGAACAGGCTCAAGCAACGGGTGGAGGTAATCCGGCTGCTCATCGCCATGCTTACAGGCAATATAGCGCGGGATATTTTCCATCGGACCGGGGCGGTACAAAGCCACCACGGCAATAATATCCGTGAAGCGATCCGGGCGCATCTTCTTAAGGGCATCTTTCATGCCTGCGCTTTCCAACTGGAACACCGCCGTGGTTTCACCCCGCGCTAGTAAAGCGTATGTTTCCCGATCATCAAGGGGGATGGTGTTAATATCAAGATCGCTGCCGATGGTTTTCAGTGTTCGATGAATAATAGATAATGTCTTCAGGCCAAGAAAATCAAACTTTACCAATCCAGCCTTTTCTACATATTTCATAGAAAACTGGGTAACGGGCATCATTGCTCTTGGGTCATGGTACAGCGGCACAATTTCCGCCAACGGTTTATCCCCAATTACCACCCCGGCGGCATGGGTGGAAGCATGGCGATAAAGCCCCTCAAGCCGCAGGCTGGTCTCTATTAAACTTTTTGTGTCCTCATGCCGTCGGGCTGCTTGCAGTTCATTTTCGCTGGCAATAGCCTCAGCCAAGGTAACAGGGCTGGCCGGATTATTGGGCACAAGTTTACAAAGTTTATCCACCACCGCATATGGAACATCAAGAACACGACCCACATCGCGCAATACCGCCCGCGCTTGAAGTTTACCAAAAGTAATAATTTGTGCAACTTTATCAATACCATAGCGTTTCTGGACATACTGCATAACCTCATCCCGGCGATCTTGGCAAAAATCAATATCAAAATCGGGCATGGATACCCGTTCGGGATTCAAAAATCGTTCAAACAACAGATCAAAGGCCAACGGATCAAGGTCTGTAATCTTGAGTGCCCAAGCAACAATAGACCCCGCGCCGGATCCTCGCCCAGGCCCCACGGGTATCCCCTGCTTCTTAGCCCAACCAATGAAGTCGGCAACAATAAGAAAATAACCATCAAACCCCATTTTATGAATCACGTCCAACTCAAAGGCCAACCGATCGCGGTAAATATCGGGGGTATGACGACGCTCACTGGCCGGACGGGAGAGGCGATCCTCAAGGCCAGCAGCCGCTTTCAGGCGCAACACATCGCCTTCATCGCCTTCATCGCCTTCGGCAAACCGGGGCAGCATGGGTTTTCGCCCCTTGGGGACAAAATGGCACCGCTTCGCAAACCAATGGGTGTTGGCGATGGCTTCGGGAATGTCATTATACCTATGGGTGAGTGCCCCGGGGGTCATCAAGGCATAGAAAGGCGTGCTTTTTGGATGCTGGGGATCCGATACCGTGGTTCCTAAACCAATACAAAGCAATGCCTCGTGCGCTGAGACATCCTTTTCACTGGCAAAAAACACATCGTGTTGAGCGAGGTAAGGAATACCATAGCGTTCACCGCAATCGAGCAACAACGGTTCCGCTGCTTCTTCTGCGGGTAGCCCGTGGCGGGGTAAGCTTAAAAAAAGCCTATCCCCAAAGACACGGAGCAGGGTTTCTAAATGCGCCTCGGCCAAGGCATTCTTGCTCTCCCGTCCATCGGCAGCCATACGACCTAAGTGTGTTTCCTGACCCCCGACAGTGGCCAACAGGCCTGTCGTATCGCTGAGCACGTCGGCAAGGCAGAGATGGGCGTCTTTGGGATTATCGGCCTGTAGATAGGCCTTGCTTGTCAAGGCCAGCAACCGCCGATACCCGACCTCACTCGCCGCATACAGTGGCAATCGTGCCTCGCCCTCGCCGGGCATGGTAACAGCAAGACGAAGACCAATAATCGGTTGTATTCCGCCGTCCAGTAAAGTGCCCGCGATCTCTAATGCCCCGAACAGGTTATTATCATCACAAAATCCCGCCGCCGGTATCTTATAGCGGTGACACCACGCCGTTACCTCAGCTAAGCGCAACGCGCTTTGCGATAGGGAATAGGGCGAATGCAGGTGCAGCGGTATAGGAAGCATGGCCATACGATGAAGGAAGATACAGAATATAGGGTTGGTTTGCTATAAGATAACTTGGGAGCACAGCAAGGCCTATATTGCCCACATTAAAACCTCACCACAATACCCGCGAACGCACTAATCCCTTCACCTGGATAAAACACACTGCTATTGCTTGATGTTGCCTTGGTAATAGTACTGAAATTACTGATATATTTTTCATCGGTAAGATTGCGGGCATCAGCAAACAGACTCACCCGTTCATTGATGTCATACCCTGTTTCCAGTCCAAGCACGGCATACCCCGGTGCATCAAGGGTATTAGCAAAATCTACTTCTGCCCCCACGGGTACCCATTCTAGGTTTGGCGCAATATACCAACCTTGGGGATTAGTATACCGCACCGCTGTTTTATAGAAATGTTCCGGCACGCCGGCCAACCGATTATCCCCATACTGGCGATCTCCTTGAAACCTAAAATCGCTGTAAGTATAGGCGTTCTGCCATGTTACCGTATCGGTAATCGCCACATCCAAGCCCAGTTCCAACCCTTGGTGGATGGTTCTGTCGGCGTTAAAGGTGCTGGCGGGAATGCCTGCGCCGGTGGTGTATTGCAGCATCTCGTCTTTTACCCAAGAGCGATAGAGACTGATGTCCCAGCTATAACGCCTGTGGTGGCCGCGGGTGCCAACCTCCGCCGTCCATGCCTGCTGTGCATTCACCGGAATAAACCCGGTAGTGCCGCTTTGAGTAAGCTCGTTAAACGTCGGCACCTCATTGCTCTTGCTAACATTGGCGTAAAATTGATTGCCTGCCACGGGTTCGTACAAGATGCCCAATTTGGGGTTGAAGGATTGATACACCCGATCGTCGCTTTTGCTGGGGGTTCGGTTATCAAAACTCTCCCGCGATGCCCACGTCAATTGCGCGCCAGTGACCAAGGCAACAGGCTGGGTAATGTAAAAATGGTTTTCAGCAAAAACATTGTACGTTTCCGCCTTTTGATCGGCATCAGCAGTCAAAGTGCCGCGATTGCCACGTATGTTGGTATAACGCAAGGAATCAGTCGTCCCCGCCTGAGCAATAAAACCCAATCGGTAACGGTTCTGATACTCACCCAAGGCATAGTTGCCTTTCAGTGTTCCAAACCCGCCATAATCGAATGTTTCCTGATCAACCACCTCAAAAATGGGATGAAATAAATCCTTGAGGTTCATGAACACGCCGCCTTCCAGCGTCTGTGTGGAAGAGACCCGGTAGGCGGTTTTATTGGCAAGACGGAGGCTGCGAATATCGCGTTTTTGATCGCCGCTTACCTGAACGGGGTTAGCCTTGTCCGAGTTATGCAGCGCATCAAACCGGCTGAGGGACCCGGGGAGTTCCTGCTCAATGGCATTAGCACTGAGGTAAAAGCGTGTTTCCAGATTATCCCGCAGCTTGATGCCATAATTGCTATTGAACTTCACACTGGATTGATCGCTGTGTTGACGAAAGCCGTTGCTGTCGGTGGTGGTGAGGCTTGCAAACATATCCTGATTGCCGGAAACAAACCCGCTGCGAAAATTGGCGCGGTAGGTGTTTTCCGAACCCGCCTCAACCCGCACCTGATTGCCGGGTGCAGAATATCCTGTAGGGGAGACCATATTAATGGCCCCGCCCAGGCTGTTACCGCCATACGCTAAGGCGTTGCCGCCTTTATATACCTCAATATATTGCAGCGCGAGGGGATCAGCCTCCTGAAAATCCCCAGCCCCATCGGCAAGGTTAAACGGCACCCCGTCCTGGAGCAGGGTAATCCCACGCATATGAAACCCTCTGGAGATTCCTGAGCCACGAATGGACAGGCGCACTTCCTCCCCGAAACGCTTTTGTGCGTACACGCCAGGGACGAAAGACAGGGTATCTTGAAAATTCTGGATATACTTTTTCTCAATATCCTTAAACGGTACCACCGCAACACCCCCCGGTGTTTGCCGGATCGCGCGTTCTGCGGCGGCAACCGTTGGTACGGTATCGCTTTGCACCAGATTTCCTTGGGTAATCGTGAGATAAGGTTCTTCTTTTACTGTTGGGTGAGCTTTCGTAGGCATCGCTTGCAACACCATCAATAATGTAAGCATGGATACGCCGCTTTTAAGGCGGCAAAGGGGTATCGTCATAAAAATTCTCCTGAAAATGATAAAAAGCCGCACCTAAAGGATGCAGCAACACACAGTCGTCAGGAGAACAACGGCGGTGCCCTGGGCGGGGCGGTCTTACGCAACACCGCCGTGGCCGGATGCGCGGTGGGTAGGGAAAATAAGCGTTCTGTATACTCATCAAGCAACACCACCTGCACCACAGAATCAACGGGGGAGGTAGCGTGGGCATTAAGGAAGAACGCACACAAGGCTTTATTGCCATTATGCTTTTGCTGCTCTTTGTTTGCGGGTTGACCCTTATTATCTACCGCAATGGTTTGCGATCCGTAACCGGTACAGATAACCATGGTGAACAAACGCCTGGTCTCTCCAGCATTGGGCATATAGCCGGTGGGGATAAAGCCACTGGACAGCACACTGGCGATAAGGAGCCATGTTAGAAAACGCATAAAAAACTATTGTATAAATATCACCCTTGTTGTCCAGTGCTATTTCCAAGCCGTGCCAAGAGCGGTTTATCCGCCTCCAACACTGGCAGCTTCGCCGCCTCCGCTGCCGTGACCCAGCGTACCGCCTGACCTTCCTGACCAACGGGCGTTCCTTCCCAAGTATTACAGGTATAGAGTAGGAGGATGACATCATATTCCGGGTAACGGTGGGTCACAAACGTCCACGGGATAAGGTTCTGGGTTGCGACAGTAATTCCCAGCTCTTCGGCAAGCTCTCGTGCCAGAGCCTCCTCCGGAAGCTCACCCTGCGCAACCTTGCCTCCGGGAAACTCCCACTGCCCGGCATAGGCTTTGCCTTCAGGTCGTTTTGACAATAAAAAGTGGGTGTCTTGTTTTTGTAGTACTGCACCAACAACAAGGAGGGGTAAATTTCTCATGTTCCTTTATAAGCTAGATTTACATCAATCTTCACAAAATTATCAAAACACCACTTTACTCTTTTTTTTATCGCTTTATATAAAATCATGCTTTCGTGATTTCTTCACGGAGATTTTTTATAACAAACAGGAGTTAACAATGCGCTTTCTTTCCCTTCTTACCGTCATGCTGTTTCTTGGCCTGACTGCTTGCAACACCGTTGAAGGTGTTGGCAAAGATGTTCAAAGCGTTGGCACCGGCGTGTCTGGTACAGCTCAAGACACCAGCAAAGCTATCGACAAAACCGTTAAAAGCGATAGCAAAACCGACAATAAAACTACCACTACCACCACGAAAAAGAAAAAATAAGTCAGGATTAAAAATAGTTTCTTGGCCATACTATTGTATGGCCAAGAACTCTATTATGAGATTTTTACCGCGTGGTCAGTTGATCAAAGACTCCGCCATCCACAAAATGTTTTTCCTGTACCGACGCCCAGCCGCCAAAATCGGCAATTGTGAGCAACTCCAGTGTTGGAAAGGTTTTCGCGTTTTCGGCAAGGATAGTTTTATCAATAGGGCGAAACCAATGCTTAGCAATCAAGCGTTGCGCCTGTGGGGTATATAATCCCTCAAGATAAGCACGGGCAATATCAATGGTTCCTTTGTTGGCAGCGTTCTTATCAACGACGGCGACCACGGGTTCAGCAAGGATGCTGAGCTTAGGGGTAACAATCTCAAACTTGTCTTTGCCAAGCTCATTAAAGGCGAGATAGGCCTCATTCTCCCATGTAATCAACACATCACCAATGCCGCGTTGAGCAAAGGTTGTGGTTGCCCCTCGTGCTCCAGTATCAAGCACTGGCACATTAGCAAAGAGTTTTTTCAAAAAAGCCGTTGCTTTAGCTTCATCGCCACCATTAGCCCGCAGAGCATAGCCATAAGCAGCCAGATAATTCCACCGCGCCCCGCCAGATGTTTTGGGGTTGGGGGTGATGACTTTAATGCCATCACGGATAAGGTCACTCCAATCATGGATTTTCTTCGGGTTGCCTTTGCGTACCAAAAACACAATAGTAGAAGTATACGGAGCACTATTGTGGGGGAGTTTTTCCTGCCAATTGAGGGGAAGCAACTTAGCCCGCTGGGCAATGGCATCCACATCAAAAGCAAGTGCCAAGGTAACTACATCAGCACCCAAGCCTTCAATGACCGAACGCGCTTGTTTGCCCGATCCGCCGTGGGATTGGCGTACGGTCAGGGTATCGCCGGTTTTTTCTTTCCATTGCTGGGTAAATAAGGCATTATATTCTGTATAAAACTCCCGCGTCGGATCATACGAGACGTTGAGGATCTCGCGATCCGCGGCAACTGCTGTGCCCACCCATAAAGCGGCAACCAGAATAAAAATAAAACGAGTCATGATCAAAATCCTTATAAGAAAAATATGAAAAATAAGGGGTTAAAAACGAACTTGGGCGCGGGTCAGGAAAACTTTTTCTGTTTCTCGATCTGTGTTGTTGGCGGCACCGCCATCAAACTCCGTCTGGGAATAGTTAAAGTTCAGCTTGAGGTTGCGGTTGAGGTACCAGTTGAGGCCAACGGTTTTTTCCCGTGCTGCCCGAGCCGACGTGGCCGGATTGGCAAAGGTTGGGAACGCGGCGTCTTCAATCCACAAGCTACTGATCCTGCCGGCGACTTCCCATGCCCCCCATTGATTGCGGTTTGGGGCAAAGTCCGCATCGGGCTTTACCCCGTCGAAGGATGCTTTTTCCCCAGTCAAAATATAGGTTAAACTGGCCATATAGCCGTTGCTGCGGATGGATTGCTGCACCGTACCTTTTTTGATGTCTTGTTTGCTAACCACGTATTCGGCCATCGCTCCCAGAGGACCGTAAAAATAATAGCCCTGCGGATTGAGACGTTGCTGATCCCCGGCAGCGTAGGGAGTAGTGCCGCTCGGGGTCCAAGTAAAAAATCGTGCCTGTCCGGGCGTCCGATACCCATCGGTCAAGTTGGTGCTGGAGGTAGTACCATTGCGGTTGCCGGTACTGGCCGCCACACCAGCACCAAGCCCTTGCAACCATGCAGCATCGGCATTACGAAAGGGGTGAGCAAACAAGCGGGCGGTAAGCTCCTTACCATTATCATTGTCACCGCTGGAGTCGCCCAAATCGGCCGTACCGTTGGTATAGGATAAATGATATTCAAGCTGCTGCGGCAAAATATCGCCAAAAGCCATTGCCCCTAAATCCCGAGACGGCACCAGATTGGTGGTTAAACCCCGCTCGGTAAACTCAATTTCCTGTTCGGATTGCCAGCGTTCAATACCCAATGGCACTTTAAATTTTCCTAACCGCACACCGATAGCAGTATCGGGTTTATATTCTGCATACGCATCCAACAGGCGGGATTGATTGTTGGCAAAATCAAACATCAAGCGCGCGGAAAAATCCTTATCAAAGGTTGCCTCAATAATAGGTCTTGCAGTACGGATAAGAAACTGATCGACGTTGCTGGTATTGCTGTTATCCAGAAAGCTGCGGTTGTCTATCTGGGCGTAGGCGCGCATACGCAGGCTGTAGCGTTTATCAGGGGATGAGACAGCAAGGCCGCCGGGGCCGTATTCCACCGTGGCGGCCTTTTCGGCAATGGCCTTAGTTTTTTCAAGCTCAATTTCCTGCTGACGTTTGAGAAGAGCAAGCTCTTCCTCCAGTTTTTGGATGCGGGATAGCACTGTTGTTTCAGCAGCGGGTTTAGCCAATGCAGGCGCAGAAAAGGCTAAGGAGGCTATTAATGCGCTCCCGATAAGGGTCTTGTTCATAAAAATCCCGTTGACTATGAGGTTGCTATTAAATCTGCTAACGTTTTGCGATCAAGGACATCGGCAATCGCATTGCGTACGTCGAGCATGGTTTTACGAATCGCGCACGCTTCAACATCGTTGCAGTCGTCGCAAGGGGAGAAAGCCGTCACGCTGGCGCAACGAATCGGCGCCAAGGGCCCGTCCAAAATCCGAATGACCTCGCCCACGGTGGTGTCGTTTATTGTCTTGCGGAGAAAATAGCCACCAAAAATACCGCGCTTGCTGTCCACCACGCCGTGGTGCCGCAAGTCTTGCAGAATAGTTTCCAAAAATTTCGCCGGCACGTCGGCTTCCTCGGCCAAGGCCTTGGTGGCCATCATGGTGTTGTTCTTGCCCAGCACCATCAACGCCCGCAGGGCGTACTTGGCCTTCATTGATAACATGGTACCTCAAAAACATTCATAGTTGGTATTCTTTATATAATACTTTGTCAATGGGAATTTGTTTATTAATGAAGTTGCGCTATTTTAGATTGTAATTATTGGTTTGCAATTTCTTTCTTTAATACTGTCAAAATCCCCGCTTGCGATGCGTGCAAATATCCTTTAGCAGAGCATCATGCCGAGCCTTTCCATTGACGGAAAAACCCTTGATGTCCCTGTAGGCCTGACGGTCATTCAGGCGTGCGAGCTAGCGGGGGTGGAGATTCCACGTTTTTGCTACCACGAACGTCTGACCATCGCCGGAAATTGCCGTATGTGCTTGGTAGAAGTTGAAAAGTCGCCAAAACCCGTTGCCTCTTGTGCCATGCCGGTGGCCGAGGGGATGGTGGTTCGTACCAACACGCCACTGGTTAAAAAAGCACGCGAAGGAGTGATGGAGCTACTCCTTTTAAATCATCCTCTGGATTGCCCTATTTGCGATCAGGGTGGTGAATGTGATTTACAGGATCAGGCCATGGCCTACGGTAAAGATACAAGCCGCACGTTGGAAATGCGCCGCGCGGTGCCGGAAAAATACATGGGGCCTCTCATTAAGACGATTATGACGCGGTGTATCCATTGTACCCGCTGTGTCCGTTTTGCTGAAGATGTCGCCGGGGTTGATGCCTTGGGTGCCGTTGGTCGCGGGGAGTTGACAGAAATTACCACCTTAGAACAAGTCGTGGCCTCGGAATTATCCGGTAACATTGTTGATCTTTGCCCGGTAGGTGCCCTGACCAGCCTCCCGTATGCCTTTAACGCCAGGCCGTGGGAACTGCGTAAAACTGAATCAATAGATGTGTTGGATGCGATGGGAAGTAATATTCGCATTGATACAAGAGGGTCTGAAGTGGTTCGGATATTGCCACGCTTGCATGAGAATATCAATGAAGAATGGCTGGCCGATAAAAGCCGTCATGCTTGTGATGGCCTGAAATACCAGCGTCTCGATAGACCTTATGTACGTCGTCACGGTCAACTTGTGTCTGTGGGCTGGGATGAGGCTTTAAAAAATGCCGCTACTGCTCTACGTGGTGTGCGTTCCTACGAAATCGCTGCCTTAGCCGGAGATATGATTGATCTTGAGAGTGTTTATGCCATGCGCGTCTTATTAGATCGTCTTGGTACTCCGAACCGTGATTGTCGCCCGGAGGGAAATATCCTCAATGCGGCTCAAGGGCGGGGCGGGTATCTGTTTAACACGAGCATTGCTGGGATAGAGCAGGTTGATGCATTACTGCTAATAGGAAGCAACCCGCGCTGGGAAGCCCCCTTACTCAACGCCCGGATTCGCAAGCGTTGGCTCAGCGGGAAGTTAAAAATTGCCATTATCGGCGCACCCCTGGATTTGACGTACCCGTATCAACATCTCGGCAACAGCCCGGCGGTACTGGCAACAGAAGGGTTAGCCTTTTTGCAAGGAGCTAAAAACCCTGCGATCATTCTTGGTCAGGCGGCATTCCAACGCCCTGATAGTGAGGCGATTATTGCTACTACCCATAGAATTGCCAGCAAAGTAGGCGCATTGCGTTCGGACTGGAACGGTTACAATGTTCTTCATACCGCCGCCGGACGGGTAGGGGCACTCGATGCTGGATTTTTACCGGGTGTGGACGGTGCCAATACAAAATTGATTCTTACTCGGGCTGCTGCTGGTGTCATTAAAGTCGTCTATTTATTAGGCGCGGATGAAATTGACACGGCTAAGCTCAAGGATGCCTTCGTGATTTACCAAGGTCATCATGGCGATGCCGGGGCGGCTATTGCTGATATCATCTTGCCAGGGGCTGCTTACACCGAGAAGAATGCTTTGTATGTCAACACTGAAGGTCGTACGCAACAGGCTCAAGCCGCCGTACCGCCACCGGGCGAAGCCCGCGTTGATGCGGATATTCTGCTCGATCTGGCCAAAGCCTTGGGGGTAAATCTGCCCTTTCATGATAGGGCGAGTCTTCTCAGTGCCTTAGTCAAGGACGTTCCCGCCGCCGGGATGGTGGATCAGGTGTTGCCTGCGCCGTTGCCGACGATACTTCAGGCCAGCGGTAACATCAGCGACGCGCCCTTTATCTACCCCATTGACAACTACTACATGACCGATCCCATCAGCCGGGTTTCAAAAACCATGGCTCAGTGCACCCGGGACGTATTGCCTGCTTTACAAGCGGGCTTGGGGAAGGCGGCATAAATGGAGACGTTTATCAGCGTAGTGTTCCCGATCCTGCTGGGCATTGTGGCGATTATCTTGCCCTTGTTGGGTGCGGTTGCGTATTTGACCTTGGCAGAACGCAAGGTCATTGGCGCGATGCAGCTACGCAAAGGACCCAATACTGTGGGGCCGTTTGGCTTGCTTCAACCTATTGCCGACGGCCTAAAACTTCTTTCCAAAGAAACCATTATCCCCAGCGCGGCTAATCGCTTCCTGTTTATCCTCGCGCCCATGATTACCTTTACTTTGGCTTTTGCAGCGTGGGCTGTCATTCCGGTGCAGAAGGGCTTGGCTCTCGCTGATATTAACCTTGGCATTTTGTACTTGTTTGCGATTTCCTCACTCGGCGTGTACGGGATTATTATTGCGGGTTGGGCGTCGAACTCCAAGTATGCGTTTTTAGGGGCGTTACGCTCAGCAGCGCAAATGGTGTCGTATGAAGTTTCCATCGGTTTTGTCCTAGTGTGCGTGCTATTGCTGGCTGGCTCAATGAACTTAACGGCGATTGTTGAGGCGCAGCAAGGGATGTGGAACGCGGTAGCGTTGCTGCCCATGTTTATAGTGTTCATTATTTCCGCCTTGGCCGAAACCAATCGCGCCCCGTTTGATTTACCCGAAGGCGAGTCGGAACTAGTGGCCGGGTATTTTGTTGAATACTCTTCTATGACTTTTGCCCTGTTTTTCTTGGGTGAGTATGCTAACATGATCCTCATGGCTGGTCTGACCACCATCCTATTTCTAGGTGGGTGGTTGCCGCCACTGAGCATCCCGTTGTTTCTGGCCGTGCCTGGGTTTATCTGGTTTGTCCTCAAGGTGGCGATGGTATTGTTCGTTTTTCTGTGGGTACGGGCGACGTTTCCGCGTTACCGGTATGATCAGTTAATGCGCCTCGGTTGGAAGGTGTTTTTGCCATTGAGTCTGGTGATGGTCGTCTTGACCAGCGCATGGGTTACATGGGGGCGGGGATGAAATTTGCACCAATACTACGCACGCCGAAGGCGTTTTTGCTGCTGGAATTACTGTCGGGCATGGCGTTAACCCTGCGCTATTTCTTCAAACCCAAAGTCACCCTCAATTACCCGTATGAGAAAGGGCCACTCAGCCCTCGCTTTCGCGGTGAGCACGCTCTGCGCCGTTACGCCAACGGTGAAGAACGCTGTATCGCCTGCAAACTATGCGAGGCCATATGTCCCGCTCAAGCTATTGTTATTGAATCCGAACCTCGCGAAGATGGCAGTCGCCGAACCACTCGTTATGATATTGACATGACCAAGTGCATCTACTGCGGCTTTTGCCAGGAAGCCTGCCCGGTGGATGCTATCGTTGAAGGGCCGAACTACGAATTTGCTACTCTTACTCGGGAAGAGCTTTTTTATAATAAGGAAAAACTCCTTGCCAATGGCGATCGCTGGGAGGGGGCGATTGCCAAGAATCTAGCCAAGAACGCAGCTTATACTTAGGGCGTGTCGATAAAAGCACCACTTTCAGGCCAAAGCTTTTATAGAAAAACTGGTTTCCCGTCATATTGATGACGAAACCATGTCTCTTGTCGTTTGGCATATTGTCTTGTGGTTACTAATATCCGGTATTTGGCCTCTTCTAGTGATATCCTTCCCTTGAGATAGTTCTGCACTGCCTCTAGCCCTAAGGTTTTCATGATAGGTAGTGCGGGGTCAAGGTTGCGCTGAGTGAACGCCGCTACTTCATCCAATACGCCGTTGGTAAACATATCCTCTAGCCGCTGAGCAATGCGGGCGTGGAGTTCAGCCCTAGGCAAGGTTAGCCACTGTTTATAAAGTTTATACGGTGCGGGCAGGGGCGGGGTTAGTTGCCACACCGAAAGGGGCGTGCCGGTAGCCTGCGCCACCAGTAAGGCCCGCGCCAACCGTTGGCGATCCTTGAGTTTTCCGGCCAGTATCGGATCGACCTTGATTAAAACTTCCCTAAAGTCCGCCGCTGTCCAATCATCGTGTTCTTTATACCATGCCAAGGCAAGCCCTTCGTCAATTTCGGGCAAGGGTGACAATCCCTCGGTAAGGGTTTTTATATATAAACCCGTCCCTCCCACCACGATGGGCTGTTTTCCCAAAGCATGAGCGCGTTCAATTTCCGCTATCACCATACCTCGCCAGCGTACGGCAGAACAACGCTCACTGGCTTTTAACACGCTGTAAAGTCTGTGTTGATCATCGGGGGCTGGCTGAGCACTAAGGATTGGCAATCCTTGGTATACTTGCATACTGTCGGCATTGAGAATAAGGCCATTATGTTTTTCTGCTAAGTGCAGCGCCAAGGCGGACTTACCACTGGCTGTTGCCCCGGCGATAATCCACACATTAGGCTTGTCGTTTTGATGTTCCTTGCCCATAGTTCGTCCGATGTTTGTCGCCTCTCTCATTGCCACAACCCCGCCGGGGATCAAGGATTCCCTCCGCTTGGCTTTTGCATCTTTGTTACCCTCGCATAGTTCTGAACGCGTCCTAGTTCCCGGTATGGCGATAGAGTGGCACCTGCCACAAAGTACTGATCCCAATGCGTTGCGCGAATTATTAAGAGAAAAATTTGCTGCCGAAGCTGTGGATATTAACATTATCGCCGCAGCTGGTCGCCGCAAAAAAGTATTTCTTGCTGATATGGATTCCACCATTGTGGATGGTGAGACCTTGGATGAGTTAGCAGCATTTGCTGGGATTGGGGAGGAGGTTGCGGCCATTACTGCGCGGGCTATGAATGGGGAGATTGATTTTAAACAAGCCCTGCACCAACGGGTGGCTCTTATCAAAGGACTTCCAGAATCGGCTATTGATGAGGTTCTGGCCAGTATGCGATATATTGATGGGGGACGCCCTCTTTTGGCGGCTCTCAAGGCTCACCATATTTTCACCGTTTTGGTATCGGGGGGGTTTCTTCCCTTCACTAGCCGCGTCCGTAAAGAGCTTGGTTTTGACGCCGATTACGGCAACATATTACATATTAACAATGGTACTCTGATGGGTACCGTGGAAGACCCCATCCTTGATCGCCACGCAAAAAAAGCCATTTTAGAAGACGTCTGCACGCTCAACGGCTGTACCCCTGCCGAGGCTATCGCCATTGGTGATGGTACTAACGATCTGCTGATGCTGCAAACCGCCGGCATTGGCATTGCCTTCCGGCCAAAGCCCGCACTGGCCGCCGCTGTAAGCACATGGGTGCACCACAGTGATCTTCGGGCGGCATGGTATTTGATGGGGTTTGAAGGGGGTGTTTAACATAAAAACCCTGGTGGGCGGTACAGGGATCGAACCTGTGGCCCCTGCCGTGTGAAGGCAGTGCTCTACCGCTGAGCTAACCGCCCACGGCCATCAACAATGGCCTAGCACTGTTTTAAAAGCAACAAAAAACAACAATTCTGTCGCTGCCACGTGATATGTCCGATTATAGCTGGTTGCACAATTAAAAGTATATTTGCAACCAGCGCACGGCACAAAGTGCCGCGGCCGAATGGCCGAACAAAAATAACTTATAGCGCGCTGAAGACTTTATCAATGTTTACCGCTAATTACGTAACGCGCTATAGTTAGCGGGACATATGTCCGTTGACCCCTTATTTTTTCTCCGCCAGCCGAATATGTAGTTCGCGCAATCGCTCAGGCGGCACAGTGGCCGGGGCTCCCATGAGGAGGTCTTCGGCTTTCTGGTTCATGGGAAAGGCCACCACTTCGCGGATGTTTGGTTCATCGGCAAGCAGCATGACAATGCGATCAACGCCGGGGGCAGAGCCGCCGTGGGGCGGCGCACCGAAACGAAACGCGCTAAGCATTCCCTTGAATTCCTGTTCCACGGTTTCCCGAGCATAACCGGCAATCTCAAAGGCCTTGAGCATGACTTCCGGCAAGTGGTTACGAATCGCGCCGGACGATAATTCAATCCCATTACAGACAATATCGTATTGGTAAGCCTTGATGGTTAGAGGGTCTTTCGTGGTGAGTGTCTCTAGGCCGCCCTGGGGCATGGAAAACGGGTTGTGGGAAAATCCAATCTGGCCGGTGGTCTCATCCTGCTCAAACATGGGGAAATCTGTGACCCAGCAAAATTCAAAGCAATCGGGCTTTATCAGGCCAAGCTCCGTGCCCAAACGGCGACGGGCTTTATCCACTAATTTAACGGCAGCGGCGACTTTATCGCAGACAAAGAACACCGCATCCCCTTCTCCTACCCCGGCGGTCTCGCGCAGCAATGCCAAGCGCGGCGCATCAAGGAATTTGGCAATCGGCCCTTTGGCCTCACCATTCTGAAAAGTGATGTAACCAAGCCCCGGCGCGCCTTCTTCTCGCGCCCAGTCGTTGAGCTTGTCAAAGAAACTGCGGGGCTGGGTGGCGGCACCCGGGGCGGGAATGGCGCGGACAACTGCGCCGTTTGCCACAGCCTTGGCAAACACCCCGAAGCCGCTGCCGTCGAAAACGGCACTGACATCACTGCACACGATGGGGATACGCAGATCGGGTTTGTCGCAGCCGTAACAAAGCATCGCCTCGTCAAAGGGGATGCGCCGGAACGGAGCGGGGCTAACGCTTTTGCCGTTGGCAAATTCGGTGAAGACACCGTGCAATACAGGTTCCAAGGTAGCAAAGACATCTTCCTGGGTAACAAAGCTCATCTCAAAGTCGAGCTGGTAAAATTCGCCTGGGGAGCGATCAGCCCGGCTATCCTCATCCCGAAAGCACGGAGCAATCTGAAAATAGCGATCAAAACCGGCTACCATGAGGAGTTGCTTGAACATCTGCGGTGCCTGGGGCAGGGCATAAAATTTTCCTGGATGCACGCGGGAAGGGACAAGGTAATCGCGTGCGCCCTCCGGGCTGCTGGCGGTGAGAATAGGGGTCTGAAATTCGGTAAACCCGGCGGCAATCATCCGGCGGCGCAGGCTGGCGATGACGTTGCTGCGCAAAAGAATGTTTTGGTGCACCTTCTCCCGGCGTAGATCGAGGTAGCGATAGCGCAGGCGCAAGTCTTCGGGTGCGTCGGTATCCATACTCACCGGAAAGGGAATTTGATCGGCAATAGATTGATAAACAACATCCTTGGCCACCAACTCAACCGCCCCGGTGGGAAGTTTCGGGTTCACCGTCTCCGCACTGCGCGCCACCACGGTTCCGGTGAGGGTCAGGACACTTTCCAGCTTAAGGCGGCTCAGGGCATCAAATTCCGGATGCTCCCCCGGAATAACGCACTGGGTCAGGCCATAATGATCGCGCAGATCGATAAACAGCAAATTGCCATGATCGCGCTTTTTATGCACCCAACCAGAAAGCCGCACCGCCGCGCCCACATCTTGGGGGCGCAGGGCATCACAGGTATGGGTACGGTAAGGGTGCATCACGGCGTTTTTCTCCACGGCAAAATTTGAGGTGCCATGAGGCTAGCACCTAGCACGCCTGCTGGTGTTGTCACGATGATTTTTACTCAATGAGGCTTGCGTTTTACGCCGCCATCCCCCGCAACACGAACGGTAGAATCCCGCCGTTTTTGTAGTAGTCCACCTCATCGGCGGTGAAGATGCCGCAGCGGACGGTGATGTTCTCACTGGCCCCGTTGGCTCGGTGCACCACCAAGGTTAAGTCCTGCAACGGTTTCAAACCATCGGTGATACCAACAACATCAAAGGTTTCAGTGCCGTCAAGCTTCAGGGCCGTACGGTTGCCGCCATCCTTAAACAGCAAGGGCAACACGCCCATGCCCACCAGGTTGGCGCGGTGAATACGCTCAAAGCTTTCGGCCAGCACCGCCTTGACGCCCAATAACATCGTGCCCTTGGCCGCCCAATCCCGCGAGGAACCGGTGCCGTATTCCTTGCCGGCAATGATGAGCAGGGGCGTGCCTTCGGCTTGGTAGCGCACGGCGGCATCGTAGATAAACTGCTGCTCGCCCGACGGGAAATGCCGGGTTACGCCGCCGCTGGTGCCGGGGGCAAGCTCATTCTTCAGGCGGGTATTGGCAAAGGTGCCGCGAATCATCACCTCATGGTTGCCGCGGCGGGCACCGTAGCTGTTAAACTCTTCAGCCGGCACGCCGTGATCCAGCAGGTATTTACCGGCCGGGCTGTCCTTTTTAATGCTGCCCGCCGGGGAGATATGATCGGTGGTGATGCTGTCGCCCAGAATGGCCAAGGGGCGGGCGCCCTTAAGGTCTGCAAGAGGACGAAGATTGTCTTTTATCTTGCTGAAATAAGGTGGATTCTGAACGTAAGTGCTGGTGTTATTCCAAGTATATGTTTTGGCATCCGATACCTTAATCGCTTGCCAGTCTTTCCCACCCTGAAACACGTTGGCGTAACGTTCCCGGAACATGGTCGGGGTCAGGCTTTTACGTACCACAGCCTCAATTTCAGCATTCGTTGGCCAGACATCTTTGAGATAAACAAGTGTGCCGTCGCTGGTCTTGCCGATAGCATCATTTTTAAGATCAATAGTAACAGACCCGGCCAGGGCATAAGCCACCACCAATGGCGGGGATGCCAAATAGTTAGCTTTGGTGTGGGGATTGACCCGGCCTTCAAAGTTGCGGTTGCCCGACAGCACGGCGGCGGCCACAAGGTCTTTTTCTTCAATGGCTTTAATAATAGGCTCATTAAGCGGCCCAGAATTGCCAATACACGTGGTGCAACCATAACCAACAAGATTAAAACCAAGAGCATCCAAATCATCTTGCAGGCCAGCAGCAATAAGATAATCACTAACCACTTGGCTTCCCGGCGCAAAAGAGGTTTTAACCCACGGCTTTGTGGTGATGCCCAGAGCGCGGGCTTTGCGCGCCACCAACCCCGCCGCAACAAGGACGGAAGGATTAGAGGTATTGGTACAGCTGGTAATCGCGGCAATAACCACAGCCCCGTCGCCGATGGCGTAATTAGTTCCCGGCACGGTAACGGTGCGGTGCCGATCAAACGGCAGGCCGGAAAAGCTAGTAAAATCTTGGATTTTAAATTGCGACGCCACAGAGGATAGAGCCAACCGATCCTGAGGACGGCGGGGACCGGCCAATGATGGTTCTACCTTTGCTAAATCAAGCTCTAATACATCGGTAAACAGCGGCTCAGGGGTTTTTGCATCACGCCACAACCCTTGGGCTTTAGCGTACTCCTTGACAAGGGCTACGCGCTCCGGATCGCGGCCGGTAAATTCCAAATAATGCAAAGTTTCTTGATCAATAGGGAAAAAGCCGCAGGTTGCCCCATATTCCGGAGCCATGTTTGCAATCGTGGCGCGATCTGAAAGGCTTAAAGCATCGAGACCATTGCCAAAAAATTCAACAAACTTGTTGACCACACCTTTTTTACGCAGCATTTGCGTCACCGTCAGCACCAGATCAGTAGCGGTGGCTCCTTCAGGTAGCCTGCCTTTTAAACGAACACCAATAACTTCAGGGATAAGCATGGCTGTCGGCTGACCCAGCATACAGGCCTCGGCCTCAATTCCGCCTACACCCCAGCCCAACACAGCCAAACCATTGACCATCGTTGTGTGACTGTCGGTGCCCACAAGTGTATCGGGATAAGCAAAGGTTTCGCCGCCTTCTTCTTTTGTCCAAACAACCTGGGCTAGGTACTCCACATTCACCTGATGGCAAATACCGGTTCCTGGGGGAACAACACGAAAGTTATTAAAGGCTTGCTGACCCCAGCGGAGGAACTCATACCGCTCATTGTTGCGTTCGAATTCGATTTTTACGTTTTCTTCCAGTGCCGTACGCTTGGCGTACACGTCCACGCTCACGGAGTGATCAATCACCAAATCCACCGGGGATAGTGGGTTAATGCGAGACACATCACCGCCTAATGCTTTCATGGCATCGCGCATAGCAGTTAAATCCACCACCGCCGGAACGCCGGTAAAATCCTGCATCAATACACGAGCCGGACGGTAGGCAATTTCACGATCAGAGGTTTTTTTATTCTGCCAAGCAGCTAACGCCTTAATATCATCATTGGTAACAGTCGTGCCGTCCTCATGCCGCAACAGATTTTCCAGTAAGACTTTTAAAGAGTACGGCAACCTGGAAATATCACCCAGACCATTCTTAGATGCCACTGCTAAACTGTAATAGCTATAATTTTTTCCATTAACGAACAGGTTCGTTTTGGCGCGAAAAGAATCAACAGCAGGCATCGGGAATCTCCTTAAGTATAGGGCATATACGATGCTTCTGATAACCTTGCAACGGTTAACAAATCATAAAGGTATTAGCTTTTTTTAAATTAAAAACATATTCTTATGCTGAAAAATTACGTGTTGCAGCCAACAGTATATCATGCAGGTTTTTGTATGAATTGCCGTACCGCCTGCAATTTATCCAACGGCAACAACTGCATTTCTTCTGCTAATGTAAGCACATCAGCCCAGGTACATAACGAATGTAAACGCACGCCACTGCGTGCCAAAGCCGATACTTCATAAGGCTCAACACCATAGTAAAAAACCACACAGCAGTCTTTAACCTCAAGGTTAGCCCGGCGTAGAGCATCAATAAAAACAATTTTGCTCCCACCATCGGTAGCAAGGTCTTCGGCCAACAGCACCTTTTGTCCATCGTGCCAATATCCCTCGATCTGAGCACCTCTTCCAAAACCTTTGGGTTTCTTACGAACATAGAGCATAGGAACATCAAAGGAATCAGCCAACCACGCAGCGTAAGGAATACCAGCAGTTTCCCCCCCGGCGACAGCATCAGGACGGGGAATGCCAGCAGCCTGCATCCGTGCAATCAATAAACGGATTAAGACCCGACGTTCGTGAACAAAGCCAATTAATCTTCGGCAATCAACATACACCGGGCTAGAGCGACCAGAGGTTAGGGTGAAAGGATGCTCAGGACGGATAAGCACGGCACCCGTTGATAATAAAATTTGCGCGGCCTGACGGGCAATAGGGTCGATACTCATGTTTTTGCCCCCATTGCAGCAACAACAGCCTTACCAAGCTGTACACTAGCACTAGCAGCCTCAGGAACAGCAGCCTCAGCACCGAGTTTAGTTAGCTCTCTGCAATCGGCCTCATCCCGTCCTCGCACTAGGATACGCATTCCCGGAAAATGATCTTTTAGTACCCGCATTACCGTTCGGGTAGCTTTGGGTGCATCCAGAGTAATAACCACAACTGCAGCACGCTCAGTACCCAACGCCGTGAGTAAATCTTCACGTACAGCATCACCATAATATACAGGCAGACCTTGCTTGTTCGCCTCTCGCACATGACGTGCATCAAGATCAAGAGCAACGTAGGCAATATTCTGTTGCTCCAAAATACTTGCCACCGTTTTGCCTACTCGACCAAACCCTAATAGCACGGCGTGCCCAGATAAACCTCGAGTAGTGCCCGCAATCTCATCCAACGCCAATGAGGTATCAGCAATGGTAGTGCCAGAGTGGGTAAAACTGGCTGCAATCTCCACAAAAAGCGGGGTTACCGCCATGGACAATGCAACTACCACGAACAGTAATTGTCCGGTGGCGACAGGTAAAATATCTTGGATCATTGCCAGTTTCAAAATTACGAAGGCAAATTCTCCTCCTTGAGCTAAAAAAGTAGCCGTTCGCACCGAAGCCGTACCGCTCAACCCAAAAGAACGTCCCAAGGCAAAAAGCAAAACACCCTTAATTAACATTAAACCAAACAATAGTTGCACCACCAGCACCGCGTTTTCCGCCACCATACTGTAATCAATTGTCATGCCTACAGCGATAAAGAACAATCCAAGGAAAAGCCCCTGAAAAGGTTTTATATCCGCCTCTACCTGATGCCGATATTCAGTTTCGGCAAGCAACATTCCCGCAAGAAAAGAGCCAAGTGCCATTGATAAACCCATGAGGCCAGTAAACGCGCTGACTGCTAAAATGATAAGCAACGTGACAGCAACAAAAAGCTCCTCATCTTTGATAGATGAAAAATAATGATAAATAGGCCGCAACGCATACCGGCCAAATAAAACAATCACTCCCAAGGCTAACAGCGCATTGCCCAATGCAAGTAGCAATGTGACAATAAGTGAACCTTCTTCACTTTTACCGCCCAATAAAAAAACAATAGTCAACAGTGGCACGACGGCTAAATCTTGGGACAATAAAGTACCGAAGGTGGCTCGACCATAGCGGGTTTTCATTTCATTCCGTTCGGATATTAACTGAACCACCAACGCCGTGGACGATAGAGCCAGTGCTCCGCCAGTGACAATAGCCGCTTCCATGCTCATGTTGAGGGCTAAGCATATCCCGGCGATAACTAAGCTAGTCATAATCACTTGAGCTGTACCCAAGCCAAAAATCCACCGCCGCATGACGACAAGGCGTTCCATGGGCATCTCTAGCCCGATGATAAACAACAGCAGTACCACGCCCAGATCGGCCACCCCCTGAATCCGGTCAATATCGTTGGCAAACCCCAAGGCGTAGGGACCAATAAGCGATCCCGCCACCAGATACCCCAGCACCGGGGAAAGCCGCATTTTCTTGAACAACGGCGCAACTGTGCACGCAGCCACCAGAAAAACAATGGCTTCAATAAGGTAGGGGATGGTGATTTTGTCCATGCTGTTCTCTCTACCAAGAATTAATTAAAATATTTTATCCGTATAGAGAAAGGGGGGATGGGTTGCAATGGGGTTGGGCGGCTGTAAAAATGCGCTTGAAAAGAGAGGCTCTTAGGTAATGCTAGCAGCATAAGTGAATTTCATCGGTCTTTTACTGATTGCGCAAGATAATACAAAAGAGAAACCTCGTTTGCTTTAATATAATCAAGAGAGAATTTTTCGCGCAGTTCGGTTGCTTTATCGGGAGTAATACGTCCAAGTTTTTCCAGTTCCTTCACAGCACCTTGGAGCACAATGTGCTGTTGATATCGCTCAACGAGTTTTCCCCTTGTAAGCAGAAAGGCCGCTAAATCAACGGGACTATGTATAATCGTGGCATAATCCATTACATTTGCACGATTGGAAACAGCCCAATACTCTTTGCCATCTTGTATATATCGATATACAGGCACATTAAACACCTTGATGGCGAGGGTTACGGGTGTATCTGGCCATGCCTCTCGTGGAATATAAGGCAAAAAGCCTGAGTGGTTGAAAGATTTAATTGCTTCAGTCCAAAGGGATAGATCGTCATGTGCATATGAATCATGAATACTATGTTCACTGCTTGTAGAGCAAAGATGCAAACACTCATGCAGTGCGTTTACGAGCCTTTCAAAGTCGACAACGCCTGTTGCACTCGGTCCCCAAGATACGGCTGTTCGACAATCACAATCAGCATGAGGTTTTAAGCGATGCTGCTCCCCATTCAGCAAAATAAGCAGTCCATCGGTTTTTGCCAACAAGGGATGTTCTGTTGGTCTTAGATGACCCCGTTTCGCATCTGGCGTTACCGAAGGGATAGACTGTTTTGGATAGGCAATGCCAACGGTGATTAATTCGGTGGGGAAATGCTGTTGCAAAAAGTGTTGATAGCGTTGCAGGGCGGCACGGAAGGGTGCGCTGGCTAATGTTTCTGCATCATAGCCTTCGGGCACGATGAGAACACGTTTCGTTTTATCAATATCGTCGTTCTCTGGCCATACAATGTCGGTTGGGGAAAGGGGTGTTTCAGCAACTGGGGGGGGTGGTTGTTCCTCTATAGAATCGGAAGGCGGCGGTGGCCATTGCTTGTATAGGCGTTTTTTTGCTGCAACCTGTTCTTGAATTATTATAGCGGCGCTGCCACCAACGGAAGATGCTGCTGTTGCTAGGAATGGATCAGAGAGTAGTGTTGAAGCAACAGGTAACATTATTGCGGTACAGGCAGCAGTTGCTGCAGCCGCTGTTGCACATGATGTCGACATTTTTCTAAAAGAAGACAGCATTGAAAAAAACCTAACTATTGTGCGTACTTATATATCAACCAAGTATGTTATTCGCGTGGCCGCCTATCGTTTCGCGTAAATCGGAACCGTTTATATAATCTAAACATTAATAGACTTTTAAGTGGCTCTTTCCCAAAATGAGTTGGTAAAATTGATGCTAGGCAATAACCAGATCGTTCAGAACAGAGCGCCGTCATCGCGAGCACCGGAAGCGCGTGGCGATCCAGTATTTATTTTTTCTGGATGGCCACGGTGCTCCGCGCCTCGCCATGACGACCGAGGGTTTGATGCTGGCCTATTTTCTACCCACCCGTTTTGGAAGAAAGCCTTTTAAGTTCGCTGCTTACTGCCCCTTAGGCGGTACTGACCCACCACCCCCCAGCCCCGGCACGGGGAGGAGGTACGGTGTCACAGATTGTTTTTCATTATCCACAACAATTTTGTTCGCGCCGCGTAGGACTTGTTCCACGGTCTCGTAGTACAGGCGGGTGCTGGTGACTTCCTTGCCGGAGAGGTAGGCTTGGTGCACGGCGCGGAAGCGATCAGCGTCCCCCTTTGCTTGACTAACAACCTTTTCACGGTACCCTTGAGCTTCCTGCACCACGGCAATAGCCTGCCCCTCGGCCTTAGGTAGAATATCATTACGATAGCTTTCAGCCTGGTTTTTAGCGGTTTCAGCATCGGTACGGGCACGCTGCACCTCTCTAAAAGCATCCACCACACTAGCCGGTGGGTTGACCGCCTCAAGAAAAACAGCCCGAACACGAATACCACTTTGTAAGTCATCAAGAAGCTCTTGTGCCCGCACGACAACTGCACTTTCAATATCCCGACGTTTATCGGAAAGAACAAAAGTAAAGGGCTTCTGGCCAATGATTTCCCGCATGGCACTCTCCCCGGCACGCTTAACCGCCGCCAAGGGGTCGTCTATTTTGAAAAGAAAATCTCCGGCATTTTTAATGTCCCAAGTGATCCGAAAATCAACATCCACGATATTTTCGTCACCGGTTAACATTAGACTTTCTCCCGGTACGTCTTGGCGTAGGTTAGGGTCTCGCGGGCTGTCTTTATAGCCAATGCTGACCCTGCGTTCACCGGTAACGTTAACTATTCTGCTCTCGCCAATGGGAGAAGGCCAGTGAAAGTGCAAACCATCACTTAAAGTTTCATTATTATTGCTCCACACTCCAAAGGTTGTTTCAATCCCTACTTCACTAGGGCGAACTCGATAAAAACCAGTAACAAGCCACAACAATATCAAAATACCAACGATACCAGCAAACATCGGCACCGGATTTCCGCCGCCTTTGCCCTTACCAGTGAACATACCACGAAAATGCTCTTGTCCCTTTTTTAAGAAATCATTTATTTGAATGACATCAGCATCTATTGGCTGACGCGGCTTCTGGGACTTATCAGACCCAGTTTCCGGCTTTCTACCATCCGGTTTTTTCCCCCAAGGATTGTTATTATCACCGTCACCCTGCCAAGTCATAAGGAAAATCCTCTACTGTTAAAATACCCATTGGGTATAGTACACATACCATCTTTTGCAACAGGAACAAATATGGAACAAGCTGAAGTTATCAACGCATTGCTAGAATTAGATTATCAGGGACAACCCGCTTTTACTAAAGAACAAATTAGTGGCGTAGTGATAAGAAAGGGGCAACTGGGTTGTGTAATTAGCTTATCCACAGAACAAAAGAATCGTCGAGATGCCTTGCAATCACTCGCCGAGCAAGCCTTGTTCCAACTTCCCGGCATTGAGACAGTTCAAGTGATTTTTACCATTGAAAGGGTGGGAATTACACCGCAATCCAAAACACCTGCAATGCGGCGCGGGGCACACACGGAAAAAATCGCCTTGCCCCAAATTAAAAATATCATCGCCGTGGCCAGCGGCAAAGGTGGTGTAGGCAAATCGACATTGGCCGTGAATTTAGCAATAGCCTTACACCAGCAGGGGGCACGAGTAGGCATCCTTGATGCTGATATTTACGGACCATCCTTACCGACATTGCTGGGGCTTTCAGGCCGTCCAGCCATTGATGCGGCAAAAAAAATGGTGCCGCTAGAAAAATACGGCCTAGCGTGCTTGTCTATCGGATTGCTTACTGATCAAGATAAGCCCATAATCTGGCGCGGCCCCATGGTGATGGGAGCGATAGAACAAATGCTCAAAGATGCGGCATGGCCTGTACTGGATATTCTTATTATTGATATGCCCCCAGGTACGGGAGATGCCCAGTTGACATTGGCACAACGGGTGCCAGTTACCGGGGCGGTGATTGTTTCTACACCCCAAGATATTGCCTTAATCGATGCCCGCAAGGGGCTAAAAATGTTTGAACAAACCGGAGTTAAAATTTTGGGTGTGGTGGAGAACATGAGTTTTTATTGTTGTCCACAATGTGGTCATCGAGAAGAACTCTTTGGTCATGGTGGCGCGCATCAAGCAGCGGCAGAACTAGGTGTGCCGTTCTTAGGGGAGGTTCCCTTGCACGCTTCTATTCGTGCCCAGAGTGACAACGGTGTGCCCATTACCATATTCCAACCGGACAGCCTTCAAGCAAAAGCTTATCAAGCCATAGCCGCGCAATTACAAGTGTAAGATACTGTCCTCTTCACGCCACAGTTCCTATCAAAATATGTTAAGGCTTAAGTGTTTTGTGGCGTTATCTTCACCATTGATTTACACACCCATGATAAGAGAACATTTAGGAGTATACCATGACCAATAATGCCCCGATATCTGAAAAAACCGATACCGTTACTTTAATTGACAACGCAACAGGACGGAAATTTGACTTTCCAGTGATGAGCGGTACTCAAGGTCCCAAAGTGATTGATATCAGGAAATTGTATGGCGATACGGGATACTTCACTTTTGATCCTGCCTTCACCTCTACGGCAAGCTGTGAATCTGCACTAACCTTTATTGATGGCGATGAGGGAATATTGCAACACCGCGGCTACAGCATTGAAGAGCTTGCGGTGGATAGTGATTTTATGGAAGTTGCTTATCTATTGCTATCTGGTGAGCTACCCACTCCGGCACAGAAAAAAGTTTTCGTCACGTCCATAACCCGTCACACCATGGTGCATGAGCAAATTTCGGCATTGTTTCGCGGTTTTCGTCGTGATGCTCATCCTATGGCCGTAATGTGCGGGGTGGTGGGTGCGCTGTCAGCATTCTACCACGATTCTCTCGATCTTCAGGACGCGCATCAGCGAATGATTGCCTCGCATCGCCTGATTGCAAAAATCCCCACCATTGCTGCGATGGCCTATAAATATTCCATTGGTCAGCCGTTTATTTACCCGCGTAACGATTTAAAATATTCTGAGAACTTTTTGCATATGTGTTTTGCGGTGCCTTGTGAGAAATACGAGGTTAACCCGATTATTGCGCGGGCACTAGATCGTATTTTTATCCTCCATGCCGATCATGAACAAAACGCTTCTACTTCTACGGTTCGTTTAGCTGGATCATCTGGTGCCAATCCCTTTGCGTGCATCGCGGCGGGTATTGCCTCTTTGTGGGGACCTGCTCATGGCGGAGCCAATGAAGCGGTAATTAAAATGTTGCAAGAGATCGGCGATCGCAGTCGCATTCCTGAATTTATTAATCGTGCCAAAGACAAAAACGATTCCTTCCGCCTCATGGGTTTTGGGCATCGCGTGTATAAGAATTTTGATCCACGGGCAACGGTGATGCGGAAAACCTGCCATGAAGTCCTCAGCGAGTTGGGTATTCGAGATGAACCATTGCTCGATCTTGCTATGGAGTTAGAGCGGATTGCTATTGAAGACCCCTACTTCATTGAACGGAAGCTCTACCCCAATGTTGATTTCTATTCGGGTATTATCCTTCGAGCTATGGGTTTCCCGACATCGATGTTTACTGCCTTATTTGCCTTGGCACGTACTGTTGGCTGGGTTTCCCAGTGGCAAGAAATGCTTGATGATCCCAACCAACGTATTGGCCGCCCACGGCAACTGTATATCGGGTCTAAACCAAGAAAATACAAGCCGCTACATAAGAGGTAGTATATAGCGGATTGCATAACTATATAGCTGACTTCATAATTAAAAGTATACCTGCAACCAGCGCACGGCACAAAGTGCCGCGTCCGAATGAAAGAACAAAAACATCAATAATCTTTTATTATCATGCGCACGTGCTTTTTCTTTCCCGCTGAAAGCTTAGCTTCACCATGTATTATTCCGGGCATCAGACGGGCATTTTCCTCCCGCACCACCGCCGCATCGTTGATCCGCACACCACCATCGCGAAGCAATCGCCGAGCCTCGCTCTTACTGGCCACCAACCCTGCCTGTACCAGCACATCAGCGTAAGCAACCCCCTCAACAGGCACAAGTATTTCCACCACTGGCAAGCCCTCCAACCCGCCCCCGCCAAAGGCACGGGCGGCGGTGGCAGCCGCTTCTGCCGCAGCATCCGCGCCATGAGCAAGTGCCGTCACCTGCGTTGCCAGCAGGACTTTTGCAGCATTAAGCGCCGCCCCCTCAACAGCGGTGACGCGCTCAATCTCTTCTGCATTCAATAACGTAAACAGCTTCAAAAACCGCGCTACATCGGCATCTTCAGCGTTACGCCAGTATTGCCAGAAATCCAAACTGGAAAGCCTATCGGGGTTCAGCCACACCGCCCCGCCGGCGGTCTTACCCATCTTGGCACCCCCAGCGGTGGTAAGTAGCGGCGTGGTGACGGCAAACGCCTCACCCCCCGCCACCCGGCGCACCAGATCGGTGCCGTTGACCATATTACCCCATTGATCCGAGCCGCCCATTTGCAAAACGCACTCATACCGCCGAAACAACTCAAGAAAATCATATGCCTGAAGAAGCATATAATTAAATTCAAGAAACGACAGCGTCTGTTCCCGCTCTAAGCGCAACCGCACGCTATCAAACGTCAGCATTCGGTTAACCGTAAAATGCACACCAATATCCCGCAAAAAGGGAATATAAGCCAACTCATCCAACCACGCGGCATTGTCCACCACCACCGCCCCCGTCGAGCTGTTATCAAAACGCAGGTAGCGGCGGAAGGTGGCTTCAATCCCGATCTTGTTACTCTCAATTTGCGCCTGGCTCAAAAACTGTCGCTGGGTATCTTTGCCTGTGGGATCGCCGACTTTTGTTGTGCCGCCGCCCAACAGCACAACCGGGCGATGCCCGGTATCCTGCCAATGCCGTAACAACATAATACTAATCAAATGCCCCACATGAAGACTATCCGCGGTCAAATCAAAGCCAACGTAGGCCGTTAGAGGCTTTTTTGCTGTCATCAACAGCGCGTCCAACCGCTCACCATCTGTCGCCTGATGAATAAAACCCCGGTCAGAAAGGGCGCAGAGAAAGGATGATTGAAACATTGATATATCCTTGGGTAGTGAGTAGGGAGTAGGGAGTGGTGAATGGTGGGTACATTGCCCTTTTTTGAACACTTTTTCAAGAAAAGGCGGTAAACACTCCACTCACCACTCACCACTCACTAGATACACAATGCATCAAAACCAGAACCACCGCCAGAAGTACACCGCCCTTGGCCTGATGAGCGGCACGTCCGCCGATGGTATTGATGCCGCGATCATTGAAACCGATGGTCTAACCAACACCCGTACCTTAGCAGCAGCAACATTTCCCTACGATCCCGCTTTTGCCAGCGAACTTCTTGAAGCTGCCACTACCCACACCGCTACGCCCAGCTTAGTGGAACGTCTAACCCATCTACATCATGAAGCTGTCCAAGCCATAGCAGGCTTTCTCCCCGATGGGCTGGATACTATCAGTGTCATCGGTTTTCACGGTCACACCATCGCCCACAACCCCGCCGCAGGGTACACCACCCAAATTGGTAATGGTCTATTACTAGCGGAACGCACCGGGCGTCCGGTGGTGTTTGATTTTCGCAGTGCCGATGTCGCCGCTGGCGGCCACGGCGCACCATTAGTGCCTATCTACCATGCGGCATTGGCCGCGCCTCTCCCTAAACCCCTAGCCATCATCAACATTGGCGGGGTAGCCAATATAACCTATATAGGAGAAGACAATAAACTGCTGGCCTTCGATACCGGAACAGGCAATGCTCTTATCAACGATGCCATGCAGCGCTGTTACGGTCACGCTTATGATGCCAGCGGTGCAACAGCGGCCACAGGCACCGTTCATGAAGAACTTCTCCATGAATGGTTAAGCCACCCATTTTTTAACATGGTGCCGCCCAAATCTCTCGATCGAAACACCTTTGCGCCTATGGCGGCAATAACTTGTTCCTTAAAAGAAGCCGATGCCATTGCTACGCTTACGGCCTTCACAGCTGCTGGCATTGTTGCAGGCTTAGCCCATGTTCCCGAACACCCCAAACGATTGCTGGTTGCGGGAGGGGGTGTTTATAATATGACGTTGCGCCAGATGCTCGCCGAACGCAGCGGCCTACCCATTGCCTCCGTCACCGAGGTCGGCTGGAACCCCGACAGCCTGGAGGCCGAGGCATTTGCCTACCTCGCCGTGCGATGCCTATTAAAACTACCAACCAGCTTCCCCGGCACCACCGGAGTACCCACGCCAGTGGTTGGTGGCCAGATAGCTTTGCCATGATTTTAAAAACCCTCCGTAAAAGGGCAAGCTTTGTCGCTGGGAATGCTAGCGTGATACGCTGGCGCAGTGCCCTGTTGGTCGTTCAGGCTCTACCCACAGCAGAGATCATGCGCCTTGAGCGCCTTGAAGCTCTCAAAGAAGGCACCATCATCGTCGGCTATACCGCCACCAAACGCCTAGGCGGTGCCGTCGTCCGCAACCGGGCTAAGCGTCGTCTTCGGGCTGTAAGCCGAGCGGTATTAGCACCTATTAAAACACCTGCACCTGGGTTTATTTTTATTGCCACCACAGGAACCCTGACCGCCGATTACGCAACTTTATTAGCCGAAGCTCAACGGGCAATCAATGTGTTGATACCAAAAATCCTCTCCATAAAATAACGACTAAACATGATTAGTCCGCACCCTCTGGAAACCCTTTTTAAATGCGCTTCCACACTCCCCGGTATTGGGGCACAAGTGCTGGCTCGACTGAAAAAACTTACCGGACGGGGCAGGGTCATTGATTTGCTCTACCATATGCCAACGGGGGTACAGCATTGGCGCACAATAGCACGCCTCAAAGATGCCCAGCCGGGGGAGGCCATCCGCTGCCTCATCCGCATCAACGATGTTGCCCCTGGTAAAACGCCCCGGCAACCCCATCGCGTTGGTATTGTTGATAGTGGGGGAGGGCAGGGGGAAATTGTGCTGTTCAATACCCCTCTGCCAATACTGGAACGGCGTTTTGCCCCCGGCGTAACCTACCTGATGGCTGGCACGATGGCCGAGGGGCGACTGCTTCCTACTTTTTTGCATCCCTCTCTCGTTGCCCCCGGTTCCGCCGTGGGCGAAGAGACCGCCCTGCCCATATACCCCCTCACGGCTGGTCTTCTGCCCCAAGCGGTGCGGCGGTATATACAGGCAGCCTTAACCGCCGCGCCCAACCTGCCGGAATGGTTATCCCCAGAAAGCCTTGATCAATTTGGTGGCATGTCGTGGAAGGCCGCCCTTGGCAAACTCCACCAAAACGCCAATGAGCAAGCACGCCGCCGCCTTGCCTATGATGAACTACTAGCCAGAGCCATTGCCTTCCATCGTTGGCGCAATGCCAGTGGTAAACCGGCAATACCTCTTGTTCCCACGATTGAGGACATGGCCGTTCTTCGTGCTGTATTACCTTTTACCCTCACCAATGGCCAGGAAGAAGCCATTACTGCCATTCTAAACGACATGAACCGGACGACGCCCATGCTGCGCCTGCTGCAAGGGGATGTGGGCAGCGGCAAAACCATCATCGCGTTTTTTGCCATTGCGGCAACGCTATCTGCCGGGGCGCAAGCCGCCTTGTTAGTCCCCACCGAAATTCTTGCCAGACAGCACGCCGAAAAGCTGACTCTGCTGGCCGGGCATCTAGGTCATGTGCCGCGCCTTCTTCTTGGTCAAACAACTAAAAAAGAAAGAAAAAACCTTCTGTCTGATCTTGCCGATGGCAATGCGGGATTTGTGATAGGTACGCACGCGTTGTTTGAGGATGATGTAGTTTTTAATAATCTCGGCCTGGTGGTTATGGATGAACAGCACCGCTTCGGGGTACAGCAACGCCTGCGCCTCGTGCAAAAAGGTACTGCCCCCCACGTTTTAGTAATGACCGCCACTCCCATTCCCCGCACCCTCCATCTTGTTACCTACCACGGCATGGATACTTCTATCCTAAAAGAAAAACCCCCAGGGCGTCAGCCTATTCGCACCACCGTACTGCGCCAAGCAGAAAGCTCACGGTTGCTGGAACGGCTTGAGGCAGCAATCGCCAACGGCGATCAGGCCTACTGGGTCTGTCCCTTGGTGGAACAATCAGAGAAAATAGATTTGGCCGCCGCCATTGCCCGGTTTCACGAACTCGAAGCCCGATTTGGTGCCGGCATCGTCGGCCTGCTGCATGGCCGGATGAAAGCAGCGGACAAAGAAGCCGCCATGGGGGCATTCTCACGGGGCGAGACGCGCCTGCTCGTCGTCACCACCGTGGTCGAGGTCGGGGTGGACGTGCCCAACGCCTCCATCATGATTATCGAGCACGCCGAACGCTTCGGCCTTGCTCAGCTGCACCAGCTGCGGGGCAGGGTAGGGCGGGGGGAAAAACCATCTTCCTGCGTCCTTATGCATGGGGTTGCCTTAAGTGCCGTGGGCAAGCAACGCCTCCAAGCCATGGTCAATTCCCAGGACGGGTTTTACCTCGCCGAGGTGGATTTGCAACTGCGCGGGGCAGGGGATGTGGTCGGCACGGCGCAATCGGGGATGCCCTTGTTTCGGGCTGTGCATCTTCCCGGCGATGAAGAGCTTGTTACCTCAGCCCACGCCGAGGCTGAAAAACGCTGTAACAGCGGCGATCCGGCGTTGGGCGTACTGCTGGAACTGTTCGGGCGGGGAGGGGCGGAAGAGTTAGGGGGCGCGGGATAACGGCGCGAGATAAAATTTGCCTTTTATGTCCTTTTGCGCTACAATAGCCATAAAGGAGCATTACCCATGAAAACCTTTGCCGCCCGCGAAGCAAAAAATGGTTTTGGCCAGGTGCTGGATCTTGCCCGGCATGAACCCGTTGCCATTGAACGCCACGGACGCCCGGCAGTAGTGATGATTGCCGCCGAGGAATATGCCCGGCTGGAGGCTCTGGAAAACACTTTTTGGCAGCAAAAAGCCGAGGAAGGCGAGGCCAGCGGCTGGGTTGGCTCAGAAAAAAGTGCCCTTGCACTAAAGGAACTCCTCCGTGCTCAAAATTGATTTGAGCAAGAACACCGTCAAGGCGTTGCAATCGCTACCACCCAAACACCAACGCCAAGTATCCGCAAAAATCCTTTCCCTACAAGAAAACCCGCAGCCCCATGACAGCATTATCCTTAAAGGCACCGATCGCCAATGGCGGCGCGTTGACAGCGGTGAATACAGAATTATTTACCGCACCGAAGCATCCCTTCTGAAAATTGCCGCCGTTGGTCATCGTAACGACGACTGGGTGTACAGGGATTTTGAGCGGGGGTTGTAGGGCGATTTTGTTGCTGCACCTTTTGAACGGGAAGGGGTTGGGTAAAAAGAACAAAAAACTTGAATTATACACACTTTTTGTGTATAATGAGCCAGTGAATAGTACCGATCTTATCAGAATGCTCAAAAAAGATGGATGGGAACACGTGCGTACCACAGGCAGTCATTGGCATTTCAAACACTCCATCAAAAAAGGAATTGCAACCATCCCGCACCCCAAACGCGATATACCGAAAGGAACAGTAAACAGTATTTTGAAACAGGCAGGGCTAAAACAGGAGAAGTTATGAGAAATTATATTGCACTCATCCACAAAGAGAAAAAAACAGATTTCGGGGTCAGTTTTCCTGATTTTCCAGGCTGCATTACCGCCGGAAAAACAATCGATGAAGCCAAAGATATGGCGCAAGAAGCCTTAACCGGGCATGTGGCCGTTATGCTCGATACTGGCTTGCCCTTACCCGCGCCAAGCACGTTGGAAGATATTGTAAATAATGACGATTACAACGATGCAGCGGCGTGCTTTATTGTCAGCATACAGCCCCCCAAAAAAGAGCCCGTACGCTTTAACGCCAGTATTGATCCTGAATTGCTTGCGCTGATTGATAGCCACGCAAAACACATTGGCCTAACACGCTCCGGTTTTCTTGCACAAGCAGCTAGAAAAGCTTTACTTGAATTTATTAAGCAATCAGAGCAAACTTTGCTTGATATTTCTAGGAAAACTTTGCTTGAATTTCTTCAGCAATCAGAAGAGGAATTGCAAGCCACAGAGCGCGCAATTTATCAATCAGGCTCTCTTGTAGAAGCAGGTTATCAATCAGGCTTTCTTACAGAAGCAGCACCAAAAGAGCTTAACCGAAAAGGCAATCGCTCTAGACAAACGCTGTCAGACCTTTTTGTAGAAGCAACACAAAAAGAGCTTAACCGAAAAGACAATCGCTCTACACAAACGCGGTAAGTTTTTTCGCCGTTTGCGGAAAAGCCTTAATCACGTCAGCATCCATAGTAACAAGCGGCATACCCCCCTGCTGGGCCAAGGCGACATATTCACAATCATAAGCGGTGCAGCCACTTTGCGCAGCCAGCTTCAACACGCCGGCCGAGGGCACCTCAAAGGTATGCCCGCCCAATATTCCCTCTATACTCTCATAAAGGGCCAGCGCATTGCTCAACGGGACAACCGATTGTTGAACATACCGCGCCAACACATTGCGAAATTCACTCCGCCACAACGACGGCGCCGCCCATACAGGTTCACGCACCAACAGCCGTTCCGCGTGTTCTGTAAATGTTGAGGGCAGGGCCAAATACACCAGAATGTTCGTATCAACGACGATCACAAGCGCCCTTTATCTATTGCTTCCTTAATATTCTCAGCCGTCAGGGGAGCGATAACAGGCCGCAGGGCGCGCAATTGATCCAGCCGTTGTTGGGAAGACAGGGACTCACTGGGCCCAAAAAGAACCTTCTCAAGACAATAAATCACCTGGGCATTTAACGAGCGATGCTCTCTCCGGGCAACGGCTTTGAGGGCCTCATATACCTTGTCGGGAATGTTTTTAAGCGTGAGTGCTGTCATAATGCAACCATTATGGCACTTTTTTGAGCATTTCACAAGCCATTTCAACACATAAAACGACAAGCCGTTGTTTACCATTGTGCCAAACAGCCGTTTTGCTCTACATATCCCCCCATGACTGCTGTTTTATCATTAGGATTTTCGTTCTCTTTTGCCGATCTGTACGCCCACGCGGGGCTGGTGCGCGTGGATCGGGAGTTTCTATCGCATCTGGAGACTGCCGACGCGGGGTTATACCAGCGGCTGCTGACGGCGCGGGCGACTCCGGAAATCCTAGATCACAAAGCCGAAGGCGATCTCCTCCTCGCCCTTGCCCCCTACCTCGATGATTTCATCGGCGCGTTGTTCAATATTCGCGGCGAAGTCTTCGCTCTCAAGTCTAAGCATACTGAGCTTGCACCGCTGTACAGTATCAAACGCCTGTTCGTGCAGCGCACGGCCTTGCGGAAATATAAAGAGGACGCAGCGAAGGCTTTTGATGGCGCAGCTCTGAAAGCGACGCTGGAAGATCTTTTGAAACAACCTCTCACAGAACTAGCCTTTGCCAAGGCGGTGGCGGGATGGTTAGACAATGAGGCCAACCACGCCGACGCCTTGGATATTGCCACCCGCTACGCCGCTTGGGCCAGTGCCGGCCATGCGCCAGCGGGCAGCATCCTGTTCACCCACCCCCATAAACTCGATTTTCAGAACCTTGTCCCGGTGGAAACGGTGCAGCGCGACGGCGTGACGATGCTGCGCCTACCGCCGGAACATTGGCGCACCCGCCACGGCTTTTCCCTCACCGATGAGGGGTTTTCTTTAGAGCACGCATTAGATCAGGCCAACTACTGCATCTGGTGCCAACACCAAGGCAAGGACAGCTGCTCCAAAGGCCTGAAAGATAAAAAGACGGATACCTTCCAAAAAAGCCCCCTAGGCGTGACCTTGGCGGGCTGTCCGCTGGAGGAAAAAATCTCGGAGATGAACGAGGCCAAGGCCAGCGGCCATGTTATCGGGGCGTTGGGCATCATCACCGTTGACAACCCCATGTGCGCCGGCACGGGGCACCGGATTTGCAACGATTGCATGAAGAGCTGCATCTACCAAAAGCAGGAAGCGGTGAACATCCCGGCGGTGGAGACGCGGACACTGCAAGACGTGCTCGATTTGCCTTGGGGCTTCGAGATATATAGCCTTTTGACCCGTTGGAATCCTCTCAATATCCGCAGACCTCTGCCAAGACCGGACACGGGCTATAAAATTCTGGTGGCTGGCCTTGGCCCGTCGGGGTTTACGCTTAGCCACCACCTGCTCAACGATGGTCACACCGTGGTGGCCGTGGACGGCCTGAAGATTGAACCCCTAGACCCGGCTTTATCCGGGGTGGATGCCCACGGCGGACGGGTACCCTTTACCCCCATTCACACGGTGCGCGATTTGTATGAGGATTTGAATGAGCGCGTCGCCTACGGCTTTGGCGGCGTCGCGGAGTACGGGATTACCGTGCGCTGGAACAAGAATTACCTCAAGGTGATTCGCCTGCTTTTGGAACGCCGGGCCGCCTTCACCATGATCGGCGGCGTCCGCATGGGCGGCACGGTGACGACGGAATCGACCCTCAGCATGGGCTTTGACCACGTCGCCCTGTGCTTGGGGGCGGGCAAGCCGACCCTCATTGATATGGACAACAAGCTGGCGCGGGGGGTACGGCAAGCATCGGATTTTCTCATGGCCTTGCAGCTGACCGGGGCAGGGCGGGCGGATTCCATCGCCAACCTGACGGTGCGCCTGCCGGTGGTGGTCATCGGCGGCGGCCTCACCGGCATTGATACCGCTACGGAGGCCCTCGCCTATTACCCGGTGCAGGTGGAAAAATTCCTGAGCCGCGTCGAAGCCTTAGGAGAGCAAACCGTACGGGCGGGCCTCAATGCCGAGGAGCAAGAGCTGGCCGACGAATGGCTGGCCCATGGCCGGGCTTTGCGCGCGGAAAAAGCCAAGCCGAACAGCGGCAATGTCATAGCCCTGCTGCAATCGTGGGGGGGCAGCACGCTGGCCTACCGCCGCCGTCTGGTGGACGCGCCCAGCTATACCCTCAACCATGAGGAAGTGCACAAGGCTTTAGAAGAAGGCATCTTTTTTGCTGAAAACCTCACCCCGACAAAAGTGGAACTGGATGAGCACGGCGCGGCCTGCGCTCTCATCTGCAAGGATGCCCACGCGGTTGAGCATCGCCTGCCTGCCCGGACAATTCTGGTGGCGGCGGGCACTCAGCCCAACACCGTACTGGCGCGGGAAGAAACCTTCTTAGAGCTGGACGGCAAATACTTCAAAGCCATCGCCAGCGACGGCACCCCCGTCCACCCCGAACGCAGCAGCAAGCCCAGCGAACCCCACGTCCTCATGCACAAAACCAAGGACGGCCACTTCATCAGCTTTTTTGGCGACCTGCACCCCTCCTTCGCCGGGAACGTCGTCAAGGCCATGGGCAGCGCGAAGCAGGGCTATCCGGCGATCTCCCATGTCTTAGCCCAGCAGCCGCCTAAGGCAGCGGCTGGCCTCGTAGATAAGGTCAACCATGACTGGAGGGCACGGGTGGAGAAAGTCGAACGCCTGACCCCGACCATTGTCGAGGTATCGGTGCACGCCCCCGCCGCCGCACGGGCGTTTCAACCGGGGCAGTTCTACCGCCTGCAAAATTTTGAGGCCAACGCCCGGCGCGTCCAAGGGACGACGCTGGCCATGGAAGGCCTCGCCCTCACCGGGGCGTCGGTGGATGTGGAAAAAGGAATCTTGTCCACGATTGTGCTGGAGATGGGCGGTTCGGCCAACCTCTGCGCCGATCTGAGGCCCGGCGAACCCGTCATCCTCATGGGGCCGACGGGAACACCGACGGAGATTCCCCACGGCAAGACCGTCCTGCTGGCCGGGGGCGGGCTGGGCAACGCCGTGCTGTTCTCCATCGGCAAAGCCTTGCGGGCCAACGGCTCGAAAGTGTTATACTTCGCCGGGTATAAGAAAATGGAAGACCGCTACAAGGTGGCGGATATCGAGGCCGCCGCCGACGTGGTGGTGTGGTGCAGCGACGAAGCCCCCGGCTTCACCCCCACCCGGCCCCAGGATCGCAGTTTCGTTGGTAATATTGTCGCGGCGATGAAGGCGTGGAATGAGGGAACCTTACTCCCCTCTCCCTCTGGGAGAGGGGTTGGGGGTGAGGGCGTAACAAGCATAGTCTCTATCCCCCTCCATACCGTTGATCACCTCATTGCCATCGGCAGCGACCGGATGATGCGGGCCGTCGCCGAGGCCCGCCACGCCGTGCTCAAGGGCTGCTTCCCCCACGATCACGAGGCCGTGGGCAGCATCAACTCCCCCATGCAGTGCATGATGAAGGAAATTTGCGCCCAGTGCCTGCAACGCCACGTCGATCCCGCCACGGGCAAGGAAACCGTGGTGTTCAGCTGCTTCAACCAGGATCAACCGCTGGATAAAGTGGACTTTGGGAATCTCAACGAACGCCTGAAGCAGAATAGCGTGCAGGAGAAGGTAACGGCGGGGTGGTTGAGAAAGATAAAAAATTAAAAATATTTTTTACAATTGTGCCTTAAATCACTGCGGGGGGGGGGGGGGGCGAGGTATGCTGGGGGCGTACATTCTGTAACGGAGACCTTATTCATGGTTCTACCTTTTTTTCTATCACCTGCGGTGGTAGGAGCATGTTATCCCCCGATTTCGCGACCCGAAATTCAGTATTGGGACAACCCCTTAAATGGTGGTCTCGATATTAACTGGTCAAAAAACAGCAGCCCTTTTGCCTCTCCGGGCAATTTGGGTTGTTTTCTAGGGTTACAAACAGATAGCGGAAATTTCGCCGTCCAAATTTTTCTGGATGGTGATAATGACCCATTTGTTTTCCTGCAAAAAGATCCCAATGAATTTGTGGACTTCTATAACAATATAGATTTCTACTTATTTAACGAGATATTTGTTGACCCATATCTTCTTGGGTTTCTGGATTTTTCCGATCCAGATTTAGTGGGACTACCGGTTTCCGACGAACCGGTGACCCCACCACCCGCTACCACTATCCCCGAAAAACCCACCAGCCCCTTGGCCTTGGTTGGCTTCATCGGAATTGTGGCGTTGGTGACCCGCCGCCGGGCCACTAAATAAAAGTACAGTGGTTCTTGGGCTAGTTCCCACGCCTAAGACCCCTGTAATCTTTTAACACAGAACGCTCCTCTATCCCTTCGGGTGTAGGGGAGTTTTCTGTTTTGGCTCTTTCCCAAAATGAGTGGGTGAAAAACGCTTGCCCATGCCACACCCTCGGTCGTCTTCGCGAGCGCCGGAGGCGCGTGGCGATCCAGCAACATATATCTTTTCTGGATGGCCACGGCGCTCCGCGCCTCGCCATGA
>JBKCUA010000005.1:0-54037 GCA_046318675.1 Holosporales bacterium
CCTCTATTAACCTCATTTCTAGGGCGATTGGCGTCGTCAGGTCTATGCTCGCAATCCGCACGTACGTTTGAGTACGCTTACGTTTGCTCGCCTAGCCCTTTCTAGCCACTCATCCCTATAAATGGGTTAATAGAAGTGCCCATTCCTTTTATACCGTGAGAACATTACTGAGACTCTTCCGCATTTTAAATGACTATCAATTATTTATTGGATACCCCGAAAAAGAATCTTGCCCCCACCCCCGTCCTTGCCTATGACTCCCCCATGAAAATCATCACCTGTAACAGCAACCGTCCCCTAGCCGAGGCGATTGGTGCCTGCCTTCGCCTGCCGCTCACCCGCGCCAGTGTCAAACGCTTTGCCGACATGGAAATTTTTGTAGAGATTCAGGAAAATGTCCGTGGTCATGATGTGTATATCATTCAGTCCACGTGCTTTCCGACCAATGATAACCTGATGGAATTGCTGGTGATGCTGGATGCGTTGCGGCGGGGTTCGGCGCGGCGGGTGACGGCGGTGATCCCGTATTTTGGCTATGCCCGGCAGGATCGCAAGTCCGGCCCAAGGACGCCGATTTCGGCCAAGCTGGTGGCGAACCTGATTACCGTGGCGGGAGCCAGCCGGGTGCTGACCCTCGATCTCCATGCCGGGCAGATTCAGGGCTTTTTTGATATTCCTACGGATAATCTCTTTGCTGCGCCTGTGTTTACGGCGGATATTCAAAACACGTTCAAGGGTAAGGAGATTGTGATTGTCTCCCCCGATGTTGGCGGGGTGGTGCGGGCGCGGGCGATTGCCAAGCGGCTGGGCGCGGACTTGGCAATTATTGATAAGCGGCGGGAAAAGGCTGGCGTCTCTGAAGTCATGCACATTATTGGCGAGGTGGCCGGACGTCACGCGATTTTGGTGGATGATATTGTGGATTCCGCCGGGACGCTGTGCAACGCGGCGGAAGCCCTTGTAAAAGCTGGGGCATCGTCGGCATCGGCGTACGTGACCCACGGGGTGCTGTCCGGCGGCGCGGTAGCGCGGGTAGGGGCGTCGCCGCTGAGCCAGCTGGTGCTCACCGACAGCATTCCCGCCACGGACGCGGTGCGGTTGTGTGAAAAAATTCGCCCCCTGACAATTGCCCCCTTGCTTTCTGAGGCGATGCTGCGTATAGCTGAAGACCGTTCTGTTTCCAGCCTGTTTGACTAGGAATTTACTGTCATGTCTAAAACCGTCGCCGTGTGGCAAGCCGTTGAGAAAACTACCCAAGGTACGGGTGCTGCCCGCGCCGTGCGCCGTGAAGGCAAAGTCCCCGCCATTATTTACGGCGGCGACGTAAAGCCTATTATGGTCGCCCTCGATCCGCGGGACGTGGCCAAAGGCGTGAACCAAGCCTCCTTCCATGCGTCGCTTTATGAGATTGAAATTAATGGCAAAAAAGTGACGGTGCTGCCCCGCGCGGTGCAGTTTCACCCCCTGAACGAGAAACCGCTCCACGTTGACCTGCAACGCATTTCCGGCAACGTGCGGATTACCGTGGAAATTCCCGTGATGCTGCTGAACCAAGATAAATCCAAGGGTCTAAAAATAGGCGGTATTTTGAACTTTGTCCGTCACGTGGTGGAGGTTTCCTGCCCAGCCAACGCCATTCCCGAAAAATTTGAAATTGACATCAGCGAGACCAAAATCGGTGAAGCCGTGAAGTCCAGTGCCATTACCCTTCCCAAAGACGTGCAGTTTGTGGGCGGTGAGCGCGACTTCACCATTGCCACCATTGTCGCGCCAAAAGATGAAGTGGATGTGGCGAAACCAGCGGCGGAGGGTGATGCTGCTGCCGGTGAAACCCCTGCCGCGCCTAGCAAATAAGGCGTGATAGACACACCCTTATGTATTGGCGGGGAGGTTTTATCCTCCCGTCTTCTTCTTGGGACTGCGGGGTATCCTAATCAGGCTGTGCTGCTGCACGCCTTGGCGGCCAGCGGGGCCAATGTCGCCACCGTCGCCGTGCGGCGCATGGATTTAACCTGGGCTGAGGGAAGCCTGTCCGATTTGCTCAAAGGCCGATGCCGCTTGCTGCCTAACACCGCTGGGTGTTACACGGCGCGGGATGCGGTGCTGGCGGCGCAGTTGTCGCGGGAAGCTCTTGAGACAAACTGGATTAAGTTGGAAGTGATCGGGGATCGGGAAACGCTGTACCCAGACGTGCCGGAATTGCTGAGCGCGGCCCGCAGTCTTGTCGCCGACGGTTTTGTGGTACTGGCCTACACCAGCGACGATCCGGTGACGGCGCGACGGCTGGCCGATGTCGGCTGCGCGGCGGTGATGCCCTTGGCCGCGCCTATTGGATCTGGTGCAGGCATTCTCAACCCTTACGCGCTGCGGTTAGTGCGCCAGGCGGTGCCGAAGCTGCCGGTGCTGGTGGACGCCGGGATTGGCACCGCGTCTGATGCAGCCAAGGCCATGGAAATCGGGGTGGACGGGGTGTTGCTGAATACGGCCGTCTCCAAGGCCCACAATCCGGTGCTCATGGCTGCCGCCATGCGTGACGCCGTGGCCGCTGGCCGGGCGGCCTTCCTCGCAGGGCGTATTCCCGTGCGGGAGCATGCGGTGGCGAGTACGCTGGGGGAGGCTGTTGGTTTATAGCCGGTTGCACAATTAAAAGTATAGTTTCAACCAGCGCACGGCACAAAGTACCGCGGCCGAATGGCCGAACAAAAATAACTTATAGCGCGCTGAAGACTTTATCAATGTCTACCGCTAATTACGCAACGCGCTATAGTGTTCAATGTGTGTGCATAGGGTAGCGATCAGGAAACGGCTGTAGCCTCATAAGGAGTAATCCGCGCCAGAACACTTTTCAGCTGGCGTTTGGCGGCCAAGGTTTCGTAAGCGTTTTGCAGGCGCAGAAAATACCCCTCGGACAACCGGAAAAAATGACACAAGCGTAAATCCGTGTCCGCCGTGACCCGCCGGGTGCCGTGGACAATGGCGTGGATACGGTTGGGGGGTACGGCGATGGCCTTTGCCAGGGCGTTCTGGCTTAGGCCCGCTGGCTCAAGAAATTCGTGCTTTAAAATATCCCCGGCGTGGGGGTTGCGGACGGTGGTCATGGGGGTCTCCTTAATGATAATCAATGATACGAACGTCGAAAGAGTGATTGTTTATCAAAGAAAACATCAACCGCCATTGCCCGCTGATGCGAATGCTGTAGTACCCTTTTTTGTCGCCCAGCAGTGCTTCCAGATTGTTGCCTGGCGGGTTGCGAAGATCCTCTAGTGTCAGCGCGGCGTCCAACTGGCGTAACTTTCGCAGTGCGCGATCGTGAATGGTTGACGGTAGTTTTCGGGATGCCTCACCCTCCCATATTTTGGCGGTTTCTTTGCAGGAAAAGGATTTAATCATGATACGGGTTGGTTATATCATAGTCCGTAGTACGTATCAAGGAATTTTTTGGTGTGAGTAAGCGGCGGGGGAAAAAGAACCCCCAAGCGAGGGCTTGGGGGGGGGAGGTTTATGAAATAGAAATAGTCGAGATAGTCAAGTTTTCACCCTGCTCTTGCAGGGAAGCAAGCGCTCTCCAGAGTGCTTTTGGATGCACTCGGTTATTGCTTAAAAACTCCTCGACGTCGAGTTTCCCATTAGAAGCAAGCTTGCTTCTGATAAGAAGCTCGATTGCCGGGTACCCTAGAATTTCACGCAACTCGAATAGCTTGAAAAAATTTAATTCTTTCATATTTAACCCGAACTCTGTTAGAGTTTGGATATCTGAGTCTGAAAGACTTTCCCCTTTCTCAAGGCAATGAGAAAGAAGCTGCCGTAAGCATACTACTTCCTCAACTCTGAGCTGGGAAATGGTGTTAAAGATTTCTTTCGAAATCATTTTTTTGTCAGGGTGCCATTGTAAAAAAATAAAGAATTGACACCCAAAGCCTCCATGCCCCCACTATGGCATGGCATGGCATGGCATGGCCTTGATCGTCATCACTTTTGATAAAATTTTTTCAATGTCTGTGTAAAATTTAGTTTTTGCCCAAGTCGCCGAAGCCCAAGACGTCCCGCATGGTGTACAGGCCGGGTGTTTTGCCGGCCAGCCATTGGGCGGCGCGGACGGCCCCCCGGGCGTAGATGGCGCGGTTGCTGGCCCGGTGGGCGACCTCTAAGCGCTCGCCGTCGGCGGCAAAGGTGACAACGTGATCGCCGATGACGTCGCCGCCCCGGGCGACGCTGAAGCCGATATGGCCTGGCTTGCGGGCACCGGTAACGCCGTTGCGGCTGTGATCAGCGATATCGTCGAGGGTGACGCCGCGGCCACGGGCGGCGGCCTGGCCAAGGGCTAAGGCCGTGCCCGAGGGGGCATCCACCTTGTGCCGGTGGTGCATTTCAAAAATCTCCACATCATAATCATTATCCAGCAGGCCGGCCAGTTGTTCCGTCAAGGCGATGAGAAGATTAACCCCAAGGCTCATGTTGGGGGAGCCGAGGATGGGAATAGCCTTGGCGTGTTGGCGCAGCATTTCGTTCTGGGCGGGGTTAAACCCGGTGGTGCCGATGACTAAGGCACGGTTGTAGCGGTGCGCCAGCAGGCAATGCTCCAATGATGCCGCCGGTGTGGTAAAATCAATGACCACATCGCTTTGTTCAAACAATACTACCGCATTGCGTTGCAGAGAGACGCCCATGCGGCCAATGCCAGCAACTTCGCCCGCATCACGCCCACAGTGGGGATCGTGTTCATGGACGCTAGCGGCGGCAAGACGACAGCCTTTAGCTCTAGCAACTTCGGCGATAAGCATTTTTCCCATGCGTCCAGCACCGCCGGCAATACCGATATTGAGGTCTTTGGTCATGGGGGAATCCTTTTGTGGGTTAGTAGAAAGTGGTAAATAGAACTTCTGTTGTGTTGCCTTGAAAATTTTGTCAACACTCGATTTACCATGAAAAGACCCGCCAAGGCTTAAGGCCAAGGCGGGTCTTTTTCAAGAAAGTTGATGATTGTTATTTTTTCAACTGTAATTCTACTTCAACGCGGCGATCTTTCCACAAGCATTCAATGAGCTTAGCTCTATTGGTAATCCCATCGCAACGGCTTTGAGAATCGGTTTGGCCAAGGCCACGGATTTCAGCTTTTTTCTTGTCAACATAACCTTTTTTGGAAAGGTATTGTTGGACAGTTTGGGCGCGACGCACAGAAAGCTTGCGGTTATACTCGGCACCGCCGATACGGTCAGCGTAACCAACGACGGTTGCTGAAACTAAGCCATTAGAGCCTTTAAGTACGTCAGCAACAGCATCCAGCTTGCGTGATTCCTGTGCCGTCAGGTTTGATGAATTAAATGCAAAATATACCACGAGTTCTTCGCCGTGGAGGTCGCTTTTTTTCTTGGCGACGGAAGCACCACCGCATGTATTTACGGAAGCGTCCCACTTAGTGCGAACGCAGTTGCCACGGGCGTCAACAACGTTACCGTTACGTTGATCTTTTACAGAGTCTTGTATCTCTTGCGCGTGTGCCAGAAAAGGGACGGCGGCAATAGCAACGGCGAAAAGGCCAGTACGCAGGGTGGTTATCAAGTTCATTGGTGCAAATTCCTTCGTGTTTGCGTGTTGGAAACAAACGGATGTCTTATCCCAGTATTTGTTAGAAGAAGTACAATTGCAATGAATCTGTTGCACTGTTGCCTACATTTTTTTGCCAGATGATGCTAAAATGTCACGGTCGTGCTTTATCCGCAATAATTATTGTTATTAATATTCCTGTAACCAAAAAGATATAGATTAACCTTGATTAGGAAAGTGTTGGTTATGTCTCTTTATAATTTCCAAAATAAAGAACATTTGACTGATTTAATGGCACTCAAAACCTATCTTGGTACTGATAATTCTTTGATTTTAAATTTTAACTTTATGGTTAACGGGGCTGCTTATCAGGCTCAAGTTAATGCCCAGACCGATCCGGCCATATTATTGCTTTTAGCTGAATTTGGGCATTTACCGTTTACAGCGGAAAGCAAAAATCGCCGAGAAGAAGCCATGCAGGTAATTGAATATGCAAAGAACTTTTTAAATAAAAAAGATTTGCGCCTTGGCATTAGCAAAACGCAAAGCCTTTTTTTATTGGGTCGTGCGGAGATCGCAAAGCCATACGACGTCAAGGATGTATTGAATGCTTGCGGAGATTTATTATCCCGAGCGCACGTGCCGTTGGCGTTGCTGCGTCAGCATATACCCCATGTTTTCTTGCGAAAATGATTTTTTATCCCCCGGCTTTTGCCTGAACAAGATCAAGATTATCACCGTTTTTGATAGAAGTTACAGACCATTGGCTTCTTGGTATGACGATCCCGTTTAGTGCCACGGCAACACCCCCGGTAGTGGGTAACACCCCTCGTTCGGCAAGAAACCCCCCAAGATTTTGGGTGGCGGTCTCAAATAGTTCATCATTAAGACGATACTGCGGCATCAGAAAATTCCCGAAAAGCGAGCCATTGTATAAGGTTGCCACAAGGGCGGCAAGATTTTCTCGCCAATCAAGGTTGGCGTTAAAGAAGCAGTCAAGGGTGCTAAAAGGATGCCGTTGCGGTAATGACCACCCAAAATATAAAGATTTTCCAGAGGGGTTTCACCGACAATAGGAGCATCATCAAGGCTGCCCGGTCGAAACGAAGCCCAGCTTTCGATGATTTTCAATTCATTGATACTAGGAAGCAATGTTTCAGCGTGCTCGAGCAAGTGCAGCATTCCGCCCGCCGTGACACCTTCATCAAACCCGACATCTTCCACGGTTGCTCCCAGTAATAAGCGGCCATCGGCTTTAGGGACTAGATAAATTTTTTCGCCCCACACTACATGGGAGAGCAGGGGGTGACCATCTTCCATGCGTAGTGCTAGCATTTGCCCTTTGACCGGACGAACCAGTGCTTTTACAGAAGGTGGCAAATAACGCAGCAGCCGTGTCCAAGCCCCGCCGCACAACAACACGGCGTCGGCCAGTATCGGCTCCATCAGGGCGCGCACCCCTGTGACGGTTTCTTTTGCAATAATAAGCTCGCTGGCAATTGTTTTGGGCAGTAGATTCACCCCGGCGGCTTCACAGGCTTTGATGAGGGCTTTAATCAGCAACCGTGCGTCCACCTGGTGATCGAGAGGGCTTTTGAATCCTGCCACAATGTTTGGAGAGAGGCACAGTTCCAGAGATTTTAAAGTGTTGCCTTCCAGCCATTCCATTGGCAGGTGTAAGATGTTGTTTAAATAATCATAGTGTCGTTTGATAATACGATATTCATCGGCGTCAGCGGCCACCATCAGTGTACCTTCCCGGCGGTATCCTATTGTTATTCCGCTAAATTCCTGTAATTCATCGGCAAATGCTGGCCATGTTTCTCGTGCGGCTAGCAACAATGGCAACAGGTTTTCTTCTCCGGGTTCAGCTTCGATTTGAGGAGCCAGCATCCCTGCCGCCGCATTTGATGCGCCAGAACCAAAGGCTTGGCGTTCTATCACAGTAACAAAGTGACCAGCCTGAGCAAGTCGCCATGCCGCCGTAAGACCAATAACACCACCGCCAACAATGAGAACAGAGGGCATACTTAAACCTTTAATTTTAGTGCAGCGATTAAGTTAGAGCGTAAATGTTGATGCATAAATAATGAAAGAACTAGAAGGTTTTTCTATTGACGCTGAAGTTTGTTAGCCGTAGCTGGAACGCGTGAATTATGCAATCACCCTTAAGGATAAACGCGATGTTGCGATCCGGCGGCGATGGATTGTCCTGTTAGTTTTAGCTTTGTTATTGCTTTTGTATTTTGCATGGCATCTGATTACAGGGCAGCGTGGGTTGATGGCGTGGCGACAGCTTGATGATAATCTGCATCGTGCCTCTATAATGCTGTCAACCCTTAGTGCGGAAGAAAAAAGTTTAGAGCATCGGGCGCGGCTCTTGCGACGGGATAATCTTGATTTAGATATGGTAGAGGAACAGGCGCGCCGTTCGTTAGGTTACACCGAGCCGGGGGAGCAAATTATTTTGCTCAAAGAGCTGCCGTGAGTGTCGTTGGGGCGTGGCTGTTATTGGGGCTTGCTGGAGTTTGCGAAATTATTTGGGCGGTGGCGATGAAGTATGCCGATGGGTGGACAAAATTTTGGCCAACAGTGGTGACGGCGGTTTTTGCAATGGCTAGTTTTTGGCTTCTGGCATTGGCATTGCGAACGATTCCATTGAGCGTGGGTTACGCGGTGTGGGTGGGCATTGGTGCGGTGGGGGTAGCCTTGGTGGGGATTGGTTTTATGCAGGAGGGGGTGAATGTTGGAAAGCTTCTTTCAATGTTGGCGATTGTTGTTGGTATTATAGGACTTAAGCTCAGTTAATGAGGTAGCATCAAGACAATGACGATGGCTGCTGCAATGCCGGCGATGACATCATCCCATATTATCCAACTATATCCCCTTCGATTGTTGGCCCAAGAAATAGGCCACGGTTTTATAATATCGAAAAAACGAAATAATACAAAAGATAATACCCACCATGCAGGATTAAAGGGAGCAACAATGATGGGGATGAGTTGCCCGACGGCTTCATCGGCAACAAACCAAGCTGGATCATGATTGGGCATTTCTTGGGAAAGCCGCCACGCAGCAATAAAACTACCAAAAAAAACACAAACAAACAGGGGCGCGATGATACCTATATTTTCTGTCAAGGTGATGAGTGCAGCAGCAACAAGGGTTGTAACAAGGCTTGCCCAAGTTCCCGGAGCTTTCGGCCAATAGCCAATGCCGCCTAGGGTGGCAATGCGCAGGGCGGTGGTGCGTTTCATCATGGGTTGACCTCAACTAAAATGGTGGCGCAGGCGTATAGTCCTTCACCGCGTCCAAACGCGCCCAGGCTTTCGGCGGTGGTGGCTTTGACGGCAACGGCAGAGTTATGGATTCCCAAAAACCCAGCAATCGAGGCAATCATGGCGTCACGGTGCGGGGATAGGCGCGGGGCTTCGGCAATCACCGTAATGTCGGCGTTAATAACGTGGCCGCCTCGGGCGCGTAGTTTGTCCATGGCGGCGGCGACGAAGAGGCTGGAGGCTGCGCCTTTCCATTGCGGATCGCTGGGGGGGAAATGGATACCAATATCGCCTTCGCCCAACGCGCCCAGCAGGGCATCGGTCAAGGCGTGCAGCACGGCATCGGCATCGGAATGTCCTTGCAGCTTCTTATCATGGGGAATAAACACCCCGCCCAAGGTCACGCCGTCGCCGGGAACAAAGGGGTGAATATCAATGCCGTAGCCAATGCGGAGGTTTTTTTTCGGCACTTGCCGGGTCAGCAACGCCTCGCACAGATCGATATCCCCAGGCCAGGTGATTTTGGGGTTGGGGTGCGGGTTGTGGACGAGGCGTAGGTTCAGCCCGGCCAACTCCCCTAAGGCGGCATCATCGGTAAAGGTACCGCCGCTAAAACGCTGGTGGGCCAGCACAATATCCCTCAGGCGAAACGCTTGGGGCGTTTGGGCGGCCCAAAGGCGGCCACGCTCAAGGGTGGTGAGGATTTCCCCGGTTTCTGTCGTTTGTTTTAGTGTGTCGGTGATGGGGTGTCCTAAAATTGCCCCGTCGCTGCCGGGCAGGGCATTGAGCAAAGCATCAAGGCTGTGCTGGCTGAGCAACGGCCGCGCCGCATCGTGGATCAGCACCCATTCGTCGTTGCTGAGAGCTTCAAGACCAAGGCGGACGCTGTCTTGTCGGGTGGCTCCCCCGTTAATGATGCACACTTTGGGGTGCGCTAAAACCCAGCCGGGGAGGGGAGGGGTGCCTGCCGCGGCTGGGAGGACGAGGAGAATAGTTGTGCAGTTTTTCTGGCTTAAAAAAAGCTCCAAACTGTGCTGCACCACGGGCTTGCTGGCGAGGGTCAGAAATTGCTTGGGCACAGGCGCACCAAGGCGTTGCCCGAACCCAGCGGCAAGAAGAACAACGGCGTAGTGTATCCCCGGCGCGCCCATGTTATTGTTTTAAGGTGCTGCCAAGGGAGAGGGCGAGTTCCCGGAAGGGTGCATCGCCCTGATGCCCGGCGTTGACCAGCGCGGATCCCACCACGACGCCGTCGACCCCCGTGGCGGCCACGCCGTGGGCGTCGGTGCTGGTTTTAATGCCAAAGCCTACGGCAATGGGGTTGTTCGTGATGGCGCGGATGTGGGTGAGGCGTTGGTGGGTGGCCTCCGGGCTGGCCTGCTGGGTGCCTGTAATCCCGGCGACAGCGACGTAGTAGAGAAAATCGTTGGCCCGCCCGGCAATCGCGCGGATGCGATCCGGCGGGGTGGTGGGGGCAATGAGGCGCACGAGGGCCAGGCCGTGATGGGTGCAGGCGGCGGCTAGCGGCGCGTCTTCCTCCATCGGGACATCAACAATAAGGACGCCGGATACCCCGGCGGCGGCGGCGTCCTTGGCAAAAGCCTCATCACCGTAACGAAAGATCGGGTTATAATACCCCATTAGGATCAACGGGATGCTGGGGTACTTGCCGTGGAAAGACCGCACAATCTCCAGCACCCCGCGCAGGGTCATGCCGCCGTTCAGTGCCCGCAGGCCCGCCGCCTGAATCACCGCACCATCGGCCATAGGGTCAGAAAACGGCATCCCCAGCTCAATGAGGCTGGCCCCGGCCTCCACCAACGTATCGAGGCGGCGCAGGGTCGTCGCCGCATCGGGATCCCCGGCCATGATGAACGGGACAAAAGCGGCGGGGGCGCTGGCGGCGCGGCGGGGGAGTAGGGTCATGGAGGGGAAGGATACTAAAGTCGCGAGGGGATGGGTAGAAAAAATATTGGGAAAAAACATTGGGGGCAGCCAACGGCCGCCCCCAATAGTATTTTTTTCTGAATGTTGCTTACGCAGCAACGGCGTCCTGGGGCATCGTACTCGCCTGATGTATTTGATCGCGCAGCACTAGTTTGAATTTTTTAATTTGCCGGATCACCGCCTCATTGGGGCGGGGCCGGGCAAGCTCGCTCTGGAGTTTATCCTCCAGGCTGGAGTGCTTCGCGGTCAGGTTTTTAAGGCGCAATGGATGCATGATAACCCCCTGTAGTGTAGCACGAGGACGGGATGCCCCCGCTGGCTGAAGGTAAGCATAAAAAAACGGGTGTGTCATGAGCGGTTAAAGCGGGTTGCCGTGGGGGTTTGGCAACCTAAGCGTTAGAGTTCATCCTGTGCACACAGGTCCTAAGATTGGCTCTTTTCCAGCATTAGCGGGGTACAAACACCGTTGCCTATTGATCCCTTCCCCTGCTTGCGGGGGAAGGTGAGGAAGGGGGTGTTTAAAATAAGAAAAACAAATAATTTTTCACCCCCTCCCCAGCCCTCCCCCGCTACGCAGGGGAGGGGGCTAAACCGAGCACTTCAATAGACGCATAAGACGTATGTGCCTCGGTCAGGCATTAGAATACAGAGCGGCATCCCGTGCCGTCATTATAACTGTATTTACAAGATTTTCCTCGTCTTTTGCAAAAGGCTCCAGCACATACCCCGCCACCCGTTCGCGCTGCCCCGGGTGGCCGACGCCGATGCGGACGCGGTGGTAGTTCGGCCCAAGGGCGGCGGTGATGCTTTTGAGGCCGTTGTGCCCGGCGTCGCCGCCGCCGGTCTTATTGCGGACGGTGCCCAGCGGCAGGTCAATCTCATCATGAATCACGGTCACGGCACTGGGAGGAAGTTTGAAAAACTGGCACGCGGTCAGCACCGACTCCCCCGACAGGTTCATGTACGTTTGCGGCTTGAGAAGGTGCAAGGTTTGGCGTTCAGAATCATCTTTTACCTGAACTTGAAAGGATGCATACAAGCCTTTAAATTTCTTTGAAAATAAAGGTGTTTTAAGGTGCTCTGCGAGGGCATCAATAACCATAAAACCGACGTTGTGCCGGTGCCGGGCATACTCTGATCCGGGGTTGCCAAGGCCAACAATCAGGCGGGCTTCAGGCGGGGGCATCGGCGACGCTGTCGGTCTGGCTAGCGCGGTAGGCATCAAGGCGTTGCGCTAGGTCGGCATCGGTGGTGGCCAAAATAGAGGCGGCCAGCAATGCGGCATTGACAGCCCCCGCTTCGCCAATGGCCAAGGTGCCCACGGGAATCCCCTTGGGCATTTGGACAATAGAGAGTAAGCTATCAAGACCGTTTAGCCCCGTGGCGGCCACGGGCACGCCCAGAACGGGCAGGGGGGTCAGGGCGGCAATCATGCCAGGCAGGTGCGCCGCGCCGCCCGCGCCGGCGATAATGACCCGAAAGCCCTTCTCCCGCGCTGTCTCCGCAAAAGCGTATAGCCGCTTGGGCGTGCGGTGGGCGGAGACAATGCGGGCTTCAAAAGGGATGTTCAGTTTTTCTAAAGTCTCTGCGGCCAAATGGAGCACTTTCCAGTCCGACTGACTGCCCATGACGATAGCCACAATAGGGGTCTGCATCAGGCAATAATATCCGGGAGGAGGGAGCTTTCCACCATCTGAATCTGATCGCGCAATTGCAGCTTGCGTTTTTTCAGCCGCTGCACCTGCAATTGATCAATGGAAACCTCAAGGGTCAACTGGTTGATGATACTATCCAAGCGGCGGTGTTCGTCGTACAATTCCGTGAGCTTTTTTTGCAGCCATGCCTCATCGGCCATGCGGGTACTCCCTGACTCTTTCAATCAAAACGTCTTAACAAGGATGACTATTATAGTAAAAAAAACAGGTTTTGACAATCAATGATTACAGAACGATGTTGGAGGTGTTAATATTTTAATCTGGAAAAGCTTTTTTGTGTGTTACACCCTTAAGTTGTTGGGTGTTTGAGTTTCAGAAAGCACTATCATTCTAAGGATGCAAGAAATGAGAAAACGTATGCTATGGATCATTGCTGGTGTTGCCGTTTTGGGTTTTGCCGCATGGGGACCCATCGTGAGTAATGTGGAACAAGCACCATACACCGTGGCGGAGGCGCACGGGGATATTGAAATCCGCGATTACCCGCCCTTGATCGTTGCAGAGGCGCAGGTTGCGGGTGAACGGAAGGAGGCTATCAATAAGGGCTTTCGCCTCATCGCTGATTATATTTTTGGTAACAATACGGCTCAGCAGTCCGTGGCGATGACAGCCCCGGTTATCCAGCAACCGGCCGAGAAAATTGCCATGACCGCGCCGGTACTGCAAGAGGGCGCGGGCAGCAGTTGGATGGTTCGGTTTGTGATGCCTGCCAGCTACACGTTGGAATCCCTGCCAAAGCCTAATAGTGAGGCTGTAACCCTGCATGAAATTCCGGCAAAACGCTTTGTTGTGGTGCGTTTTTCTGGCATGGCTAGTGATGATAATCTCAAAGAACATCAGGATTCTTTGCGATCGTTCATCGAGGCTAAAAAACTTCATGCCGTGGGGGAGGTGATGTATGCGTTTTTTAACCCGCCTTGGACACTGCCTTTTTTACGCCGCAACGAGATAATGATGGAAATTATTGAAAAACAATAATATTTTATAAGGCTATCCACAGAAAGTTATTGTGTTGAAAAAATCCTTCGTCGCCTCTTCCCTTCATTATTTTTACTATTACAATGGGGCGGTGTGATAGTTTAACCGTTCCTTAAAACGGTCGTGTCACACTTGTCTGTCAGGATATTTTTCTGTCAGGAGCCTTTGCTAGGAGAGAGACATGAGTAAGAATAATCAAAACGATAAAAATACCTTGTATTGCTCCTTTTGCGGTAAGGGGCAGCATGAGGTCAAAAAACTTATCGCCGGGCCGACGGTATTTATCTGCAACGAATGTGTTGAATTATGTGCTGAAATTATTCGTGAAGAAGCCAAGGTTTCTTTCGTTAAATCCCGTGATGGCGTTCCAAGCCCGAAAGAGATAAAAACGGTTCTTGATGATTATGTGATTGGCCAAGATCACGCCAAACGCGTGTTGGCTGTGGCCGTGCACAACCATTACAAGCGCGTCAACATGGGCGGCAAAAGTGGTGAGGTTGAGCTGGCCAAGTCTAACATCATGCTCATCGGCCCAACGGGCTGCGGTAAAACCTTGTTGGCGCAGACCTTGGCGCGCATTCTCGATGTGCCGTTCACGATGGCCGATGCCACCACCTTGACCGAAGCCGGATATGTTGGTGAAGATGTTGAAAACATTATTTTAAAACTTTTACAGGCGGCCGATTATAATGTGGAGCGCGCCCAGCGAGGGATTGTGTATATTGATGAGGTTGATAAAATCAGCCGTAAGTCTGAAAATCCGTCTATTACCAGAGATGTTTCCGGTGAAGGGGTGCAGCAGGCCTTGCTAAAAATTATGGAAGGCACGGTGGCCTCTGTTCCACCCCAAGGGGGGCGTAAGCATCCGCAGCAGGAGTTTTTGCAAGTAGATACGACAAATATTTTATTTATTTGCGGCGGTGCCTTTGCCGGGTTGGATAAGATTATTGCTAATCGCGGCAAGGGTTCGGCCATTGGTTTTGGGGCTGATGTCCGCGCCCCGGATGAGCGAACCCCGGGTGCTATCATGCGCCAAGTAGAGCCAGAAGACCTTATCAAATTCGGGCTTATTCCTGAATTTATTGGACGTTTGCCTGTGGTGGCCACTTTAGAAGACCTTAGTGAAAGTGCTTTGATCCAAATTTTAACTGAGCCGAAAAATGCTTTACTTAAACAGTACCAGCGTCTTTATAAAATGGAGGATGTGGAGTTGCGCTTTGATGATGAGGCGTTGTCGGCGGTGGCCAAAAAAGCCATTGCGCGTAACACGGGTGCGCGAGGCCTGCGTTCGATTATGGAGGGTTTGCTTCTTGAATCAATGTTTGATCTTCCTGATATCGAAAATGTGAGCGAGATTGTTGTCACCAAGGATGTGGTGGAAGGTAATGCCAAGCCAAGTTATATTCAGGGTGAGGAAATGTCCCCTCCTAAAGAAAAAGAAAAAAAATCCCTTAAAGAATCCATCGGGAAGCACTAGATAGATAAGGAGCACCTTCGCTTGATCTGATAATGTGAGAGAATCATAGTTATGTCTATACGGGAACGCGATAACCTTGAAGAGAGCCACCTAGTCCTACCGTTGCTGCCATTGCGGGATATTGTGGTATTTCCTCATATGATTGTACCGTTGTTTGTGGGACGGGAGAAGTCTGTGCGTGCTCTTGAGGCCGCCATGCGTCAAGATAAAAACGTCATGTTGCTAACCCAAAAAGACCCCAGTCTTGATGATCCGGATATGCGGGGTGTGTACCACATTGGTACGATGGGATCGATTTTGCAGCTGCTGCGATTACCTGATGGTACAGTGAAGGTTCTAGTTGAAGGTGTTGGCAGAGCTAAGGTGTTGAGTATAGACAATACTAACACGGTATATGCTGAGGCAGTTGCCGAAGTTATGCCTGATACTATCGCTGACGAACGCGAGCTTGCTGCTTTGACTCGATCTGTATTGACCGCTTTTGACAGCTATATAAAACTTAATAAGAAAATTCCCCCTGAAGTGTTGGTGGCTATTAATCAGATGTCCGAATCTGGAAAGCTTTCTGATACCATTGCTTCACATCTTAGCCTTAAAATTCCGGAACGGCAAAAGCTTCTTGAAACTCTTGATATTAACAAGCGCATTAAGGCAATTCTTGCCGTGATGGAAGGAGAGATAAGCGTTCTTCAGGTAGAGAAAAAAATCCGCACCCGTGTCAAAAAGCAAATGGAAAAAAGCCAGCGGGAATATTACCTCAATGAGCAAATGAAGGCCATCCAAAAAGAACTTGGCGAAAATGAAGAAGGCAAGGATGAACTCTCCGAGATAGAGCATCGTATTAAAAAAATCCGTCTGAGCAAGGAGGCAAAAGAACGCGCTCATCATGAGCTTCGTAAATTACGAATGATGTCCCCCATGGCAGCAGAATCCACGGTGATTCGTAATTATTTAGACTGGTTACTGGGATTGCCATGGAAAAAATTTACTAAATTAAAACATGATGTGGATGCTGCTGAAATATTGCTTAATAAAGAGCATTTCGGTCTTGATAAAGTTAAAGAGCGGATCATTGAATACCTAGCCGTGCAAAAACGTACTGGTAAACTCAAGGGCCCCATCCTTTGTTTGGTAGGACCACCGGGGGTGGGCAAGACGTCTTTGGGTAAATCTATTGCGGCTGCTACGGGGCGTAGTTTTGTGCGTATGTCCGTGGGTGGGGTTCGGGATGAATCGGAAATACGCGGTCATCGTCGTACTTACATTGGCTCTCTGCCGGGAAAAATTATTCAATCAATGAAAAAAGCAAGGTCATCTAATCCTTTGTTTCTTATTGATGAGATTGATAAGCTTGCCAATGATTGGCGGGGCGATCCGACATCGGCATTGTTGGAAGTTCTCGATCCTGAACAAAATGCGGCCTTCAATGATCACTATTTGGAAGTTGATTATGATCTCTCCCAAGTAATGTTTGTTTGTACCGCTAATACGTTGAATATGCCTCAACCCCTTCTGGATCGCATGGAAGTCATTCGTATTTCTGGGTATACGGAAGATGAGAAAGTTGTCATATGCCAGCGGCACTTGCTGGCTAAGCAGCGCGAAGCGCACGGTTTAAAGGAACAGGAATTTATTGTGCCTGAGGAAACCCTGCGCGCGATTATTCGCACCTACACCCGGGAAGCCGGTGTGCGTAATATTGATCGAGAACTGGCTAAGTTGGCTCGTAAGGCCACGCGTGCTCTTGAGGCAAAGCCAAGTATTGCGACCATTACCATCACCCCTGACACCTTGGAGGGGTATTTGGGTGTGCCAAAATACCGCTTTGGCTTGGCCGAGGAAAGTAATCAGATTGGTGCTACCACGGGTTTAGCTTGGACAGAAGTTGGCGGGGATTTGCTCTCCATTGAAGCCGTGCTTGTCCACGGCAGTGGTAAGATTACCATCACCGGCAAGCTTGGCGACGTGATGCAGGAGTCTATTCAGGCGGCTTTGAGCTATGTAAAAGCTAATGCTGCTCGTTTTGGTGTTAAACCGAATGTCTTTGATAAAAAAGATATTCACGTGCACGTCCCCGAGGGGGCTACGCCTAAAGATGGTCCTTCGGCGGGAATTGCCATTGCAACATCCATCGTTTCGTTGCTTACGGGTATTCCCGTGCGTCGGGATGTGGCCATGACTGGGGAAGTCACCCTGCGCGGTCGAGTATTGCCCATTGGTGGGCTTAAGGAGAAACTGTTAGCGGCATTGCGTGGTGGCCTTAAGACAGTGCTTATTCCGGAAGAAAATGCTAAAGATTTAGCGGAGATTCCTGATATTGTAAAAAGAAGCTTGGATATCAAGCCAGTATCAACGGTTGATGCAGTATTATCCTATGCTCTGGTTCAGGCACCATTGCCTATTGCGTGGGATGATGGGGTTGATACGGTGGTAGTGGCGGGGGTTGCGGGTAAAACCCCGACGCATCCGGAGCAGCCAGCTATCGCGCATTAAATAATATTGTTATTGTATAGATAGCGTTTCTATGCTTGGAACCCCTGCAATTTCCTTAAAGCAACGTCTTTTTACTGGCGATACCCTTGTGCTGGCCAGTCATAATCGTGGCAAGCTGAAAGAGCTGCAAGCCCTTGTCGAGCCTTATGGGATTAAGGTACTAGGGGCAGGGGATTTGGGGTTGATTGAGCCTGTGGAGGACGGGTTGACCTATGCTGAGAATGCTATGCTTAAGGCTCGCGCCGCCGCCTCGGCCAGCGGCCTTCCAGCTTTAGCCGATGATTCTGGCTTGGGAGCCAATGCTCTGGGCGGTGCGCCGGGTGTACACTCTGCCCGATGGGCGGAAAAAATGCCCGGTGGGCGTGATTTTGCCTGGGGTATGGAAAAATTGTGGGTGGCTATCGCGGCCAGTAAGGATAAGCGAGCCCAGTTTACCTGTGCTTTGGCACTGGCCTACCCGGACCATCGGCCAGGAGAAATGCACGTTGGTATTTTGTCGGGAACCTTGACTTGGCCGCCCCGGGGCACCGCCGGGTTTGGCTATGATCCCATGTTTGTTCCAGATGGTTTCACTCAGACGTTGGCCGAACTTGGTTCCGTTGTCAAAGACCAGATCAGCCACCGGGCGCAGGCGTTTGCGGTTCTGGCTGCGGTATGTTTTAAGCGTGCGTAGTGCTTGCGCTAGCACTAAAAAAGCGACAGAATAGAACGATGTACTGGTTGGATGCCCGCGACGCTGATTTTTTGCCTAGGCTGGACAAGGCTCTAGAGCGAGGCAGTGGTCATGACCCGGCGATTGCCGATGCGGTTTCCTCGATTATCAAAGCTGTGCGTCAGGAAGGCGATGCCGCTTTGGAGCGTTACACGCAACAGTTTGATCGGCATATTGGGGATTTAAAAGTTTCAAAGGCCGCGCTGGAAAAGGCCGCTGCTTTGTGTCCGGCCTCGGTGCGGGAGGCGTTGGAGAAAGCCGCCGCCCGGATTCGGGTTTTTCATGCCCTGCAACGCCCTGAAGATAAAGATATTACCGACAGCCTCGGTGTTCGCCTAGGATGGCGGTGGGAGGCATTAGGAGCCGTGGGGTTATATGTCCCCGGCGGTCGAGCCAGTTACCCAAGCTCGGTGTTGATGAACGCTCTACCGGCGAAAATTGCCGGGGTTGAGCGATTGGTTGTTACCGTTCCAACACCTGAGGGGTATTTGCCTCCAGCAGTAGCTACAGCGTTATTGTTGGCCGAAGTGGATGAGGTTTACGCTGTGGGCGGAGCGCAGGCTATTGCTGCGTTGGCTTTTGGTACCGCCAGCATTGCTCCAGTGGTCAAGATTGTTGGTCCCGGTAATGCCTATGTTGCCGAGGCAAAACGGCAAGTATTCGGTAAAGTGGGAATTGATTCCATCGCCGGGCCTTCGGAAGTCTGTATCATTAGTGATGGAAGTACTCCTGCCGCATGGCTGGCCGCTGATCTCCTTGCCCAAGCTGAACACGATCCCGATGCTCAGTCCATTATCATTGCAACCGATCAGGGGCATTTGCAGGCAGTGGTGGATGCCGTAGCCGCGCAATTGCCTTTATTCGTCACCCGCGCCATAGCGAAGGCTAGCTGGGATCGGTATGGGTTAGTTATTCTTGTACCTAGTCTGAGCGATGCTATCTGGGTGTCGGCTCGCATCGCCCCGGAACATTTGGAGCTGTCCGGTGCTAAAGCCGAGGCTTTATTTCCTCAAGTTCGTTGCGCGGGCAGTGTTTTTATTGGTGCCCACACCCCCGAAGCTTTGGGGGATTATTGCGCCGGCCCTAACCATGTTTTGCCTACCAGCGGTGCAGCGCGCTATGCCTCCGGCCTTGGTGTCACCGATTTTATGCGCCGGGCGACGTTTTTGCATTGCCCCGAGGGTAAAGCTTTTGGGGCATTAGCAGGCATCGCTGTACCCCTTGCTGAGGCGGAGGGATTGCCGGCGCACGGTGGATCGGTAAGGATAAGAGAAAATCGTTGAATTCGATTGTGATATTTGCGGCTGTTATTTATGGCTTGCATCCGCTCTGATTTTGTTGCTAGAAATATCCTCCCCGTGTGCTGGACGACATCTTGGCGCGTCGGGTTTACCCCTAACGATGGAGATTCTCGATGTCGCTTACTGTCGCACAAAAAGCGGAAATTATGAAAAAATTCGCCGTTGTCGCTAATGACACTGGCTCACCGGAGGTACAGGTTGCCTTACTGACGGAGCGTATCAATGCTCTGTCCGGGCATCTTAGCAACCACAATAAAGACAATCATTCCCGCCGTGGGCTACTCAAGATGGTTGGGCATCGTCGGTCTTTGCTCGATTATCTGAAGAAGAAAGATTTTGGTCGTTACCAGCGGTTGATTCAGGCTCTTGGTCTACGCCGCTAGGTGTGTTGACCTTTCCTACGATTGATCCTGTGGCCATTTCTATCGGCGGCTTTGCTGTGCGATGGTACGCACTTGCCTATATTGCCGGGATTTTTTTGGGTTTTTTGGCCTTAAAGCGCCTGCGTCGTTTTGCCGGCAATCCAGGTGAGCCTTCCGATGCGGCCTTGGATGGCCTCCTTACTGGGGTTATTTTGGGGATTATTCTTGGCGGGCGGCTGGGTTATGTTTTATTATACCAATGGGGTTACTATAGCCAGAACCTCGGTGATATTCTCAAAATATGGCAAGGCGGCATGGCCTTTCATGGCGGGCTAATCGGTGTGGCGGCGGCAATACTTATTGTCAGTCGCACGCACCGAGTGCCGTTGCCTCGCCTTGCTGATCTTACAGCTGCTGTTGTCCCTATTGGTCTTTTTTTTGGCCGAGTAGCCAATTTTATTAATGGTGAGCTATATGGCCGGGTGACTTATTCCCCTTTGGGAATGGTGTTTCCTCACGGCGGATCGTTGCCGCGGCACCCAAGCCAATTGTATGAAGCAGTGGGCGAGGGACTGCTGTTGGGCTTTTTCTTATTGCTGGGGGCGTGTCGTTGGGGGTGGTTGCAAACACCGTGGCGAGTCACCGGGGTATTTTTGGCCGGGTATGGTCTTGTGCGGTTTGCTGTGGAGTTCTTCCGAGAACCGGATGTCCAGATTGGTTTTCTTGTGTTGGGTTTGAGCCAAGGGCAATGGTTGTGTCTACTCATGATTGCGGCGGGGGCTGTGTGCCTGCGCCCCAGAAGCTAGAAGATTGGTGGGCGATCCAGACCGCCCGGTATTATAATAACCCCAACGCCGTGGGAGCCAAGGGTGCCTTCACCACTGCCCCTGAAATAAGCCCGCTGTTTGGTGAAAGTTTGGCTGTTTGGTTGGCTCTGGCATGGGAGCGTGCGGGAAGTCCAGCACAAGCAATCTTAACAGAACTTGGTCCTGGGCGAGGGACGCTTATGGCCGATATATATCGCCGCGTCAAAGCATTGCCTGTGCAGTGGCAGGTGATGGCGGTGGAAAACTCGATACCACTGCAACGAGAGCAGGCGCGATATTGGGCAAAACACGGTATTCCCGATCCCCAATGGATTGATACGTTGCAATCACTGCCCACAGAAAGTCCAGTATTTATTATTGCCAATGAGTTTTTTGATGCTCTTCCTATTCAACAATGGCGCGGTCAGGCGCAAGCCTATGTACAGGATGGCAAACGTATCTGGTTCCCTCAACCCGATACCAATGATACCGCTATTATAGAAAAAAGCCCGCTTCGCGCTGCCGTGATGGAGGAAATATGCGCCCTAGTAAAAAAATCCTGCGGGGCTGGTCTTATTATTGACTATGGGGCAATGCAGTGGCAACCGGGGGATAGTCTCCAAGCTCTGCGCCATCATCAATCCGTATATCCCTACACTGCCGATGCCGATACTGATATCACCAGTCATGTGAATTTTGAACAACTCCAAACTATAGCAAAAGCTTTTAACTTGATAACCACGCTGACCACTCAACGGGATTTTTTGTATCACCACGGTATCCGCGAACGCCTCAATATGTTATCATACCACAATCCCAGCCACCAGGAAACCCTCTACCAAGGTTATGCCAGACTCATCGATTCCGAAGCAATGGGGGGAATTTTTAAAGTGTTGACATTTTATAGCGCGTTGCGTAATTAGCGGTAGATTTTGATAAAGTCTTCAGCGCGCTATAAGTTATTTTTGTTTGGCCATTCGGCCGCGGCACTTTGTGCCGTGCGCTGGCTGAAAGTATACTTTATAATTGTGCAACCAGCTATATGCGGTTTTGCAAAGCCAAGCAGCAGAAAATACACCGTCATAACTTTATATGCCAAATAGGCATCTAAAGTTAGCATGTTTCCCAACAAGACCAGTGTCGGTAAAGGCAAGATTATAAGGCCACCTAAAAAAAATGATCCCAACAACAACGTTCCAATAATACCATTTTCTGCTAATAAGCGAGCATAGCCCATATCTACAGCTGGCCCCCGACTGCCTGAACCGTGACCAATCCAAAAAGCCGCCGTGCCCCGACTATGCCAAAACAGCTTGACAGCCACGGCGGTTTTTTCAGTTCGCTGCAGCAAACTAAGATCAGTCAAAGGTAGCAATGTATGGGTAGCGGTAGCCAGAGGATACGCATCACTGACAGGCATATGTGGTGTGGCAGCATTCCATATCCCCCGCACGGCAATAATATTATCGCCACTACCCAGCATCGCCAACCGTTTGCCCACAGGGGAAAAATTGATCATTAAAGGTAATACTGCAAGAGCCACTACCCACCGTCGCCAATTCTTGCCTATTGCTGCAATCCCCAACAGCAATACAAACGGAACCCGTGCCCCAGATATCGCAATACCCAGGCCTGCTAATAGAAGTGCCAATCCCTTATGCCGCCACGATAGCGGAGCTTGTAGTGCTGCTGTTGCCAGCATAGCCAGCACCAAGCCAACCTCCCACGTTCCACCGGTTAGGCCACTGGGAATGCCCCAACGCAGACCGTCTTCTGTAGTAAAAGCGGGCATAAGGTTGTATCGCTGTAATATAACCATTATCACCGTAACCAGGCCGTAAGCTGCAAGATAGAAGGCAAAAAAACGTGGTTTATTCGCAAGTAAACTTCCGGCCACAAAGAAAACAGCATACTCAGCTAACCGTAAAGCATAAGCATAGCCAACCAGACCGCCATCGTTCCAGGCTACACTAACCACACCAAGGATACAAAATCCCCCTAGCGCATACAAATACCATGGCAACCTGAATAACTCCCATCGCCAAGTAAAAATAATCATGCACGCAACCAACAGAAGCACGCCATCATCCACCCGCGCCCCGGCATACTGCCCCGCTACGGTAATCATGTTGATTTTTGGGAGCCATAACAAGGGCAAAAGCAAACCTAAAACAAGACAATGGAAACGGTAAAAAACGGGCATCAGGGCAGTATAGACGCTTCTTTTAACAACACCAGTCATTGACGCCCCTGTTGTTACCCTATAAAAGCCCCATCATGATAAACCCAATTGTTAATTTGATCGTTAGTGTCATCAACTTATTTATTTTTGCCTTGATTGTGCAGATATTTTTAGGATGGCTCGTGTATCTTGATATTGTTAACAGTAGACACAAATTTGTCCGTATGTTGGATGAAACGGTGCGGAAATTTTCCGAACCGCTGTTAAATCCCATTCGCCAGCTTATTCGCCGTATTTGGCCAGCGTTGGCTATTGATCTTGCCCCGGTATTTTTAATTTTGGGCTTATATTTTACTGTTGATGTGTTGCACTGGCTGGCACGATGATGATTTTAGATGGTAAGGCCTTGGGTGCAAGCATTAGAGCTACTATTGCTCAGCAGGTAAAAGACTTTCATCATCGTACAGGGATAACCCCTGGCTTGGCCGTGGTTTTGGTGGGCGAAGACCCGGCCAGTGCTGTGTACGTTCGTACTAAGGGTAAACAGGCAATGGAGGCTGGTTTTGCTTCTTTCACTCACTGTTTACCAGGGAATACAACCCAGGAAAATTTACTGAGCTTGGTGGATAGCCTCAATCAAGATTCCTTGGTACATGGTATTCTGGTACAGCTTCCCTTGCCCCGGCATATTAATAGTACGGCAGTTATCGAACGCATCAGCCCGCTGAAGGACGTGGATGGCTTCACCACTGTAAACATTGGTAGGTTACAATTAGGCTTGGAATCGTTTGTGCCCTGTACTCCACAAGGTTGTATGCTGCTGTTGGAGCAGGCATTGCCTAGGGAAAAAATGGCTGGAAAACACGCTGTCATCGTCGGACGCAGTAACATTGTGGGTAAGCCTATGGCGGCCTTGTTGCTTCAAGCCGATTGTACCGTCACTATTGCACACTCAAAAACAAAAAATCTAGGAGACATTACCCGACAAGCGGATATTTTGGTGGCCGCCGTGGGACGGCCAAAGATGATTACCGGGGATATGGTGCAAAGTGGTGTCGTGGTTTTGGACGTGGGTATTAATAGGGTTGCAGATAGCCTTGTCGGCGATGTTGATTACGCCACTGTTGCCCCGAAATCCAAGGCTATAACCCCCGTTCCCGGCGGTGTTGGACCGATGACCATTGCGTGCTTACTCGGAAACACTTTACAAGCAGCAACGCACTATCGTTTATAGTGCGTTGCGTCATTTATGGTCAACTTTGATAAAGTCTACTGTGCGCTGAAACTATTTTTATAACCTTGTGCAATCAAATCATTGCACAAGGGTTGGCTCAAATGCCGCGCGTACTCACCGCCTCGCGTGGATAATATCTACATGTTGAACGCAAAATGGTATAATTTTCCAACCCGCTATAAACGGGGAAAATCATTGCAAGTTTTCAGGCTTCTTTATTCTTTCCATCCTCATCCTCAATATCTGGGGTGAGAACGTCGTCTTCTTCGAGTTCTTCGGCATCTTCCAAAAAAGCATCCTCAGTCGCACTGGTATCGGCAATATCATCGACCAGCGGATCCACAGCCAAGGCTGCGGTTTTTTTGGCCATTAAAGGGTCGGCTTCAGCAACAGCGCGGGTGCGGCGGCTGCGCAGAGGAGCGTCCATCTGCTGCGTCGTGCCGCATTTTGGGCATACTGCCGGGTTTTTGCGTAAATCATAAAACGGTGCGCCGCACGCTTGGCACTGTCGTTTTGTACCCCATTCTGCTTTAGCCATAGCTTTCCTCTTGTTCTGATCTGGATGCCCGGTTAGGGTGCGTCCGCATCGCTGTCAAGAGGATTTTAACCTGTGTCTGTTTCCAATGCCTTAACTGCTCTGCCTATCTCAGCATTACGGGGGACAGTTCGAGTGCCTGGGGACAAATCTATTTCCCATCGAGCCTTGATGCTGGCATCACAAACCGTTGGTGAAAGCAATATTTCCGGATTGCTGGAGGGCGAGGATGTTCTGGCAACGGTTGCGGCTTTGCGCGCTTTAGGCGTGACATTGGAGCGGATTGAGCTTGGTCATTGGCGTGTGCACGGTGTTGGTGTTGGTGGTTTTTTGGAGCCTGATGATGTTTTAAACATGGAGAATTCAGGTACTTCCGCACGGCTGTTGCTGGGTCTTTTGGCTAGTCATCACTTTACGGCGTGTATTACGGGTGATGCATCCTTGCGTCGCCGTCCCATGCAGCGCGTTATTGCACCACTACGACAAAGTGGAGCGCAGTTTATCTCCCGAAGTAATGGCCGCCTCCCCTTGACCGTGCAAGGTGCCGCTTTACCTTTGCCTATTGATTATGCTTTGCCTGTGGCATCGGCTCAGGTTAAGTCGGCGATTTTACTTGCCGGGCTGAATACTCACGGCACCACAAAAATATGGGAGCGGTACCCAAGTCGAGATCATACAGAACGAATGCTTAAAGCGTTGGGCGTACCAATCCGGATTAGTAATGCGTCTGAAGGGGGCAATATTATTGAACTGGATGGACGCTGTGAACTTAGCCCTTTTAGTCTTGATATTCCCGCAGATCCATCGTCGGCAGCGTTCCCCCTCGTCGCCGGTGTGTTAGCAAAAACCGGGGAGGTTGTCCTTCCTGGGGTATGTTTAAATCCAACCCGCACGGGTCTTTTGGATACTCTAATGGAAATGAACGCGGACATTAGCATTAATAACATTGTTGAAGTTGGTGGTGAGCCGACAGGTACTCTCATTGCTCGCCCCAGTCGACTGCGCGGCGTTCGTGTTCCTGCCAGTAGGGCGGCATTTATGATTGATGAATATCCTATTTTGGCTATTGCTGCTGCCTGTGCTGAGGGGGTAAGTCACTTTGAAGGTATTGCCGAACTAAAAGTAAAGGAAAGCAATCGTTTGAATGCTATTTCCGAGGGTCTTAACAACCTAGGGGTTGTCGTGACTACCGGAGACGATTGGATGCGCATAGAAGGCTTGGGCAGTTCTGAAAACCTGCGCTCCAGTCGAGTTATTCCGACGAATATGGATCACCGGATTGCCATGAGTTTCCTTATCGCCGGGATGGTAGGTAGTAGCCCAGTGACAGTGGATGATGATAGTGCTATCGCGACCAGCTTTCCTGATTTTATAGATTTATTTCAAAGACTAGGCGGTAAATTTGAACGGGCACGATAGAGCCTGTTTCAAAATTACTCCTCCTCAGCCGGAACCTTGGCTACCGCCACGACCTGTTCATTGCTGGCGACCTTGAAGATGGTTACACCTTGGGTCTTGCGCCCAGCGATGCGGATTTGATCGACGGGGCAACGGATCAGCTGGCCGTTGTTGGTGACCAGCATGATTTGATCGCTATCTTTCACTGGGAACGTGGCGATCATTTGGCCGTTTTTGGCGTTGAGTTCCATGGCGGCGATACCTTGCCCTCCGCGCCCGGTGAGGCGGTAGTCAAACAGGGAGCTGCGCTTGCCAAAGCCGAGGGTACTGACGGTGAGCATGAATTCTTCCTGGGCGGCGAGCTCATCAAAGCGCTGCTTGCTAAGTGATACCGCGACAGCTACGTCTTCGGGATCGGCTTCTTCAATCTCAAGACCGCGGCGACGGGCGGTCTCGGCACGGTAGGCGGCGCGTTCTTCCATGGTCATGTCCACATGGCAGACGGTGGAAAGATTAATCACCTCATCCCCTTTGGCCAAGCGGACGCCCCGCACCCCGGTGGAGGCGCGGCTGTTGAACACCCGTAAATCGTCCAAGGCAAAGCGAATGGTTCGCCCCATTTTGGTGGACAGAACAACGTCTTCATGATCATGGCAGGCGACGACGTCCACAAGGGATTCGCCGGATTCCTCTAGCTTCATCGCCATTTTGCCGCCAGCTTTAATGGTGGTGAAATCGGTGAGGGCGTTGCGGCGGATGTTCCCCTTGCTGGTGGCAAACAGGATGGACATCTTGTCCCACAGCGTTGCATCGTCGGGCAGGGGCATAATGGCACTCACCCGTTCATTGCCTTCAAGTTTCGGAAGCAGTTGCACCAGTGGCTTGCCCCGTGTCTGGGGTGTGCCTTGGGGCAAAGCATAAGTTTTGAGCAAATACACCCGCCCGGCGGAGGTAAAAAACAGCACCGGGGTGTGGGTGTTGGCGATGAACAGGCGGGTGACGAAGTCTTCTTCCCGGGTGGTCATGGCACTCCGCCCCTTACCGCCGCGTTTTTGGGAGCGATAGCTGGAGAGGGAGACACGCTTGACGTAACCGTTGTAACTGACGGTGACGACCATGTCTTCGCGTTGGATAAGGTCTTCGAGATCGCGTTCAACTGCTTCACCAACAATATCGGTGCGGCGCGGAGTGCTGAATTTTTCCTTAACGGTCAGCAGTTCTTTTTTGAGGACTTCTAGCATTTTCGGGCGGGAGTTAAGGATGGCTAGGTATTCGCCAATGGCTGCACCAACTTCTTTGAGTTCTCCGGTGATTTTCTCGCGTTCTAATCCCGTGAGGCGATGCAGGCGTAAATCAAGGATAGCCTTGGCCTGAGTTTCGCTAAGGCGATAGATTTTTTGTCCCTGATCCACGCCGGGATCGACGATGGCCACTAGGGGCATGATGCCCTCAGCAGGCCATTCACGCTTTACCAATTCCGCCCGCGCTGTTTCCGGGTTGGGGGATGCCCGAATGATGCGGATAACCTCATCAATGTTGGCGACGGCAACGGCGAGGCCGACCAAGATGTGAGCGCGTTCGCGGGCTTTCATCAAGTCAAAGCGAGTACGGCGACCAATGACTTCCTCTCGGAAGGTGACAAAGGCGGAAATGATGCCGAGCAAGCCCATGGTGGCCGGACGGCCATTGTGTAGAGCCACGGTGTTGACGCCGAAGCTGGTCTCCAGCGGGGTGAGGGAAAACAATTTGTTGAGAATAACTTCCGGTTCAATATCGCGTTTGAGATCAACCACCACCCGCACGCCGTCACGATCGGATTCGTCGCGGACTTCGGCGATGCCCTCGATAATTTTTTCTTTCATTAGATCGCCTATTTTTTCAACGATCTTAGCTTTGTTCTGTTGATACGGAATAGTATCAAAAATGATGGACTGACGCTCTTTGCCGTGGGTTTCAAGGTGATGCTTGGCTCGCATCAGAATGGAGCCGCGGCCTGTTTTAAAGGCATCAAGAATACCCTTGCGCCCCAAAATAAGGCCGCCGGTAGGGAAATCTGGCCCTTGGACAAACTGCATAGCGTCTTCAAGCGTGAGGGCAGGGTTGTCCACATACGCGCAGCAGGCATCAATGACTTCGCCTAAATTATGGGGGGGAATATTGGTGGCCATCCCCACGGCAATCCCGCCGACACCGTTGACGAGAAGATTGGGAAACTGGGCGGGTAGAACCATAGGCTCCCGCTCTGAATCGTCATAATTTGGCCTGAAATCAACGGTATTTTTGTCAATATCGCGTAGCAATTCTTCCGCGGCTTTGGCGAGACGTGCCTCAGTATACCGCATGGCGGCGGGGTTATCGCCGTCCATACTGCCGAAGTTTCCTTGCCCTTGGATGAGGGGCAGGCGAAGCGAGAAATCCTGCGCCATGCGCACTAAAGCATCATAAATTGCGGTATCGCCGTGGGGATGGTATTTCCCCATGACATCCCCGATAATCCGAGCCGATTTACGGAGCGGCTTAGTGGAGTCGTAGCCGCCCTCTTTCATCGCGTACAAAATCCGGCGGTGTACCGGCTTGAGGCCGTCGCGCACATCGGGCAGGGCGCGGGAGACAATTACGCTCATGGCATAGTCCAGATAGGACTTGCGCATTTCGTCTTCGATGGACAATTCCGGGTTATCGGCGGGGGTTGTAAGAGTGCTCATAGCCCCGGGTTATAGGGGGGTTTGTGCGGGGGAACAAGGGCTACAAAAAATCCATTAAAAACTTGCTGTTGCCCGCAAGGCCACAATATCCAGATAGCTCTCATACTGCCCGGTGAGGCTTCCTTTGAGGCCGCCCGGATCACGCAGGTGCAGGGTCGCCGCATCAAACCACATGGCCATATAGGTTGCATCAAGGCGCACGCTATCGCTCAATCTATAGCCAACCCCCATGCCAATCCAGTACCGATCGGCATCGGGAACACGAACATTTAAGCTCTGGTCGTTGCTTACTGGGCTTTGATCAAAGCCGATACCAATTCGGTAGCTCCAAGAGCTGAAGCCCGGCTGAAACCGTGCGCCAAGACTGGTAAACCAAGTGTTGCGCCAGTTATAGGGCGTGGCATCATCCGCTTGGCCGGAATCAAAACGGGTGGTGATGGTATCAATCACGTTCCATTGTACGCGGTGGATGCTGGCTGCCACAGTCCATTCGGGGGTCACGTCATATTCCCCGCCAAGGCGCAGGGTGGCCGGGGTTGCGATATTCAGGGACGCACCCCCGTTAGGTAGTAACCCGGCTAGGGATTGATTAGGTAGCTCATAGGCAACGTTGCCTTTGACGTTGTGCTTTACCGCACTGTTATAGCTCAAGCCTAGACGAGTGCCCGCTGTTGGTTGCCACAATGCCCCGATGGTATAACCGTAGCCCCAATCGTTGCCGGTCATGTTTGCAAAGCAATCCTGTGCTCCCGGTGCGCCCAGTAGCGTGCCGCAATCAATGGCGTTGGTCAGGCGACCATCGAGATATTGTGCTTGGATGCCTGCCCCGAGGCTTAGGGTATCGCTGAATTTATGGGCAATGGCGGGGGTGATGTTGAGGGATTGTAACGCAGATGTTACCCCATAATACCGCCCTGTCCATGTGTCGTCATAGCTGGTGGTTACGCCCCATGGCGTGGTGATGGAAACCCCCACCACCGTTTTCGGGTTGATGGGCGTGCTAGCATAAAAACTGGGGATAGCGATGTCTTTGACAATATCGCCGCGATAGCCACGGCCATTGATGGGGGTTGCTGCAACAAGGGCGGAAGTGGTGCCGCTGAAATTTTTGGCTGTAAAACTGGGAATTAGAAGGCTTGTCGCCGCGCTTATCTGGGTGGTGGAATACGCCGTCAGGGTGGCGGGGTTGAAGAACTGACTGCTTATGTCGTGGGTGGTTGCAGCCGCCCCGGCGTAAGCCTGCCCAAGCAGTGCCGGGCTTTCATTCATGACGGCAAACCCGGCGGCATGGGCGGGTGATGCCATAAGGCTGCCTATAAAAATAATAAGTAAAGCAATCATTTTCATGATACTTGCTCCCATTGTAGATGCGCACAAAACTGTTAATAAAAAATCACTGGAATACTGAACGCAACGCCCGTATGGTGCACGCCGATGTTGCGCCCAGATAGCTCAGTCGGTAGAGCAGAGGACTGAAAATCCTCGTGTCGGCGGTTCGATTCCGTCTCTGGGCACCATCTCTTGTGTGGCGGGCGTAGCTCAGTTGGTTAGAGCGCAAGATTGTGGCTCTTGAGGTCGGGGGTTCGAGACCCCTCGCTCGCCCCATTTTCCCCTCTTCTTTCCGGTCACGGTCGTGCTATGACCCCTCCTATGGTCAGCCCTTTGCCCGCATCGCCTCGCCTTGTCAGCCCTACCGTTCGGGAGGGTGACGCCCTGGACGCAGCCCTGCGGCCCCAGCGGCTGGAGGAATTTATTGGTCAGCCAGACCTCCGGGCCAACCTCGGCGTGTTTATTGAGGCGGCGAAAAAACGTGGCGAGACGCTGGATCACGTGCTTTTCTACGGTCCGCCGGGTTTGGGGAAGACAACGCTGGCGCAGATTGTGGCGCGGGAAATGGGGGTCAACTTTCGGGCTACCAGCGGCCCGATGCTGGCCAAGGCCGGGGATTTGGCGGCGATTCTCACCAACCTGCAACCGGGCGATGTCCTTTTTATTGATGAAATTCATCGGCTTCAGGCCAGTGTAGAGGAAGTTTTGTACCCAGCGATGGAGGATTTTCAGCTGGATTTGATCCTCGGTGAAGGCCCCGCCGCCCGAAGTATTCGCATTGATTTGCCCCGTTTTACCTTGGTGGGAGCCACGACGCGATCGGGACTGCTCAGCAACCCCCTGCGGGATCGGTTTGGGATTCCGCTCAGGCTGGATTTTTACAGCCCTGAGGATTTAGTGAAGGTGGTCAACCGGGCCGCTGCGCTGCTGAACTGCCCGCTGGCAGACGATGGTGCGTGGGAAGTGGCCAGACGCGCCCGGGGCACGCCGCGGATTGCCGGGCGGCTGCTGCGCCGGGTGCGGGATTTTGCCGGGGTGGCGGGCCTGCATCAGGTACACCGGGCGGCGGTGGACGACGCCCTGAACCGGTTGGATGTGGACGCCGCCGGGCTGGACCGCATGGATCGCCGGTACCTGACGGCGTTGGCCGAGAATTACGACGGCGGCCCCGTGGGGGTGGAAACCCTCGCCGCCGTTCTTGCCGAAGCCCGGGATACGGTGGAGGATACCATTGAGCCGTACCTCCTCCAGCAGGGTTATATCCTCCGCACCCCACGGGGCCGGATGCTTGCCGCAGCGGGCTACCAGCATCTAGGCCTAACGCCCAAGGGCACAGGGGATAGTGGCTTGGGGTTGTGAGGGGGAGTTAATGTGCGAAAGTACATTAAATAAATAAAATGCACAAAGAAATTGACAGGAAAGAAAAGAGAGTGTATGGAGGGGGTATGGCTGATGCTACACCCACCGCAAGCGCAAAAAAAGGATTGATGTCGGAATCGCTGACTGGTACCGTTAATGCAATGACATCCTGGATATTACGTGCACCATCGGATGCTATCAAGGCAGGACCAACGCATGGTGAAGTCAAGTCTGACACAAGAGGTGCAGTAGCTGGTTTATTAAATGTTGGAGCGGGATTTTCTGCAGCTATAGATATAACAAAACAAGGGGAACAAATGCTGCAAACGTATTTAAAGGGTGCTCTTAAATTAGGATGGGGGGCAATTAAGGGTACCATCACAGCCGCCGCACATGGTTTTCAACCAGAAAAATTGCAAAAAGCCAAGGATGGTACAGGCAATGCCATGAAAAGTTTTGGCGGGGTAGTAAAAGACTTTTTCAAAGGAGCCGAGGCGGTTTTGGATCCTTTGTTTTTTCGTTTTATTGGTGCACGAGACGGAAGAACAGCCTGATTCCTCTCTACCCTCACGCCTTCAACAACCGAAACACCGCCATCATCACATCATCCGCGTAATTCCCCATGGAATCCTTCAGGACGCCCAGTTGAATCTGGTTGGCGACGCCGCTGATAGCACCCAGAATTTCCGCCGCCACCAGTTCCGGTGCGCGATCGGTCAGGGAGCGTTTTTCAAACCACGTCTTCAAAATTTCCGCCACGGCGCGGATGGGGTGTTCGTTCTTGATGCCTAGGGTGTGCAGAGTTGTCACCGGGGTCAAAAACACATACGAAAAAATTTCTTTTTCTTCATCAAAAAGGTTGCACAAAAACACCACGATGCCGGAGAGGCAGGATTCCATGTCCTGGCTGTCAGCGTGAATGGCCTGGAGTTCCTTGACGACGGTGCTGGCGGCATTTTGGTAGAGGTGCTTGGCAAAGGCTTCCTTGCTGGGGTAATGGCGGTATAGGGTGCCTTCGGCCAGGTCGGCGGCGGCGGCGATGTCGCGGATGCTGGTCTCGGCCACGCCCTTTTCGACAAAGAGTTTTAACGCCGCAGGTTCCAGTACACCTTTGCTTTTATTGGGTCGCATCAACACCTCCTGAATGAGTGTTCATTAGCGCGGTTGTGGGGAGAAAGGCAAGACCCCTAAATAAACTTGCTCTAAAAAACCGTGGGGCTGTTCTGTTACCCGGCCGCCCCGCGCCGTGTTTTGGTCAATCAACCAACTACCGATTAGGCAGCGAGTTTACGAACCGCAACAGGTGCAACGTTATCGTTTGCACTTAGAAAATAGCCCGATAACGGCGGTACAATGCCGGGCAAAAGCAGTTCCTTTATTGCGCCTGTCGAGCCTATTCGCCCCCGCCGCAAGAGAGAATAAATTTCTCTTGGGGTGGAGGCGCCGGGTACCGCCCCCGGGTCCAAAACGCCTATGCCGAACGCCGTTTATCACCATAGCTGTGAACAGCATGACCCTTATACTACAAACCGCAATGAAAAGGAAGAGCGTTAAAGGTTTATTCTCGTCTCACCCGTGTAGTCGCCCTTGTTGTTTAGTCGCACCACCAACGGCACGCCGGTGGCGATTTCCAAGTTTGGAATATCAGCTTTGGAGATATTTTTCAGCAACATCAGCAATGCCCGAATGCTGTTGCCGTGGGCGACGCAGAGCACACCGTTATTGTTCAACACGGCGGGTTTTAAAAGTGCCTCATAAAATAGTTTTACCCGCGCCACCACATCGGCCAGGCTTTCGCTGCGGGGCAGGGGGAAAGGGAAATTGGCAAAAGCCGGGACGTTGGCGGGGTTGTAAGGGCTGTCCTCGGCAATGGGGGGCGGCGGAATATCATAGCTGCGCCGCCAGACGTGCACCTGATCATCGCCATATTGCGCGGCAACTTCGGCTTTGTTGAGGCCGGTGAGGCCACCATAATAGCGTTCAATCATCGCCGGTGCCGGGGTGAGGGGCAGGGCAGGGGCGCCGTAGCCCTCAAGCAGAAGCCGCGCTGTCTCCCGCGCCCGGAACAAGGGGGAAACAAACCCTTTTTCCAGCGTTATCCCGGCGCGGGCAAGAGCCTCACCCGCTTGGCGAGCCTCATTTTCACCCTCAGCCGTCAATGGCACATCGGCCCAGCCGGTGAAGCGGTTTTCTTTGTTCCACGTACTAAGGCCGTGGCGTACCAAAACAAGGTGTGTCATACGTAAGGTGTCGTAGCGGGGTAAACCCCGTATGGTCAAGTGGGGGGCAGAATGCCAAGAAAAAAAATACTGATAGGGCTTGCTCTTTTGATGATGGCGGGCTGGTGGCTCTTCAGTGCCCACGCCGACGGCACACCACAATACCTCCCCAAAACGCCCATGACCATTGTTCGCGGTGATGGCAGTAGCATGGTGATTCAGGTTGAAGTGGCGCAAACAGAGGCTCAGCGTCGTCAGGGTCTGATGTTCCGCCGCGATCTTGCCCCCGATGGCGGGATGTTGTTTGAGTTTCCCGAAGGCTACGGTGTGCCCACCATGTGGATGAAGAACACGCCGTTGTCGTTGGACATGGTTTTTTTGAATAATGCCGGTGTAGTGGTGGATATTTTGCGTGGTACGGTGCCATTTTCCGAAGAAATATTGCGCCCAAAGAGTGAGGCAGCGGTAGCCGTGCTGGAGCTGCCTTCCGGCGCGGCGTCGGCGCATCGCATCAATATTGGTGACAGGCTGCAAGGGCGTTAACGGCTCTTTAATAAAAACACGGTTTGAAAGTATCGTATGACCCATCACGATACTCCTGCTGATTTAGCTGACGTGCAAACCATTATGGCCAGCGCGGCGGCTGAGATTCAGCAGTCTCTTAAATCCTTGGTTCAAGGTGAAGAACTATCCGTAGCAGATGTTCAGAAAACGATTGAGTCGTTGTGCGATAAGCTGGTGCGATTGCCCGGTCATCAACAGGATGTGGTGCGCGCTGGGGTATTGGAATTGTTGGTGGCTTTGGATAGCCTGACGAATAAGCTCATAGACTATAAAGAAGATTTGGCGCGTAAAATTGCCATCATTACCCCGGGGCGCATGGCGGCAACGGCCTATACTAAGTCCCGGCGCATTACGGGCGAAGATGAGGGCACATCGGCATGAATCAGGCCGCCAACCCTTGGGAAGTGTTAGGCGCATTGATTTTTGTGCTGGCGTTGATCGCCCTGTGCGCGGGTGTTGTTAAAGCCTTTCAAGGTCGGCGGTGGGCATCGTTTTTCCGGCGATCCGGGGGTGTGTGTGCGCCGCAGCCGGGTCGTTCTGCCGTATTGGAAACAGTAGTGTTGGATAGCCGCACCCGTTTAGTCCGGGTGGCACTATCCCAAGGGGGTGAGCATACCTTAGTCTTGACCCTTGGGCATCCGCCGCTGGTGTTGAAAGAATAGTATGCGATCTTTCTTTCTTGCATTGCTTGTGGTTTTCCTGTGGCACAGTCCGGCGGTAGCCCAGAGTCTTAGCGTCGATCTGGGCAAGGAGCTGGACGGCCAGACCTCCGGGCGTCTTTTGCAAATGCTGGCGTTGCTGACGGTATTGAGCCTTGCGCCTAGCATTCTGATTATGGTCACCGGGTTTGCTCGGATTATTATTGTCTTGTCGCTCTTGCGTACGGCGTTGGGGTTACAGCAGACCCCGCCTAATAGTGTTTTGGTGGGATTGGCTTTATTTTTAACCATGTTTGTTATGGCCCCGACGTTTGAGCAGGCGTATGATAACGGCATTGCCCCCCTGATTGCCGAAAAGATCAAGGAGGAAGAGGCCTTAAAGCAAACCGTGGCACCGTTTCGCACGTTCATGCTTGCCCACACGCGGGAGGCGGACTTGCGTTTGTTCATGGATTTGGCCAAGCTGCCCCCGGCGGAAAGCCGGGAGGCGACGCCGCTCCGTGCCCTGGTGCCGGCGTTCATGATTTCCGAGCTGCGCCGGGCGTTTGAGATTGGGTTTATGATCTTCCTGCCCTTTGTGATTATTGATCTGGTGGTCTCCAGCGTCCTCATGGCCTTGGGGATGATGATGCTTCCCCCCGTGACGGTGTCGGTGCCGTTTAAGCTGATTTTCTTTGTGCTGATTGATGGCTGGTATTTGCTGTCGGGGAGTTTGGTGCGGGGGTTTGGGTAAAAAATTTTCTTGTTTTGATAAAAATGTGATATAGGCCGCAGCCGCAGCCGCATGGCAGAGTTGCGGGTATGTTTACCTGTAAAGATCATGAAAACCATTCGCTTTGTGTGTTTGTTCTTTTTGACAACTTTCGTGGTGTTGTGTTTAGGAGGTATCTTAACTCCTTGGATTGAATTCAATTTGCGGTTAAATGTACTCTTGGTTATTGTAGCTGCGACTTTCGCGTTGCAATTGCTGTTGACAAATTATCCGCATATTTTTGATGAAGACAACACCCCTGTGTGGTTGGGCTTCATTTTTTTCGGTTTGGAGTTCATTGTTCAGTTATTTTTCCAAAATGTTATTCCGGACTGGAACAACATCTGGATGCAAATAATAGCCGCAGCAGTAGTTGCGCTATGCGCCTTCGTTTTTACGGCGGCTCTTTATAATACTGTTACTCCACGCAAGTAGAGCAACAGTGGAAACCCCCGCCCTCAAAAGCGGGGGTTTCCTTTGATCTTCCTACCCCTCCACCTGCCCCGTAATCCGCTTGACCTCTTCCCGGACGATGGTTTCCACCACGGTGGGGAGGTTGGCGTCGAGCCATTCCTTGAGCAGGGGTTTCAACAGGCTTTTGGTAATGTCTTCCAGTGTCGGCGCGCCAAGAGTGGCAAGGCGGGCATCCTGAGCGATTTTGAGGCGTTGCTGTTCTTGAATGGCGTGAAGGGTGGCCAAGGATTGTACCGAGGCGGCAATAGTATCGGCGGAGACGATGCCCTCATCGTCGGGTTGCTCTGCAAGCGGTTCTTCTTGTTCTTCTTCGGGAGCCAGTTCTAAAATCGGTTCGGGTTCCGGCGTAACCTCAGGTTCCGGCTCTGGTAATTCCAGAGCGGGTTCGTCGATTTCTAAAGCCGGGGCAGGGGTCTCTTCTTCGGCAATGTCTAAGGATAAGGGTTGTTCCTCTTCGGCCTCGTTCAAGGCTTGTTCAAAGGTGGCCGGAGTCTCACCTGTAGCAATGAAGTCCGCAGCCGGCAGTTCGGTAAGGGTGCCATCGTCGTTGACCACGGTAGTGAGGTTGAGGATCTCGGCGTCATCGCTGGTTTCCACGGCGCGGGCGTAGGCGGCACCACTGCCGTTGGCTTTTTCTTTTTTTGCGGGAGCTTGGGACGGTTCTTCCTGTTCGGAGATAATCCGGCGGATAGAAGCCAAGATTTCTTCCATGGAAGGTTCATCTTTGACGGCGGTCAATGGCGGCATTGGGTGTATTCCCCCTTATTCATTCTTTATAAGGGGTACACTAGGCACATCTTATTTCATCAGTCAACCTTGCCGACGTCGGCGAAGCCAAACCATTTACCACGTGTGGCTTCAAAGTCAGCCAGTGGGTTGGGGGTATTGGTTTTGAGATCAAGTGCAGCGGCGGTCAGGCGGCCAGTGGCAGCAAGCAGAGTGTATTGAGCAACAACTTCATCACGTTCGGCGCGAATTTTGTTGAGGCGAGCACCTAGCAATTCCTGTTCGGCGTTCAGGACATCAAGAACAGTGCGAGAGCCGACGAGGGCTTCCTGACGAACCCCTTCAAGAGCTACTTCAGCGGCTTTGATCTGTGAACCGAACGCCTCCAGCTGGCTGCGGGCGGTGCGTAGGCCATCCCAAGATTGCACGGTAAACTCGGTCGCCTGGCGTTCGGCGTTGAGCTGTTCGGAGCGTCGCTGTGCCTCTACCTGTTGGGCTTGACGTACTCGTGCCCATTCAGAACCAGATTGATATAAAGGGATAGTAAGGCGGCCAATGAGACTATAGGTATTACTATCTTTGGTAAAGGCACTGGCTTCTTTATTGTTTTCGGCCGATGCTTGCAAGGTTGCTTCGGGTAGGAGGCTACCTTTGGCTTCGCGTACTTGATAACGAGCAGCTTCTCTGGCCTTGATAGAGGCAACAACTTTTGGGGATTCATTGCGGCTCAAAGCCACGGCTTCGTCAAGATTAACGGGTAGAGTAAGAACAATATCAGGTGGTTGTAGGCCACCAGGAACTCGTCCTGTCAATCGTTCAAAGGTAGCTTTGGCGGTGTTGAGCCTGCCCATGGCGGTGGTCACTTCTGATTTTGCGCCGGAAAGGCGTGATTCGGCCTGGGCAACGTCGGTTAAGGTAACTTCCCCGACGCGAAAGCGATCCTTGGTGGCGTCGAGATTGCGTTGAAGAACTTTTTGATTGTTTTCAGTTACGCTTAGGGTAGCTTGCGCTGCGACTACATCCATATATGCGGTAACGGTGGCCAGTAGGACGTTTTGTTCGCGGTCTAATAACGCTGCCCGACCACGTTCAATGTCGGCTAAAGATGCTTTTGTTGCAGCGGTGGTGCGTCCGCCGCGATATAGTGGTTGTGTGGCTTGCAGGCCGATGCTGCTGGGGTTGCGATCTTCTTTAGTGTTTGCGCTTTTTGGGCTGGTGCTTTCGTTTAGTGTGCCATAGCTGCCAAGAGCGGAGACGCTGGGACGCCAGCCGGAAATAGCTTGGTTGTAGGTCTCGTTGGTGGCACGTAACTCGCTGCGCGCGGCAATGAGATCAGGATTTGTTTCATATGTTTGAGTGAGAACCTGCGCGAGGGATTCCTGTGCAACGGCGGGTTTTGCCGCGACGAAAACCACTAGGATTATTAATAAAATGGGGCAAAAATATTTTTTCATAATTGTTCTTTGCGATGAAAATATGAAAAAGTTCTTAATGAAAAAAGCAAATTAAGAATTTTTTGCTATATGAATAAACGATTTTTTACATAATAAAAACAATCTAATGCATTTTATATTCTTCATGGCAATGCTGCCAGTCCAGTGCTCGCCTGCCAATAGTGGTGGCGACCTCGACGCTGTGCAGGCGACCTTCAAGATGGCGTTGCCAGAAGTTAAGAAAGGCGTGCAGTGCCGGGAAATCCGGTGTAACGTCAATGTCCTGCCAGATGTAGGTCTGGAGAATATCCGGGTAATCCGGCAGGCGGTACAAAATTTCAGCCGTCACCAAAATGGCCGGACGGGGGAACTGGAATAGCTGCGCCATAGGCACCTCACGGAAAAAGACGGTGGTGTCTTTTTCGCTTTCATAAACCGTGCCAGGTTAAGAAATGGTGTCGCAACCGCGCAATAACCCGTCCTGTACAAAGTTCACAGGGCGGCTGAAGGTCGACTACGCGATTTTTGTTGTCGGCGCGGCGGTGTCGCAATGGCATGCATCCTCTAGCGCCTTTACTTTTGTTTCGGCGTCTTCCTTGGCAAGGCCGTAATGCTCCTTGAGCTTGCCGAGGAACTGGTCACGCTGGCCATTATAGAGCATGATATCGTTGTCGGTCAGCCTGCCCCAGGTTTTTTTGATGCTACCTTTTAGCTGCTCAAATTTGCCGTCCAGTTGTTCTTTGTTCATACAATGTTCTTTTGATGGGGCCGTGTGTGATGGCGTAACCCTATCGTCGCACGTTGCGTATAAGGATGCGATGGGGGGTGGGTCGGGAAGTTTAAGGAAGTCGTAAAGACGGTTGCGCGTTGGGTTATCCAGAAGAGATTATATCGTGCTTTATCTCCATGCACTTTTGAATCATGTCACTCTCCGTATATCCACTTCTCCTGCGCTTCACGATACTGTTTCATCCACTCTTTGAACTCCCTAGGAGGTTCTGCAAAAAGGGCTGTCTTATTGCTAAATCCATAAAGTACATTTGGGGATCTATCATAGCCATGTGCCAAGTAAGCTGCGTAGATTTCCCCCGTCAGGGAGTTAACCGACAGAAAAGCATCATCCCAAACGGGATAGCTTCCAAATCTTTGAGGGACGCCTTTGATTATCACCAAATCACCGCTCAGACTGGTAGTTTTTCTATGTGACCATTCGTGACATAATAAAGATTCTAAAGCGCTGTACTTGTTGCGCAGTAGTTTGCGTAGTGTCGAATTTACCTCGGGAATTAGGAGAATGCTTTCCGCATCATTATTGACAGCATATTTCTTTATCCCGTCTAGGCCATTGGGCACTTCGATTGTTTCTTTGTGCCATGTTATTTTTTGATTTTTATAAATTCCAATTGAGCGTTGTCCACAACCGGCAAAGTCTTTCAAGATGATACTATCGTTATAAGTCTCTACTTTTCCGGTTGCCCCTAGTATAAAATAATCGCTCTGAACAATAATAGCCTTATCATTTGAGAATACTACAAGAGTTTGTTTTTCGCCCCCGACACCATGTCCACTGTGTTCGAATAAGACTAAATGTTCATTGTTCAGAGGCTGGTGGAATACAATATCCATGTGACAAGCATATTCGTCTGATAAAACTAAACTATCTCTATATTTGACCTTGAACGAGAATTTATCCTTACACCCGCCATCTAAAGGTAGCTGATTGCCCTCTTTATCTTCTCTTATAATTTGAAAATCGACTAAACTAGCCACTTGTCTATTTTTATTTTTTTGCAGTGTTTCTTTTTCTTCCCAAGACATTTGCTGAGTTTGTCTGATTGATTTTATAGAAACATTTTTTTGCTTGGAATGGTAGGTGGTAAGGTAAATTGAGAGTGAAATAATCAGTGGAATGGTAATTGCGAACACTCGACGAAATTTTGCTCCTATAGGGAGCGATTGAGATTGTGAGAGTAACCAATGAAAAATTAAGGTTATAAAACAAGAAATCAAAAGCCATTTTGGCTCCAGCACTCCAACTAGGCCACCAACCATTATACCAAGAAGGTTTTGTAAATTACTGGCTTCTCTGATGATCTGATTGTCGCTGTAAATTGCGATATTGACCCCACGCGCTAATGAAAACAGTACGATAACCAGAAAGATATTTATGAGCAATTTTTTTATCTTGTCGTTCATTAGCTTTATTTTCCCCTTTCGGTATTTTAGAATTCTGTTTAATCAATTTATTGGATCTAATTACTCAGGAGTCTGAATATACAGGAGAATATTGTTCAAACAAGAGAAATGGTGGAGCCAAGCGGGGTCGAACCACCGCGCGCGTTGCGCGCAAAAAATAAACTAAGCGGTTCGACGCACTCTGATTAACTCTATGGTGGAGCCAAGCGGGGTCGAACCGCTGACCTCTTGCATGCCATGCAAGCGCTCTACCAGCTGAGCTATGGCCCCATTTCAGGAGGCAGGGTTTGCCATAACGGCTAAGACCTGTCAACGGGGCTTATAAAGCGTTTGCGTACGACATCAAGTTCTTCTTGTAATTCAAGTAAGCAGGTGCGAATATTTAATAATGTTTCTAAAGATGGAGCAGGTTTTTGGGTAGGCGGTGCCGCGGTGATAACAGGAGCCGCCGCAGGTAATGAGAACAAAGTTGTATCATGATCCGTTGCATAGGTGCGGTCATGGGTGACGGGTGGAGGTGTCGCTTTGCCTCGTTCCGCGCGAAGCAGAAGTTGCACGCCGCGAATAGTATATCCTTGGACGTGGAGTAAATTTTGCAAGCGCTCAAGGAAAATAATATCTTGTGGACGGTAAAAGCGCCGTCCACCGGAACGTTTCATCGGCTGAATTTGGGGAAATTTACTTTCCCAAAAGCGCAAAACATGAGCTGGAAGACCAAGCGTTTCGGAGACTTCACTGATCGTCCGATACGCTGAAGCCGCTTTCATGGCTGTCGAACCTTAAGCGGCCAGAGCCAAGGATAACTAAAATAATACCGTAAGGATACTATCAAGAAGATTTTCCCTTATTAGCAACGGCAGTTTTAAAATTGGGGGAAGCGCGGAAGGTAACAACGCGGCGGGGAGTAATGGGAACTTCAATGCCAGTTTTCGGATTACGCCCAATACGCTCACGTTTATTGCGAATATTGAAAGTACCAAAAGAGGAAAGTTTCAAGCCATCACCATCAACCAAGGATTTGGTTATTACTTCTAGCATGCCGCTGACTAAACGTCCGGCATCGGCCTTGGACAGACCTACTTGCTGATGCACGGAGTCAACTAAATCAATGCGGGTGATGGTGGTGTTTGCACTCACGAGGTAATCTCCTGAAATAAAATGTTCGGCTTTTCTATACACAACCCTAAAGCTTTGTAAAGAGGCGTGTTCAAATCAGAAATTATTTTTTTGTGATTATTGCGTACAAGCACTTTATGTTCTCTATAAAGCATTCTAATGTTCTAGTCTTATGAAATTTCTTGATGAAGCGAAGGTTTTTCTGGCGGCGGGTGATGGTGGTGCGGGGTGCATTGGCTTTCATCGTGAAAAATTTGTTGAATTCGGCGGCCCTGATGGTGGTGATGGCGGTAGGGGGGGGCACGTTGTGTTTGAGGTTGCCGATAACCTCAACACCCTTATTGATTATCGCTATAAGCAACATTTTAAAGCCGAAAAAGGTGGCCACGGCATGGGTAAAAACCGCCACGGAGCCAATGGTGCCGATGTCGTTTTGTATGTTCCCCCAGGAACGCAGGTGGTTAGTGAAGATGGCGAGCATATTCTTGCCGATCTGGTGACGCCGGGGCAGCGAGTTATCTTGTTGCGCGGCGGCCGAGGCGGGAAGGGGAACGCGTTTTTTAAATCCTCCACTCATCAGGCCCCTCGCTTTGCCCAGCCGGGAGAGCCTGGGGGCGAGGCTTGGGTATGGTTGCGTCTCAAGCTTATTGCCGATGCTGGTATTATTGGTCTTCCTAATGCCGGGAAATCAACATTTTTATCGGTGATTTCCGGGGCAAAACCGAAAATTGCCGATTACCCGTTTACCACGCTTTATCCCGGCCTTGGGATGGCGACAATTGATGGGGAAAATATTCTTTTTGCTGATATTCCTGGTCTTATTGAAGGGGCGCATGAAGGGCGAGGTCTTGGGGATAAATTTTTGAAGCATGTGGAGCGGTGTGCGGTGTTGCTGCACCTTATTGATGCCACCGGCGCGGATCCGGCGGCGGACTGGCGCACCATCCGGCAGGAGTGCGCGTTGTACAGCGGTAACCTTGCTGCCACGCCGGAGATTGTTGCGCTAAATAAGGTAGACGCGCTGGACAGTGAAACCTTGGAAGAACTTCGCGCTCAGTTCGTGGCGGCAACGGGGGTAGAGCCGCTGCTGGTTTCTGCCGTTGCCCGCACGGGGCTTGAGGATGTCCTGCGTGCTGTTGCGGTGCCAGTGCGGTTAAAGAGGGTAGCGGCGCAGCAATCTTCGGAAGAAGATTCCGTTTAAATGCTCCGCCGTCATTTGACCCGCGTTGCAGTGCAAAGCCAACGATCGGCATTTTTCTGGATGCTGGTCTGCACCGTGTTGATGTCAATGATTCCGATTATTGCCCATTTTTTGGCGGCGCGGGTACATCCGTTGCAGATGGTGTTTGTCCGTTCCGCGTTGCAGTTTGCGTTTATCTTGCCCTTTATTGTTTTTTATTTCCCGGAGGTGCTGCGTACGCGGCGGCTTTCCGCCCACGCTTGGCGAGGGATTAATGGAGCTATTTCTATGAGTTTGTGGTTTTATGGCATTGCTCATCTTCCCCTTGCCAATGTGGTAACACTAAGTGCCATCGCCCCCATTTTTACAACTATTTTAGCGGTTTGGTGGCTTGGGGAGAAGGTGCATTTGCGCCGCTGGTTGGCTATTGCCCTTGGTTTTATTGGTGTATTATTAGTGGCACAGCCAGATGCGACGGGGTTAAATTGGGTGGCGGGTATTGTGGTGCTCCAGGCATTTATGGTGGCGGTGGCCAATTTTTTTGTTAAAAGTCTAACAGCCACTGAGCGTAATTTGACTATTTTGTTTTACATGGGGGTTTTTGTTGTACCCCTGACGTTGCCGGGAGCGGTGCTATTTTGGGTATGGCCAACGGTGGTAGAGTGGGGTTGGTTATTGTTAATGGCATTTTGTGGTGTGTTGGCGCATTTTGCCCTCAATCGGGCGTTTCGTATGGCCGAGGCGTCGGCGTTGATGCCGCTTGATTATTTGCGCCTTCCTATTGCGGTAGGCGCGGATGTACTGCTCTTTGCCCAGATGCCGACAGAGCAGACGTTATTGGGAGCGGCGGCGATTCTGGGAGCCTGTCTCTATATTCTGCATCGGGAACGCCTGCACCGTCGCCGAACCACGGATGTGGAAGTCTTACCTAGGTAGAGTTTCCTCATTTATCCCGACATCGGTACCATTTCATTAAAACCGCTGTTAAGCATCTGCTGAATATGGTTTTGCAGAGCATTGACCATGGCGCGTTGCTGTTCCAGAACTCGGCGGCGATGGGCAAAGCTCTGGGCAAGATGGGCAATGCGTTGTTCTTCGGCTTCTATATCCGCGAGACGGTTGGTAATGATTGTTTTTCGCCGCGTTACTTCTTCTTCGCGTGCGGTAATGGCTCGTTCACGTTCATTAACCGCTTGTTCACGGCTTAGAAGTGCTTGCTCTCGAGCATCAAGACTTTGCCGCCGCGAATCTTGGGATTGCTGTTTTGTATTGGCCGTGTGTTGCCGTTGGCTATTTAATTGTTCAAGTAGTTCACTTAATGTCGGCGATTTAGTAGGTTCCGACGGAACAGGTGGGGTTGGCACTGTTGTTTCGACTGATGCAGGTTGGGCTGATGCTGTGCGTACTGGAAAAACTCCTTTGAATTTTGGCTCATCCACAGGTTGGTTTATGGTGACTTTTTCTTGTAAAAGAAGAACTTGATCGTCTTTTGCATCAATATTGTTTGTTTGGATGCGTTGTACCAAGGGGTGCGCTGCGCGCATTGTTTCTACAGGAGTTTGAGCCGAGACGGGTGCTGATGTGGGTAGGGCTGCGACGGGGGGTGTTATGGTTGTTTTTATATCGGGCAGTAGGCGAGCCATTTCTTCAAAACCAATAAGGATACAATTGGGCCGTGTCCGGTATTGAATTTGGTATTTTTCACAAATAGAAAGAATAAGATAGTATTTTTCATCGTTGTAATAGACAAAATGTGGTGCACCGTCGCGGTCTTCTCGAAGGAAGACTTCTTTGAGAAGTTTTTGCTCGGTTGGGGAAACTTTTTCAGGCAACATAATCTGTCCTTCCGTTTGTCTTTTTCAGGGGTATTGCCCCCTCGTTAAAAAAAGGTTACTATGTCACGGTGTTTTGCCAAGTCTTCTTGCTACTGCTTCTGCGCCCCGGCGGCGCACGATAGTTTTTGTTTTCACCGTCCTTGTTGTCTTTCTCCCTTCTTTGAAAGAGTTTTTTCATGAGCACAAACCGCGTCATTATTTTTGACACCACGTTACGCGACGGCGAGCAATCTCCCGGCGCATCTATGAGCCTTCCTGAGAAGGTGCGAATTGCCCACGTTTTGGATGAGATGGGCGTTGATGTGATTGAGGCTGGTTTTCCTGTTGCTTCTCTTGGTGATTTTGCCGCTGTGGAGGCCATTGCCGCCGCAGTACAAAACGCCCAGGTGTGCGGTCTTGCTAGGGCACAAGCCAAAGACATTGAAGCTGCCGGGGTTGCTCTTAAAAAAGCTCGCCGCCCCCGTATTCATACCTTTATTGCCACCAGTTCTTTGCACATGAAATATAAGCTCAACATGAGTGAGCAAGGCGTTCTTGCCGCTATCAGTGATAGCGTAAGCCTCGCCCGCCGCCTTTGCGATGACGTAGAATGGTCGGCGGAAGATAGCGTGCGATCGGATTTTGATTTTCTGTGTAAGGCCGTGGAAACAGCCATTCATGCCGGTGCTCGCACCATAAATCTTCCTGATACCGTGGGGTATGCGTTGCCGTGGGAATATGGTGAGCGCATTCGTCGTGTTATCGAAGCCGTCCCTAACAGCGATAAGGCGATTTTCTCCGTTCATTGTCATAATGATCTGGGGCTGGCAGTTGCTAATTCCCTGAGTGCTATTATCGGCGGTGCCCGCCAGGTTGAATGCACGGTTAATGGTCTGGGGGAGCGTGCGGGCAACGCCGCTATGGAAGAAATTTGCATGGCCATTCGTACCCGGCCTGATTTATTGCCCTTTACCACGGGCATAAAAACCGAAAAAATTATTGGGGCATCCCGTTTGGTTTCTGCTATTACTGGTTTTGTGGTACAGCCTAACAAGGCCATTGTTGGTGCCAATGCTTTTGCCCATGAGTCAGGGATTCATCAGGATGGTATGCTTAAAAATGCTGCTACCTACGAGATTATGACCCCGGAATCTGTTGGATTGCATCGCTCGCAACTGGTGCTAGGCAAGCTTTCGGGTCGAGCGGCTCTTCGGGATAAGCTAAGCCATCTGGGCTATACCCTGTCTGAAGCGGAGCTGGCCGATACGTTCAGCCGCTTTAAAGCCCTTGCTGATCGTAAAAAACAAATCTTTGATGAAGACCTTATTGCGTTGGTGGATTCCGCCCTTGCGGGACAAAATGACGCGATTCAAGTCGTGCGCCTGCAAGTGCTTTGTGGTTCGGAGCAGCCTGCCAAGGCTACCTTGCGTCTGCGCATTGATGGCCATGAGCAAGAAACTTCCACCACCGGCAGCGGTCCCGTAGACGCCACCTTCAATGCTATTCGGGCGTTGTATCCTCATGATGCCACGTTGCAGTTATTTCAGGTACACGCCGTTACCCAAGGCACGGACGCCCAAGCCGAAGTAACCGTGCGTTTAGACCTTAAGGGGAGTACTGCCCAAGGGCAAGCTGCCGATACTGATACACTTGTCGCGGCAGGAACGGCGTATGTGCACGCGTTGAATAAATTGGTGAATAAGAAACGGCGGGGGTGGATAAACGCAGTGGCCGAGCAAAATTCTTAATCGTCTATCATATTTAAATTGGAGGGCAGTTCCTGCCCAAGGCCATTGACGGCTGTTGTCGCCTGTCCTCGACCCCGCTGGGCTTCAACGGCGTTAGCAGAACGAAAACCAAAATTTGATGGGGTAACCCTGCGTGCGGAGGGTGCTGAAAGGGGTTGCTGCTGGGTTGCCTGTTGAACAGGGAGTGATTGGAGTTTTTGTTTTAAGGCGGCGTTTTCTTGTTGAAGGGCGGTTAGGGTTTGTTGCAACTGCTGTTGTTGGTATATCGCGCCGTCACGAAAACCTTGCTTATAGACAATATCGTTTGCCAACGCCGGGGCGGCAAGCAACGCTAAAATCAGGGTGGCAAGAAGTGTGCGCATGAGAGCCTCTTTATGTTGCCCGGGTTATGGGGGGTAAAATGCTGCGCTGCAACAGGGTAGCGCGCTATTTCATGGAAGCTTCATACAACTGTCATCAGAATGACATATAACTGTCATCAAACTGTAACATTTCCTTTGGTAAGGCTCCATTGCAAGGCCGCAAGGCGCAAGGTGCGGGTTAGCGGCACGCCCGGATTGCTCTCATCTAGACGAGTGACTAGGCGGCTGAGTGATTCGCTTTTTTCGGCGGCTATGGCGTGGAGCACGCTCCAGAACAATGGTTCCAAGGCCACGCTGGTGGCGTGGCCAGACAAAACAAAGGACTTTTTGATAAGGCCGTTAGCGTTAGCCATTCCCCACCATATCGGCGGGTTTCACCCATTGGGTAAATTGTTCTTCGGTGAGTAATTTCAAGGCAATAGCGGCTTGCTTTAGTGTGGTTCCTTCGGCGTGAGCCTTCTTGGCAATTTTCGCCGCGTTGTCATAGCCAATGTGGGGGTTGAGTGCCGTTACCAGCATCAGGGATTGCTCCATCAACTGGGTGATTCGCGCCTCATTGGCGGTAATGCCATTGATGCAGTTTTTGACAAAACTTTTGGCGGCATCGCCGAGCAGCCGCGCCGATTCCAGCACATTGTGAATCATGACTGGCTTGAAGACGTTAAGCTGTAAATGACTGTGGGTGTTGGCCACCGTTACCGCGACGTTGTTGCCAATGACTTGGCAGCAGACCATGGTGATGGCCTCCACCTGCGTAGGATTAACCTTGCCCGGCATAATGGACGAGCCAGGCTCATTTTCTGGCAGGTGCAGTTCCCCAAGACCGCAGCGGGGACCGCACCCCAACAGGCGAATATTGTTAGCTAGTGCCATGATGGAAGACGCCACGGTGTTGAGGGCACCCGATGCCTCCACTAGCGCATCGTGCACCGACAGCCCTTCAAACTTGTTGGTATTTTCCACGAACGGCAGGCCAGTGTAAGCGGCTATTTTTTTGGCAAAAGCTTTGGCAAAGCCGGGCTTGCAGTTAATCCCCGTGCCCACTGCCGTACCGCCCTGCGCCAGCTCCAACAGGCGGGGCAGGGTATCCTTAACTCGGGCAATACTATTTTCCATTTGACGAACATAGCCGGAAAATTCCTGCCCCAAGGTCAGGGGCGTGGCGTCCTGCAAATGCGTGCGGCCAATTTTGACGACATGGGCAAAGGCCTTTTGCTTGGCGGCTAAAGCGTCTTTGAGCAGGGTCAAGGCCGGAATGAGTTCATGGGAAAACGCCAGCGCCGCCGCGATGTGCATCACCGCCGGGAAGCTGTCGTTGGAGGATTGACCCATGTTGACGTGATCGTTGGGGTGGACAAGGCCCTTGTCGCCGCGCTTGCCGCCCAGAATCTCATTGGCGCGGTTGGCGATGACCTCATTGGCGTTCATGTTGGTCTGGGTGCCGCTGCCCGTTTGCCACACTACCAGCGGGAACTCCTCGTCCAGCGTGCCGGCAATGACTTCATCGGCAGCCTCGATAATCGCGGCGGCCAATTCCGGCTTAAGCGCCCCCATATCGCGGTTGACCTCGGCAGCGGCCTTTTTCTGCAACCCAAACGCCCGCACCACGGCCAGCGGCATCTTGTGGGTACCGATGGGGAAATTTTCAATGCTGCGCTGGGTCTGCGCCCCCCAATAACGGGTTGCAGGCACTTCAATCGCGCCGAAAGTATCGTGTTCCGTGCGGGTCGCGGCATGGGGCATGGGGATTCTCCAGTAATGGAGGTGTTGTAGGGGGTTGAAGGGAGGGGGGCAAGGGGGGAGTCAGTGAACGGTGATCAGGGATCAGAAATAACAATGTCCCAGTGTTGCCGGCTTTATTTGTTCATATTTAGTAAAATTTTTGTAAAAATAACTTCACTTGACAAACCAGACCAAACCAGACCAGACTATACTCCCCCCATGCACGTCACCGTGACCGAAGCAAAAGCGCACCTCAGCTCCCTCATCGCCCGGGCCTGCGCCGGGGAGGCCATTATTATTGAGCGCATGGGCACACCGATGGTTGTTCTCACTCCGGTGGAAGGGATGCTGCGCCGCAAAACCAGAACGCCGGGGGCACTCAAAGGCAAAATCCAGATGTCGGATGATTTTGATGCGTGGGATGCGTCTGTGGCAAAGCTTTGTTCGGCACCGTAGGGCACTGCCTCGCGCACTCCTCCCTTTACCCTTTGCCCTCCTTGCTTTAAATTCACTTCTTATGACTTCTTGGAAACCCCAGTCTTGGCGCGGTAAACCCGCCAAGCAACAACCCGATTACCCTGATAAAGCCGCGTTGGCGGCGGTGGAGGCGCGGCTCAAACGCTTGCCGCCGCTGGTGTTTGCGGGGGAGGCGCGCAGGCTCAAGGAGCAGCTGGCCGAGGTGGCGGCTGGCCGGGCGTTTTTGCTCCAAGGCGGGGATTGCGCCGAAAGTTTTGCCGAATTTCATGCGGATAATATCCGGGATACGTTCCGGGTGCTGCTGCAAATGGCGGTGGTGCTGACCTTTGCCGGAAAAAAGCCTATCGTGAAGGTGGCGCGCATGGCCGGGCAGTTTGCCAAGCCGCGCAGCGATGACACCGAAACCCAGGATGGCGTGACCCTGCCCAGCTATCGCGGCGATATGGTCAACGGGATGCCGTTTACCGATGCCGATCGCGCCCCAGACCCGGAACGGATGGTACAGGTGTATAATCAATCTGCGGCTACCTTGAACCTCATGCGGGCGTTTGCGTCGGGGGGCTATGCGGATTTGCACGCGGTGCAGCGGTGGAACCTTGATTTTGCCGCCCGCTCGCCCCAGGCCGAACGCTATCAGGCGTTGGCCGTGCGGATTTCCGAAGCTCTTGATTTCATGCAGGCCTGCGGGATTACCTCCCAAACCGCGCCGCAATTGCGGGAGACGGAAGTTTTCACCAGCCATGAGGCCCTGTTGCTGCCCTATGAGGAAGCCTTTGTCCGCACTGATAGCACCACGGGGGAGTTGTACGATACCTCCGCCCATATGGTGTGGATTGGCGATCGGACGCGGCAGTTGGACGGTGCCCACGTGGAATTTATGCGTGGGATTAAAAATCCCATTGGCCTCAAATGCGGGCCGAGTTTGCCGGCGGATGATTTGCTGCGCCTGTGCGATATTCTCAACCCGGACAATGTGCCGGGCCGCCTGACGCTGATTGCCCGGATGGGGGCGGAGAAGGTGGGGCAGGGCCTGCCGCCGCTGGTGCGGGCCATCAAAAAAGAGGGCAGGGCGGTGGTGTGGAGCTGCGACCCCATGCATGGCAACACCATGAAAACCGACAGCGGCTATAAGACCCGGCCTTTTGATAAGATATTACAGGAGGTCAAGGGCTTCTTCGCTGTCCATAAGGCCGAAGGCACTCATGCCGGCGGCGTCCACTTTGAGATGACCGGGCAGGATGTCACCGAATGCCTGGGCGGTAGCCAAGCCATTGGGGTGGGTGATCTCGGCGATCGCTACCACACCCATTGCGATCCGAGGCTCAATGCAACGCAGGCGTTGGAGTTGGCGTTTCAAATTGCGGAGAGTGTGTAGGAGGGAGGCGTTTATGAAGCGTTGTCGTCAAAAAACAGTCGCCCCTTCCCATCCCCGGCGGGTGTTGCGGACGGGTTTTCTGGATGAGTATGCCCTGCCGGTGGAGCCGGTGGCGGCGGTATTGGGCCTGAGCCGGGGGCATTTGTCCCGGATTTTGAACGGACGGTCGCCGGTGACGCCGGATATCGCCCTGAAGCTGGAGGGGTTGACCCAAACCCCGGCGGGGCAGTGGCTTGCGTTGCAGGCAAAATATGATGCTTTTATGTTGGATCAGGTATCGGTGTTCCCAAAATACCAGAAAGCCGCGCAGCGGTGGCTGGTGCATGCGTTGCGCCTGCCGCCGCAGCAGCGCACGGGCGCGGTTTTGGGGGATGCTTTGATGGAAAAGGCGGGGCAGCTGGCGAAAACGATGGCACTGTAAACGGGTAGGGTAGGGGAGAAGGGAGCAAAAAAGCCCCTCTAACTTGTTAGGGGGGCGCGACGCGAGATGAAATTAGCGTAATGTGTCTGCATTGCTTGGCGCATGCAGATTGGGATCAGTGGGGCGGCGGTTGTCTATGTTGCTTATTAAAAACAGACCGCATAGCATTCCCGTGATGATCAGTATAACTGCGAATCCTGTGTTGTCTTTCACGATTTTTTCTCTCGATTTTTTTACCCCAGCACTTCCTTCTCTTAATCAATCAATATATTGATATGTTTTAAGATGATCTCGGTAAAAAGATCATACGAAGGGTCAAAAAAAAGTTTTTGACGCTGGGCTTTACGTCCCCACTATACGCTGTGGCTGTGGCTGTGGCTGTGGCGTAAGTCACGAATTTAAGTCAACAAGCAAAAAAATCTTGCTCTGCTCACGAGCCATCGTACAACCGCCCCATGATCCGCGTCCTAATCCTCATCGCTCTATTTGTCGCAACAGCCTTGCCAGCATCGGCGACGCTAAAAATAGAACGCGACGGGCAGGGCAGGGTAGGGCGCGTCACCGCCTTCTACCCCCAAGGTTCCATCAACCCTCGTAATCCCTCTGCCCCCAAAGGGGGAGGGGAGTTCCTGGATTCCTTGGGCCTGCCGGAGACGGGGGTTGAACACGCGACATTATCTTATGACATCATTGTCCCCGAGAATTTTGCTTTCGGCAAAGGCGGCAAGCTGCCGGGTTTATACGGTCTTAACAATAAAATATCAAAACCGCCGTCCGGCTGTGACCGCCGCCAAATCGTTAACGGTTTTTCGGCGCGGCTGATGTGGCGCGAAAACGGCACCGGCAGTATTTATGTATATGCACCCCACAACGATGAAAAGGTTAACGCGCCAAAAGCCTGCGGTACGTATCTTGGCCGGGGTAGTTTTATCCTAACCCCTGGGCGGCGTACGAACATCAAGCAAGAGATACTTCTTAACACTATAGGGCGCATTAATGGAGCTTTACGTCTCTGGGTTGATGGCGTGTTAATTTTTGAGGATACTGATTTTTTATGGCGCACGAATGCCGATGTGCAATTGAAAGGATTGTTTTTCAATACTTTTTTTGGAGGAAGTACACCCGAATGGGCTTCCCCCCGGGATCAATCGTTAACTTTTGAGAACTTTGTTCTCATTTGGTAAAGACTTTTACTTTATAAATGTTTTCATGGCAACTCTTGGTCGCGATGACGATGAGGATAAGAAAGTATTATTAGTTCTTTCGGCACAGGATGAAGAAGAGCCGTTTGCACCTGTTGATGCTTTCGAAGACGCCTGCCATGCGGCAGGATGGGAATTGGAACGGTTGAGTGACACGGTACTGACCGTATCCATACCGTATTATGAAAACGTATTCTCAGTGGATATTACGTTTGATATGCTGCGGGACTATATCCAAATAGTGATTGAGGTTGCGGCGATTCCCTTTTTATTCGCCAATGAGGAGCGACGGGCGACACTGAAAGTGTTTTTGCACGCTATTAATAATGAGGTTGAATCGGGAAGTTTCTCGGCTTACTCTAATAGTCAAATGTTTTCCTTTGTTAGTTTTTTATCGCGGCGGGAATGTCAAATGTTGGCCTATCGGGAACGGTTGGCAGAAATATTAGCCGATTACATTACTTTATCAGCTGGTTACAAAGCAATCTTTGCCTTGTTTAATGAAATTACAGTAGATGATAATAACTATTCTTCGGCGGTGGCTGGGGTGCTGCATTTATTAAAGCCTTTGGGAAATGCTTAAGATACCACCGCTTGTATTGATTGGTTGCGGTGCCATGGGGCGGGCGTTGCTTGATGCGTGGGCTGGGGCGGTGCAGCGGCGGGCGTTAACCTTTACCCAACTTCAGGTTGTTGAGCCATCCCCGTTAGTATTAACCGCTGCTTGGCAGGAACATCTTAATATTCAGGTTGTATTCCCGGAAATGGCGGGAGGGGTATTTTTTGATGCGCCTCCCCTACTCTTTTTTGCCATTAAACCTCAGCAATTTCAAGATTCTATCGGCTTTTTTATTCCCCTTATCCAAAAGGGGGCAACTATGGTGAGCATCGCAGCCGGGTTATCAACAGCCAAGCTTACGGCGTGGGCTGGTGGCAGTGTACCCGGCGGTATGGTGCGTGCCATGCCGAATCTTGCGGCTAGTGTTGGTCAGAGTGCGACGGCTTTATGGGTACCCCCCGCTACAACGATGGAGACGCGAAGAATAGTACAGGGATTGTTTGATGCTGCCGGGCGTAGTGTGTGGCTTGATGATGAAGAACAGTTTCATGGTGTGACGGCCTTATCAGGCAGTGGTCCTGCATTTCTTATTTCGGTGTGGGAAGGGTTGTTGAAAGCTGCAGCGCAGATGGGATTGCCGCCTGAGGTGGCGCAGCCGCTTGCAGCGCAATTGTGGCGTGGTACGGCTGGGTGGCTTGCTGAGTATGCTGGTACCGCCCCAGATACAGCGATGTTAGCACGATTGCGTGAACAAGTCACCAGCCGTGGCGGGACAACAGCGGCGGGATTAGCAGTGTTGCAAGATAACAACATTTTGGATGTTCTTTTGCAAAAAACACTTCTTGCTGCAGCAGAACGATCAAAAGCACTCGATCGCAATCTCTAGATAGTGTACCAATGGTTGAATAAAATATTATGGAGCGTGTTTATGACTGTTGCTAAATCAAATGCCTCTTCTCAGGCGCGAAGACAATCTGTACCATCTTCCTCTATGCAAGCGGCAGCGGATGTTCCTGCTTTGCCGCAGCATACTTTTATTCAACAAAATCAAAACCAGCCATCTGCAAAGGAGAAAAGACCTATGGCCACGACTGATAATTTTTTTGAAAAATTGAGCAACAGCTTCAATTTTTACGGTATGAATAACGATAGTTATCGTAAAAATCTTGAGGCTGTGACCGCTGCTAATCAGTTGTTTTTAGAATATTTCCAAGCTCTGCACAAACGTCATCAGCAGATAACCCAAGAAGCCTTTGCCGATTTCAGTAAATCTTTTCGTGATCTGGTGCAAAGCCCGGCCAATCAGAAATTAACCAATGGTGCCGAGATTTATAAGCACGCTTTTGAAAAGGCCATTGCTAACGCGGGCGAGTTGGCTGAGGTTTACGCCAAGTCTAGCCGCGAAGCGGTGGAAATTTTCACCAAGCGTGCCAATGAAATTATTGATGAAGTAAAAGAGCAAATTAAAAAGGCATCGTAACAGCCCGCGCTGTACCTAATTAAAGTCTTTGCATATTTTTGTGTGCAAAGACTCTCCCGATACCATTATAGCTGGTTGCACAATTAAAAGTATAGTTGCAACCAGCGCACGGCACAAAGTGCCGCGGCCGAATGGCCGAACAAAAATAACTTATAGCGCGCTGAAGACTTTATCAATGTCTACCGCTAATTACGCAACGCGCTA
>JBKCUA010000006.1:0-104801 GCA_046318675.1 Holosporales bacterium
TTATAGCTGGTTGCACAACTAAAAGTATAGTTGCAACCAGCGCACGGCACAAAGTGCCGCGGCCGAATGGCCGAACAAAAATAACTTATAGCGCGCTGAAGACTTTATCAATGTCTACCGCTAATTACGCAACGCGCTATATAACTGTTTTATCGGAGATCAATTGTTCACAAATGCGTTTAGTGCGTGCGGTTTGTGCAATCATGCATAAATAGTAGGGTTCTGGGGGGGGGGGGACGCTATAGCTACTATAAATTCAGGTATAGGCGTGATAAAAGGGTTTAAGTCGTTGTTTCTCATGTTGGTAGTATAGAGCCGTTTTGTTAACAAAAAATATGTTAATGAGGGTATGTCTTTCCTTACCACCCATCAATTTTTATACCTCAATTTTTATACCCTCTTGCACACCCCGCTCCACCCCGCTATTGTTTATGGCTCAACGGGCGGAGCGTAGCGCAGCCTGGTAGCGCACCACTCTGGGGGGGTGGGGGTCGCTGGTTCGAATCCAGTCGCTCCGACCATTGATGGCCTGCCGTTCCGGTCGGCCTCAGCAACACGCGGCATCCTATCACGTCGGGGCGTAGCGCAGCCTGGTAGCGCATCAGCTTCGGGAGCTGAGGGTCGCTGGTTCGAATCCAGTCGCCCCGACCATTGTACGATGTCTCGCTTAACGAAAGGCGGAACACATGGAAACTTTCTGGCTCAGCGTCGGCTTTATCGGTCAAGGTCTGTTCAGCGGCCGTTTCTTAGTGCAATGGTGGTATAGCGAAAAGGCTAAAAAAAGCGTTATTCCATTGATGTTCTGGTATTTTTCTATTGCCGGGGGCATTGTCTTGCTGGCTTATGCCATCGCCCGGCGCGATCCGGTTTTTATTTGCGGTCAGGCTGCCGGGCTGGTAGTATATGGCCGCAATTTATGGCTTATTTACGCGGAACGCCGCCGCCTCACTGTAGGAGAGTCCCTTGATTAAAATTCAATTTTCCAGCATCAGCAATACATTAAGTGGAACCATTGTTCTACTTGCACCAGAAAATGAGCCATTGCACGCTCCTGCTGCCGGGATGAAGGATGCTGATCTAAAAAAAATTCGTGAAGCATTAACCCTCACGCACTTCACTGGAAAAAAAGGCAGCAGTGAGGTACTCATCCGCCCGGCTGGCCTCAATATTGATCGTCTAGTTATTGTCGGCACTGGTAAAGGTGCAGCTATTACTCCCCTTATCGCCGAACAGGTTGGTGGTGCCGTGTACGCCAAGCTGGCAACGCTAGGGGTGGCGGAAGCTACCGTGGTTCTGTCCCCTATCAAAGGCTGTCCCGTCCGCGAAGATGAACTGGCCACGCACCTAGCCACCGGGGCGAAGCTGCGCTCCTATAGCTTTGAAAAATATAAAACTAAAAAGAAAGACGATGCCCCAAAAATAAAATTAGCTCGGCTGACCGTCGCCACGGCCGAATACGGTAAGGCTCGCAAGCTCTTTGGCGTTGGTGAAAAACTGGCGGAAGCCGTTGCTGCCGTGCGTGATCTTCAGAATGAACCAGCTAATATAATCTACCCTGAAACCTTGGCGCAGGCAGCTGTAGATCTCCTCACTCCCCACGGCGTTAAAGTGACCGTACTGGGCGAGAAAGAAATGAAAAAACTTGGGATGGGCGCATTGCTTGGCGTTGGGCAAGGCTCAGCGCGGGAGTCAAAATGCGTTCTGATGGAATACCAAGGTATTGAGAAAAATAACAATTTTCCCTTAGCTTTAGTGGGTAAAGGCGTTACTTTTGACACGGGCGGCATTTCCATAAAGCCATCGGCCAACATGGAAGACATGAAGTGGGACATGGGCGGCTCGGCGGTGGTCATTGGCACCCTGCTGGCACTGGCCTCTCGCAAGGCCAAGGTCAATGTGGCCGGGGCTATCGGCCTTGTCGAAAATATGCCGTCGGGCACGGCCCAGCGTCCTGGAGATGTGGTGAAATCGCTTTCCGGTCAAACCATTGAGGTTCTTAACACTGATGCCGAAGGACGGCTTGTCTTGGCCGATGTGCTCTGGCACGCCCAGGAAACGTGGAAACCCAAAACCGTCATTGATTTGGCTACTTTAACTGGAGCTATTGTTGTCGCCCTTGGGGAAATCACTGGCGGCTTGTTCAGCAACAACGATAAACTCGCCGAAGCCCTATTCCAGGCTGGCGAGGACGTGGGGGAACACCTGTGGCGCCTACCCCTGCGCGAAGACTACGACAAGGACATTGATTGCGACATTGCCGACATGAAAAACATCGGCTCTGGCCGCGGGGGCGGCAGCATCACCGCCGCCCAGTTCCTACAACGCTTTATCCAGCCCGGCGTCCAGTGGGGTCACCTCGACATCGCCGGGGTAACCTGGACGAAAAAGGACACCTTCCTCTGCCCCAAAGGCACCACGGCCTTTGGGCTGCGGATTTTGGATAGTTATATCAGGAACGTGTGGGAGGGGTAGAGCCTGTCCTCTCGCAATCACTGACGCCCATGACGCTGGAATAATCCCGAAAACACTGTACCAATGGTAGCCAGCCCTAGCCCAGTTGTAGCCGCCGCAGTTCCGCCCACCACAGCCGCAGCCGCAATGTCACCTGCCCCACGACTACGCAGCACCTCTGTCGCGTTTGCGGGCAAAGTGTCTTTATTAACTTGCATTAAGCCAGCGTTAGGGTTTTCCAGTGCCAACAACCGCAGGCTTTTTGATGCTTGGTGCGGGGCACCAACAATGCCCATGCCTATGAATGGGATACCTTGAGCAACCTTGCCATTATCCGTCACCGCCAACACCGTACCCGCGTTCCACGGCTGCGTTTCGCCAAGAGACGTCACCCGGTAACGGTTCCAAGCGTTCGCGCCCACTTCGATAGCCACTGTATTAACTGGATCTTCATACCAAGCCCGAAATTTATCACGTTCCTGTTTATCGGGAAAAAACTGCCCCGCAAGCGTGCTGTTCATGCGCGGCTCAACACCGATATAATGAACACCACGTTCATACGCCACCACCGATGCCGGAATCGTGCCGAGAGACTGCCCCGTTATCGTGTTAATTGGCCCATGCTCTTCCGTAACTTTGTCTGCAAAATTCCGCAAGGCCTCCGTCTGCGCCCGCATCCCGTCCAACACCACACTTTTCACATCAGGGAGCCCGTCACGCCCTGCAACGTCTGTCTCTAGCCCCACCACAAAAACATGAATCTTGTTTGTTGCCTTTTCCCGATACGCTACGGCCCCAAGACCGCCTTGCTGCGGATCGCGGATACTGTCAATAATTTCAAAAGGCGCATCATCATTAATCGCTGTGGAAACAAATTTCGCGCCAAAAGCTTTATCGCCCAAGGGCGCGCTGGCATCCCAGTTTTCTGGCTTAGGCTTTACCCGTTGCCCGTCTTGTTCAATCAGTCCGGTATTAAACGCACCATACAACAATGTTGCATGGGCGGCTGGCGACATATCGCCAAGCAGAAAAGATTGTTCCGTTAGCGAAACATCTGTTTCTTTTTTATAAAATTCCCGTGTGGGATCAAGTACAGAGTCCTTGATGGCACCCACCGCAGGAACGACAAGTGCCGCACCTGATGCAGCCTTCAACGCATTTGCACCTGGCTGTGGGCTGCTACCGAGAAACCTAGACCCGGCAGCTACGCCATGACGACAAGATACGCAGAACTCAACCATAGCCCTACATTTTTTAGGTTATCTTTCAAACTCATAATGCCAACCTATTTGTTGATTGAATTGCCGCCACCTACCGCCCCGCTTGCATCGCCGCAATCGTACCCGCCACCTGCGCTGCAGCCACCTTTGCGCCGCCCAGCGGCCGCCGGGTTTTGCCCCGCTCAATAAACTCGATGATGGCCGTGCCGTCGTCACGAGGTGCCACGCGCAGCTGCACCTGCCAGGTAGGGCTTAAACCCTCAGCAAGACGGGATTTGGAGTACAGCAGGATGCTGAGCTTATCCTCACCAGGAATCGACACCCGGGGAAATTCGCGGTGCAGTTTATCCAGCACGTTGCGGGCCACGGCGGCGGTGGGCCAGATCTTGCCCTTTTTAATGGCGATCATGGCCGGGTGACCCCAATTTGGGTGCGGACGCACGGGGCGTTTGCGCTGAGGGTGTTTGGCCGCCGGGATGGCTAGCTTGATGGCCTTGATGGTAAAGAGTTTCTCATTAAGGGCTTCCACGTGGAGTACGGCAAAATTGCCCAAGGCATTTTCGGCCTCTTCCTCCGGCGTGACGGCGTAGCCACGAATCCACAAAGTCAGGGTTTCCCGGTCATCGGTGCTCTCGTCATGGGAAGCGAACAGCTCGCGCAGCTGGCTCAACTTCGCCATGGCTAGGGCTTTGTCCGGCAGGCGGTATTTACCGCTCAGTGCCGCGTCCACCAACACGTGGCCGACAAAGGCAAAACGCTGCGCCTTCGGGACATCAACAACAAGGGGGACAGCCTCTAAGGGGACGGTATCCGCCATGTTTTCGGCCTCAACGACACTAAGGGGCAGACCGTCTGCAATCGCTGAGAGACTGCCACCATTAAAATTAAATGTGCTCATGGTCACAATTATACCATGGTTCATAAAAAAATAAACTAAAAAATTAATTTTAATTTTTTAGTTTATTGCGGGGATAATAGCACGAGCTTGGAGATGTGTGCGCGAAGAAAGACCTAGCCATGCTATCACATGTGTTTGAAGTGTATGACCAACCCACTGACCCAAGAATCCAGCCCATGGCATACGTGGCCTTGGATACAGGGTTACTTCAACACGATCGTCAGCCTTCAAATCCGCCGCCTGCCGAGCCTCGGCCAAGGCATCCTCTAACCCACCAACTTTATCCACTAACTTGCGATCCAAGGCCTCAGAACCAAAAAAGACTTTACCACCGGCGACCGTCGCAATCTGATTAGCATCCATTTCCCGCGCCTCAGCCACCATATCCTTAAAGGCTCTATAACTGGCATCTATCTGACGGTTAAACTCCTGCCTCTCGGTGTCTGAGAACGGCGTCAAGGGACTCCACATATAGGCCAGCGCGCCGATGCCCACGCGATCCGTGTTAATTTTCAATTTTTCCGCCAACCCTTGGGCGACAATTTTGCCCCCCAGAACGCCTATTGATCCCACAATCGTCGTTGGTGCCGCGATTATAGTATCCCCGCCAATGGCCAGCATATACCCCCCCGACGCCGCCACATCCCCAAGACTAATAATCACCGGCTTGGTATCCCGCAGCACGGCAATCGCCGCCCGCAAGGTATCCGAGGGCGTAAACCCACCGCCGGGGCTGTTAATTCGCAGCACGACAGCTTTCACCGTCTCATCATCGGCCAATTCCCGGAACACATCCTGAAAATCAGGCGCATTGATAACGGCATTATCCGAACCTGTGGGAATATTGGCATCACGCACAATCTCACCATTCAGGTATACCAAGGCAATATGGGTTTTATTTTTATCTTTTTTATTCATATCATTTAAAAAATTATGCTTTTTAGCAGCAACAGAAGCATGGTATTCCGCTAACGATACCTGCCAATCCTCGACTGTAACTCCCTCCTCGTCGCTGACTAAGGAACTCAGTTTTTCTTCTAACTCATGAATATAGCCAAGATTATCAACCAGTTTAGAGGCCACAGCCTCTTTACCCAAAAAAGTGCCCTTGCTGAGCAACCCAGGCAAGCCCGCCGTATCAGGACGGTTTTTCTGTACCTGAGGCTGGATCAAATCCATATAGCCTTGAATCAACTTAACGATCTCCCGTCGATGCGCCGGGGTAAAGCCGTTTTCAGTAACAATATTAAAAGCCGTTTTATCTTCATCACGACGAACAAAGTCAGCGCGCACCCCCAAATTCGCTAAGGCATCCTTAAAAAAAGGTACTTCTACCCCTGCCCCAAGTAACGCCAGCATACCATAAGGCTGCATCCAGATTTCATCACCATAGCTAGCCGCCAAGTACTTAAGCAAACTGTTTTCACCCTCTGAAAAGGTTTCCGCAAAGGCAAATACCGGCTTGCCTGCCTTACGCAGCGCAATTAACTTATTTCCTATCTCCTGAACCGTAACAGGATCAAAGGCCAAATCGGAAACATTCAGCAGTACTGCCTTAACTCTCTCATCCGTCACCGCATGATTTAAACTTATCAAAGCATTGTACAAATCGAGCTGCTGTGGCTCACCCAAAAGTTTTGCTAAAAAGGGATCCGTTGGCGCAGTGCTCAGTGCCTGTCCCGCATCAATAGTTAACACAAAACTCTTGGGGAGAGCATGATGTTCACCTTCCGGGCGGAACGATAACACCAATGCTACGCAGCCCGCAAAACCCAGCAAGCTCATCACCCCAAAGGTAAAAACCAAGCGGCGCAACCATTTACCCATAAAACGAAGCATCAGTACTCTCCTTGAATTTAATATCGCTTTAACCGATTAATGCCCGATGCCGCAAGAACTGATCTGCAAGCACGCAGGCAACCATTGCCTCGGCCACCGGCACGGCTCGAATGGCCACGCAGGGATCATGGCGACCTTTGGTCTGCACGTCTATCTCCTCACCCGTCTGATTAATACTGCGCCGCGAGGTCAAAATGCTGCTGGTCGGTTTAATGGCGCAGCGTACCACCAGCGGCTGACCCGTGGACACGCCACCTAAAACACCCCCGGCGTTGTTGCTGAGAAAATGGGGGCCACCATCGAGATTGATACGAATTTCATCAGCATTATCGCTGCCCCGCAGCCGCGCAGCCGCAAAGCCCGCGCCAACCTCAACGCCCTTCACCGCATTAATCCCCATCAGGGCATGAGCCAGTTCCGCGTCCAGCTTGGCGTAGAGCGGGCTTCCCCACCCGGCGGGTAGTCCCGTCACCGTCACCTCCACAATCCCGCCCAACGAATCCCCGGCCTTACGCGCCGCATCAAGGTCATTCTCCCACGTCTTGGCCGCTACTGGATCGGGGCAAAAAAACGGGTTTGTATCAATGACCGCATCATCCCACCGCGCGGCCTCCACGGCATGGCCACCCATTTCGACTAGCGCGCCGCGAAACATAATTTTATCCCCTAGAACTTTACGCGCCACCGCCCCCGCCGCCACGCGTACCGCTGTCTCCCGCGCCGAAGAACGTCCGCCGCCGCGATAATCGCGGATGCCGTACTTGGCCTGCCAACTGAAATCCGCATGGCCGGGACGAAAGCTATCTTTAATATCATTATAATCTTTACTGCGCTGATCCTCATTGGCAATCAGCAATGCCACCGGTGCCCCTGTCGTTTGCCCATCAAACACGCCGGAAAGAATTTGCACCCTGTCGGCTTCTTGCCGCTGGGTCACAAAGCGCGACTGCCCTGGACGGCGCCGATCAAGAAACGGTTGTATATCGGCCTCGGATAGCAACAAGCGCGGCGGCACCCCGTCCACGACACAGCCTATAGCAGAGCCATGGCTTTCACCAAAACTGGTAAACCGGAACAGATGGCCAAAGGTGTTGAAACTCATGCGTCTTTAGCGACACTTATATCTGGAGCATCCACCGCCTTCATTCCCACCACATGATACCCGGCATCCACATGGAGAATTTCCCCGGTCACCCCTGATGCCAACTCTGAAAGCAGGAACAACGCTGCCTTACCCACCTCATCTTGGGTCACGTTGCGGCGCAGCGGGGCATTATACTGATTCCATTTGAGAATGTAGCGAAAATCGCCAATACCTGCTGCCGCCAAAGTACGAATTGGCCCGGCCGAAATACCGTTGACGCGAATATTGCGCTTGCCGTAATCCGCCGCCAGATACCGCACCGACGCCTCTAGCGCCGCCTTAGCCACGCCCATTACGTTGTAATGCGGCATGACTTTTTCCGCGCCGTAATAGCTGAGGGTTATCAGGCTCCCCCCCTCCGGCATCAGGGCAGCCGCCCGCCGGGCGATGGCCGTAAAGGAATAACAGGATATATCCAAACTGTTGCGAAAATTCTCACGGCTAGTGTCGGCGTAATCACCCTTGAGCTCGTCCTTGTCCGAAAACGCCACCGCGTGCACCACCCCGTCCACCGTACCCCAAGCACTTTTTACGTGGGCAAAGGCAGCATCAAGGCTGGCGTCGCTGCCCACATCGCACTGATAAAGTTCTTTTACCCCAAGCGCCTCCGCCAGCGGCTTTACCCGTTTCAACAGTACCTCGTTCTGATAGGCAAAGGCCAAGGTTGCCCCCGCCGCCGCCAGATTCTCAGCAATGCCGTAGGCAATGGACTTGTCGTTCGCCACCCCAAAAATAAGGTATTTTTTCCCGCGCAGATCGAGCAACGCTCCCATAGATTCATCTCCTGTCAGGGTTGTGTAACCAGAAATAACGTCTGGTCAACGGGATTCCTTCATTATCGAACACTATCCTGCACCCGCTGCGCTATCCGATTCTCAAACGCCTGCACCATTGCATGGACAATTTCGGTGAACAGGCCGCTGGCAAGATGCTGCAACAGGCGGCTGCGGAATTCAAAATCAATGCAAAAATCGACACGGCAGCCGCCTTCCGGCGTGGCGGAAAAACTCCACGTATTTTCTAAGTGTTTAAATGGCCCCGACAAATACTCAATCCGCACGCTTTGGTTGGGCACAAGATGCACGCGGCTGGTGTAGCTTTCCCGCAGGACTTTATACCCAATAACTAAATCCGCTGTAAAACTATCTTCGCCACAATCATAAACACGGCTGGCCAAACACCACGGCAGGAATTCCGGGTATCGTTCCACATCAGCAACAACATCAAAAACCGCTGGCACAGAATAGGGCAGAACCCGGCTTTCCTCATGGCGGGGCATCGTTTAACGACTCCGCCGGGTAAGCCACCACACGCCAGCAATATCGCTGATACCCACCAAAAATCGCTCCCAATTACTGTAGTTGGAAGTGCCCCGGGTGCGGGGGCGATGACTGATAGGAAAGCCCAGAACCTGCCCTCCTGCCCGCCGCACCAGCGTTGGCATAAAGCGGTGCATATGATCGAAATAAGGTAATTGCTGAAAAAATACCCGAGGCAATAACTTGAAACCACAGCCAGAATCACGAATAGAATCGCCCAGAACCCGTCGTCGGCACGCCGCCGCCACCCGTGACGCCACATGGCGCCAACCGCTATCTTGCCGCCGTTGCCGCTGACCAATCAACATCGCTGGAGCAGGCAAAGCTTGATACACAGGCCACGCCGCCACAAACTCCCGTGGGTCATTCTGGCCATCGCCATCAATGACTGCGATGGTATCTTTTGTTGCCTGCCACAAGGCAGTAAAAAGAGCGCGGCTCTGGCCTCGGCTATACGAATGCTCTAGTACCCTGAGCCACGGATACTGAATCGCACACGCTGCCAGCTCAGCCCCAGTGGCATCCGTGCTGGCATCATTGACCACCAACACTTCGAGATCAAACATACCCGGCAGAGCCTGAGAAATTTCATCGAGCAAGGGAGCCACATTCCCGGCTTCATTTCGCATCGGGATCAACAGCGACAATCCAGGAAAATTTTCCGCCAAAACACTAACTATTATGCACAAGCAAACTGACAACACCAATAGTAATCAGTGCCACCACAACACTGCCTAGGGCAAACCCGCGCAAAAAACGCCTCCACATCTGAACATGATCGGAATCAGCACTCATGAACACACCTCGGTTCCTAAGGATAGCAACCCAAGCCCCCCAACGTCAACTATAGCGTTGTGGTAACAAACTCGTCCCGCTTCGATCGTGATTTTTTGATCTACAAGCCCCCGAACCACCGCCGGGTATAGCCGATGCTCTACCGCCAAAATGCGCGCCGACAGTGTTGCCTCATTATCACTCGCAAGAACAGGAACCACCGCCTGCCCCAAAATTGAGCCGCTATCGCATTCCTCTGTTACGACATGTACTGTAGCCCCTGCTAACCGTACCCCAGCGGCCAAAGCTTGTGCCTGAGCGTGCAAACCCTTAAAACTCGGTAATAACGACGGGTGAATATTAATCATGCGATCCCGCCATGCCGCCACAAACCCCGCCGTAACAAGGCGCATATACCCAGACAAACAAATAAAATCAACACGATGATCAAGAAGTTTTTGAGTTACCGCTGCATCAAACGTCGCTCTATCCACGTACGCCTTAGGCGACAAAAAAACAGCCTCTACCCCGGCATAACGGGCATAATCCAGCGCACCAGCTTTTTCCTTATCGCTGATTACCACAACGATACGCGCGGGAGAAAAGTCTTCGGCCAACAAAGCTCTAAGATTACTACCTCGCCCAGAAACAAGAACTCCAATGCGTCTAATTTCGGAACTGGACATAATCGGAGGACTCTGTGCGAGCAACAATCTCACCGATGCGGAACACCGCTTCACCCACTGCCTCAAGGGCTTGCGTTATCGGCCGCACTGCTTCCGGTCGCACCACTAGCACCATACCAATACCGCAATTGAACGTGCGATGCATTTCAAAAAAATCAATATCTCCAGCTTGTTGCAGCCATTCAAATACTGGCAACATCGGCCATGAACCTACATCAAGCAACGCAGCCTTATCATCACTAAATACCCTAGGCAAGTTATCCACCAAGCCGCCGCCAGTAATGTGCACGGCACCCGTAATTCCTCCGGAAGCAATGGCTGCCTGCAAGGCTTTGCGATAAATACGCGTTGGGGTCAATAATGCCCCCGCCAAGCTCTGGCTGGAAGCAAAAGGCGCGGGAGCCTTCAATTCAAAAGAATGCCGGTCTATCACTTTACGCACCAACGAAAAACCATTGGAATGCACACCACTGGAACCAAGACCAAGCAAGACATCCCCCACCGCAACATCCGCACCCGTAAGGGCCTTTTTCTTATCAACAATACCCACAACGAACCCAGCCAAATCAAAATCTTTATCGCTATACACGCCGGGCATTTCTGCTGTCTCACCCCCAACCAGGGCACAGCCCGCCTCACGACAACCCTCGGCAATACTAGCCACCACCGCAGCACCAGCCTCAATATTCAGCTTGCCTGTGGCATAATAATCTAGAAAAAATAGAGGGTCTGCTCCATGAACTAAAATATCATTAACGCACATCGCCACCAAATCGATGCCTATACCCGCATAATTTCCAGTCTCCGCAGCTAACCGCACTTTAGTACCTACACCATCAGTAGAAGCCACCAGACAAGGTTCACTATATTGTGAAAGCAATGGAGCTAACTCAATAAAAGCACCAAACCCGCCCAACACCGCACCCGCCCCAAGACGCGCTGTACTCCGCGCTAATGGTTTGATAATATCCACAAAAGCATTTCCAGCATCAATATTAACCCCGGCTTCTTTATAATTAAGCGGGGCTTGACGGGACGCCGTGCGCCTGCCACTGGTGGAATGATGAGACATTGCTGTAACCTCGTGAGCTGCCAAGCTATTATAAAGATTTTTATCTTTCTTGCAATCGCTTTATCAGCATCTTCGGCTTTGGCGGCTGTTTATTCTGTTGACGCCGTAGAAATCAACCTTGAAAATATCGACAATCCCAGGGGAACAGCCATCGTGCAAGCTCAACAAAAAGCTTTGCGGCAATTGCTTGAACGACTCACAGGGACAGACCCCTCTTTAATGCTAGCGACCATCCCTGACAGCCGCATCGGCGATTACGTTAGTGCAGTTCGCATTGAATCAGAAAAGTTTTTAGGAACGCGATACCTAGGACATTTTAGTATAGAATTTATCCCAGAGGCAATCCAACGACTGATTGAACGTGGAGCACACGGGAGCCAACTGTCGTCCTCTGTGCCCCGCAATGTTATTGTCACCGTACAATTTTCTGACTTACCGCATTGGGTTGCCCTTCGCCAACGCCTCTTTCTAGTCTCAGGGGTGCTGGATATAAACACACAGTCTTTAAGTCAAGATCAGGCTATTCTTTTACTACACACCACGCTGTCCACATCAATTTTACGCCAGAACTTAGAGCAAAAAGGATTTGTCATAGAAGAAAATCCACAAGGATTAGTGCTGCGCCAAGGAGAACAACAATGACACCTTTTTTTTCGAGAGCCGCGTTAAGTTGGCTGCTTATTGCTAGTATTACTTTAACTGTTGTATATTTACTTCGTACTATTTTATTACCATTTGCTTTAGCTGGTATTCTTGCTTATCTGCTGAATCCTCTAGCCACCCGACTACATATATTCGGCATTCCAAGGGGGTTGGCGTCTTTATCTTCAGTTTTATTGTGTCTTAGTATTTTTATTGGCATCGGGTTGTTGTTTGCCCCAATTATCGGAGCACAGACTACTGCCTTCCTGGCAGCGGTTCCGCATTATGCGGACAAACTTGAGGCAATAATATTACCGTTGCTGGATAAAATCACGCATCTTGTTGGCACCTCGCATTTAGATCCGCTTCCTCAAGCTGCAGCTCAAGGTGAAAAAATCGTCTCCCTAGTCGGAAGTATTGTCAGCACCATTTTCAATAGCGGCGTATCCGTTTTAGCGGCAATCCCTTTGTTTATTCTAACTCTCGTGTTAACTTTTTACTGGTTACGTGACTGGCCAAAGATGCTGTGTGTTATTGATGCCCTCTGGCCACGTCGGCATTATGCTATTATTCGCAGCTTACTTGATGAAACTGATGCCTGCGTGTCGGGCTTTTTGCGCGGCCAGACCATGGTGGCACTTACATTGGGAAGTTTTTATGCAATTACTCTGACCCTAGTAGGGCTGGAGTTTGGTATTCTCATTGGGGTTTTATCCGGAATCCTAACGTTTATTCCTTACGTTGGCTCTCTGCTTGGTGGGATTGCCAGCATTGGAATTGCCGCCGCACAATTTGGCCTTGATGGTTGGGAAAGTATTATTCTTGTTGCCGGCATCTATGGGATTGGACAATTTCTTGAAGGCAATGTTTTTGTTCCAAAATTTGTTGGAAACGAAGTTGGTCTCCATCCCGTATGGGTAATGTTTGCCTTGCTGGCAGGGGGAAGCTTGTTTGGATTTCTAGGCGTTGTCCTCGCCGTTCCGGCAGGCGCCAGCATTGCTGTAATTGTAAGGTTTTTAATCGGTAAATACCGAGAAAGTACCCTGTATGCCCCATAACCAAGGGCTGTTACCATTTCCTTCTATATCATCTACCTATCGTGCTGAAGATTTCGTTATCGGTTCAGCCAATGCCGATGCGGTAGCTATGCTCCGCGCACTGCACCAACTACCCGCCCCCGGCATTTTTATTCATGGTGCTGCTGACAGCGGAAAGACGCACCTACTGAACTGGTTCGCCAAGCACCATAATATACCTGTTTTCTCTAATATTCCCACACCGGACGCCCTACCGCACATTGTGGTTATTGATAATATTGATAGCACTAAAACAACCGAAGAACTCTATGCACTTTTTTTAGAAACAACCGCACGAAAAATCCCCGTCATCGCCGCCGGGAAGCAGCCGCCCAGCCTTTGGCAGGATAAAACCATGCTCCCCGATGCGCTGTCGCGGCTGAAGGCTCTCAGCACGGTTGCTCTCCTTCCTCCCGATGAGATATTACTCGCTACTTTGTTGATTAAACTTTTCGCGGATCGACAGATAAATGTCACCCCTGAACTAATAACCTACCTGACTACCCGCATGGAACGATCCTATCTAGCCGCCACCACTCTTGTCACTGATTTTGATGCCTATACTTTACAGGAACATAAACCATTAACTATTCCTTCAGCACGCCATTTTTTTGCAAAACGAAAGCCTCTTCATGCCTGATGCCCAACTGTTAACCACTACCGACACCTTAATAACATGGCTCGATCAACATCAAAATGCCACCATTCTGGCTTTAGACACCGAGTTTCACCGCACTACGAGTTACTTTCCCGAACTTTGTTTATTTCAGATTGCTGCCGGCGAACAGGCGGAACAGATTGCGGTTGTTGATGTCCTTGCTGAGGGAATCGAACTCCAACCCTTATGGGCGTTTCTGCAACAATCGCCCGCATTGAAAGTCTGGCACGCTCCACGCCAAGATATCGAGATCATTGTTCGTCTTGCTGGTTTTGTCCCAACCCCCATGGTGGATACACAAGTCGCTATTGCTCTTTGCGGTGGCCGCAGTGGCATGGGGTATGACATCCTTATCAATGATCTGCTGGGTATAAAACTCGACAAAAGTCCTCAATTTAGCGACTGGCGCCGCCGTCCCTTATCTCCACGCCAATGGAGATACGCTGCCGATGATGTGCGCTATCTGTGGCGTGCTTGGGTTATATTGGCCGAAAAACTCCACAATAATAAGCGTCGCGCTTGGCTTGATGACGAAATGAATGCCTTGAGTCATCGGCAAATCTATCTTCCAGAACCTAACGCCGCTTGGCAACGATTAAATATCGGCAAACTCAAACCAAGAGCGCAGCACCGCGCCGCTCGCCTTGCTTGTTGGCGGGAAAAAGAGGCTATAATACGAAACATCCCACGCGGTCATATTTTTTCCGACGATTATTTAATTGACTGGGCTACTCGCCCTCCTCGAAATGAGGATAGCTTAAAACCTTTTCTGAAAGACGCTGATGCTTCCTCAGTGTTAGCATTATGTAATGATGATGTTAGTATAACTGCCCTTTTTACACCGCCAGCACCACTGACCCGAAATCAACAACGACTCGCAGATTTTCTGAAATTAGCTCTCGCCCTGCACGCTGACGCCGAAGGAATAGATGCCACACTATTGATGACCAACCGCGATATTGATTCCCTTGTCCGTCATGATCTCAATATTGATATTATTCAAACATCTTGGCGACGCCATCTGCTGGATAAAATCATCAATAAAAATAAAAATATTATACAATTAGAAGGCACCACTGTAACCCTCAAAGATTAACAAGAATTCATGTTCACCTGATATTACGGCAAGCTTGATCATGGCATAGTAAGGCCATCAGCGCTGCCGTGGTGGTAGCTTTGAAAAAAGGAGTTTTTATGAATACTCGTCACGCCCTTATCGCCACCGTTATCCTTGGTCTCTCAGGTGGTCTGGCTCACGCTGCTGATCCCGTGGTCAGCAAGCCCGGTACCGCCGCACACAAAGAAATAAAAAAAGAAGAAAAAGTTGCCCCCACAACGGCAACACCCACTGATAAAAGCACTGCTCCGGTAACCACCCCAACCAAGCAGTAGCACGCCATCAACGACAGCGGCGTAACGCCCTTTCCCCTAGACGTTTTCGCCCCTATAGTTGTCCGCGCCCGATCAGCCTGATCCGGGCGCGGTGTTTTTTTTAACATAAGGAAATACCATGAAGATTCTAGTAATTGACGATGATGCAACACAGGCTCATTATATCGTCAGCGGCCTGCAGCAAGCCGGTCACAGTGCCGACCACGCCAGCGATGGTTTTGATGGCCTGCATATGGCCAGTGAGGGTCATTATGATGTTCTTGTTGTTGACCGGATGTTACCAAAACTGGATGGACTTGGACTACTGACCGCCCTGCGTGCCAGCGGCAAAACTACCCCAGCCCTAGTGCTTAGTGCCCTTAGTTCCGTAGAGGAACGCGTGCGCGGTCTCAAAGCCGGTGGTGATGACTACCTAACAAAACCTTTTGCGTTTAGTGAATTACTGGCTCGTTTAGAAGTTCTTGCCCGTCGCGCAAGTCCCCAGAATACGGAAGCAACAATATTGCAATGCCATGATCTCACCATGAACCTGCTCACTCGGGAAGTGCGCCGCGCTGGGAGACTTATTCCTTTGCAAAACAGAGAGTTTCGCCTTCTGGAATATTTACTCCGCCATGCGGGTCACGTTGTCACCCGCACCATGTTGCTGGAAGCCGTATGGGATTTTCATTTTTCCCCAGAAACAAATATTATTGATGCGCAGATCAGCAAGCTACGCGCGAAGCTCGACAAAGGTAATGATACACCATTACTACACACCGTTCGCGGCACAGGGTATAAGCTCGGTGTTGCCAGTTAAGGACTTACTAGCTTCCAGCAGCCTGCGCATGGGAGCGTATGCTTTTGCCGTTCTGGCGATGGCATTATGCAGCTTGACATTTTTTTGGCATGGCCAGACTCGCCGCATTGCTGAACAAGACATGATAGAAGTCATGAACAGTTACCGCGAACAAATCGGCGATGGCTTGGAGCGTTATGGTCCAAGCTATGCACAAGAATATATTGAACGCGCCTTGGGCGACGCCGATCCTTACGTTTTGCTGGGCTACCAACGGGGCGAGAGCATCACAGGGAATGTTCAGCCTACGTATTTTACAACCGCGCCGGAACGTCGTAAATTTTGGGAAACACGCGATGTTCTCCTGCCTTCAGGAGGTGAGGCTATTCCGGTACGCTTGGCACTGTATCGCTACAACAATGATGCCGTGGCTCTTGTCGGCTATGATATGCGCCGGTTCGAAGAAATGCGGGAAATGCTCTGGCGCACTCTCATTGTCAATATTGCCGTAGCCGTTTTTTTAGCAGGCATCCTATCGGCTTTGTTGGTTGTGTTTGTAAGCCGCAAGCTACGCCCGATTAATCGGGCCTGCCGCCACGTTATGCAGGGGGAACTGACCCACCGGCTTCCTGAAGGGGGCGGGATGGATCAATTTGATCAGTTGGCCAGCAACTTCAACGCCATGCTCGGCTGGATTGATACCCTGCTCAAAACCAGTGCCGAGACAAGCAATAGTATCGCCCACGATCTGCGCGCTCCTTTATCGCGCCTGCGCCTGGCTCTGGCGGATTTAAGCCGTGACAAAGATACACCGCAACCCATTGCGGCACGGCTGCGCCTAGCTCAAGATGATATTGATCGCCTGGTGCGGATGTTTGGAGATGTGCTCACCATTGCCCGCGTGGATGCTGGCTCTTCTAGGAGTCATTTTACCCCGGTTAGCATCACCGCACTGCTCACTGATCTAGCAGAATTATATACCCCCCTTGCTGAAGAAAAAGGGTTGCTTTTCAAGCTTACCGTCCCTGAAAACCCCGTGATCATGGGCGGAGACCGTGGCCTATTGGCGCAGGCTTTTAGTAATCTTCTGGATAATGCGATTAAATACACCGCTACAGGCAGCGTTCATGTCATTTTACAAGAAGAACACCATACCATCAACATCACCATCGCCGACACTGGCATCGGGATTGAGGCTGCTGATCGCGAGCGGGTTTTTGATCGTTTTGTCCGCCTTGAAGAAGCCCGCAGCACCCCGGGCTTTGGCCTTGGGCTTAGCCTCGCCGCCGCCGTCATACGCCTGCACCACGGTAATATGCGTCTGGAGGATAACACCCCAGGCTTGCGTGTGCATCTTAACTTTCCTGTGGAGGCCTGATGCATATTGCTTTTGTTCACGATGCCATCGCGCCCTATTTTCCCGAACAACTGTTGACGGGTGGCCTCAGGGGAATTGAAACCAGTGTTCTGTTGCTGGCGCAACAGTTTGCCAATAGTGGCCATACTGTCACCATTGTTAACGGGGCACCTGCACAATCAAGAGGCAACCTTCATTTTGCCTCGCTACCGCTTCCTGCAACGGGTATAGACACGGCTATTCTTATCAACGATCATCGTCTTCTAGATCGATTGAGTACCGGCATTCGACCTATCATCTGGCTACACAACCCCACCCCTTTGCCTAAGGCCATCCGCACCGGGCGGTTATGGCGCGCTTGGTATCATCAGCCCCACACCGTTGTCTCCAGCCATTGGCACGCACAGTGGCAAGCCAGGCGCGGCCTTTTCCCCGGCGGGGTCAGCGTCATTCCCTTGGGAATCGCGGATATCTTTAAGCCGATGCAACGACAACGCCCAGGCCTATCCATCGGCTGGACAACACAACGCTACCGGGGGTTTAGGGAATTTATCCCCCTCTGGCGACGCCTTCATCAAAGGGTTCCGGAAGCGCGTCTATGCGCCCTGCTTAACCCGGGATATGATGATAAAATCCTTGAAAAAGAAGGTATTTTCATTGAACCGCCGTTACCCTGGCCACAGCTTCCCGCTTGGCTTGCCCAGCACCGAGCCATTGTGTTTCCCTGGCACAAGCCGGAAACCTTTTGTCTTGCTGCAGGGGAGGCCATCGCCTGCGGCACGCCTGTTGTGGCGCGGAATGTTGGTGCTTTAAGGGAACGCGTCACCGACAAGGTTACTGGTTTTCTGGCCAATACTCATGATGACCTTGAAGATATATTGGAACGGTTACTGCACGATGATACCTTGTTGGAGCTGTCTTCCGCACCGCCGCCGCCGCGATGGGATGCGGTGGCACAACAATGGCTAAAGCTTCTACTTCTCGACAACTAAGGTATTCTGCGGTACCGCCGTGCTTTGCAGCACCTACAAGCCATGATATACGATCCGGTATGATTACCAGTTGCCCCGCATGTGGCGTTCGTTTTCTCGTTCCTGATGAAGCGCTTGGCGCAACAGGGCGCAAGGTTCGCTGCGGCAGTTGCAGTCATACCTGGCATCAAGCCCCCGAAACTATCCTTGCACCCCTCGACGCAACCATTCCCGCATCCCCTCCCCCCCCGGTCTTCACCGCCGTTACAGCCAGTACCACCAAAGCCATCCCCGCCCGCCGTCATGGCTTTGCCCGTAAAGCCCGGCGTTTAGCCTTTGCCGCCGCAGTGGTATTAATCCTTAGCTGGGTCTTAATACTGACGATGCCGCAGAAAATCGTGGGGGTGTGGGAGCCCGTTGCCCGCCTTTACACCCGCCTTGGCATCCCGGTTCCGGTACTGGGGGAAGGTCTTTCCTTTGATAAAATAGAAATATACACTCGCCGCAACAATGATGATAGCTTCACCGTTCTTGTCCATGGTCAAGTTGTCAATAACGCCGCCACGCCCCGCGCCGTCCCCAAGGTTTTGGTAAGCCTGCGCGATCCCACCAATCGTCCTGTTCTCCAATGGCTGGCCAGCGATGCCCTGCAAACCCTTCAGCCCGGCGAATCCCTCGTCTTCACCAGCCAGCACCCCCTGAACAACCAGCTCGCCGCCTCGGCCCACGTCACCTTCACCGACAAACAGGCCGAGCTCAAACCTTAACAGGGCACAAAATTATTTTAATAAAAAGTACAATAATGTGACACAAATCATCGTGGCGTGGCGTGGCGTGGCGTGGCGTGGCGTAAGCTGGGGGCAAGTTTTTCTTTGTCAAAGAATTTTTCTTGGCAAAGTGTAGAAAAACCTAACCATTGCACAAGCAGTGGTTTTGTTGTCAAGGCACTTACCAAACCAAAAAATGAAAATTTGCATCCTTTTTAACGGGCCTCACAGACAGGCCCCACTCACCGCCAATCTGAGGTGGTGGGTGAAGACGAAAAAAGGGCTGGACCTATATGGCCACCAGCTCGAATGTCGGAATACTTCCAATGGAAGTATTATAAAAATGACCATCACCCTGATGGTCACCGAGCAAGAGCAACAGCAACATCTCATCGAGATGTTGGACATTATAGCCTTTGCACGGCTCTTCATCCGTCCCCGCAAGGTGACGGAAAAAACAGAAACAAAAGAAGGAATAACAACAACAACAATACATATAATTGATTAGTTGTTATTATTCCAAAACCCCGGCGGAACCATTCCCCGGGGTTTTCTAATCCCTGTTCCCTGTTCCCTGTTCCCTGTTCACCGCCCCCTGCCCGCCGCCCCCCGCGCCAGCGCATCCACCCGTTCATTCTCCGTATGGCCATTATGAGCGGCCACCCACCGCCAATCAATGGTATGCTGCGCCGCGGCGGCCACCAGTGCCTGCCACAAATCAACATTTTGCACTGGCTTTTTCGCGGCGGTTTTCCAGCCGTTTTTCTGCCATGTAGACAGCCATTCGGTAATGCCCCGGCGCACGTATTGGCTGTCGGTGTGGAGGATAACGGTGCTGGGACGTTTCAAGGCGTTGAGAGCTTCAATAGCAGCGCGCAATTCCATACGGTTGTTGGTGGTGTGCGCCTCATGGCCGCATAATTCTTTTTCATGTTGACCACTGCGCAGCAACGCCGCCCAACCGCCCGCGCCGGGATTGCCAAGGCAGGATCCATCGGTGAAAATCTCCACCACGCTCATCAGGGGTTAAGCCAATCGTGCAACGCTTGCGCTCCCCTAGCCAGCGCCTCATTATCAATCCCGTGGCCCAGGCCGGGAATGCGGTTATAGGTATGCGTCGCGCCCCTTTTTTTCAACTGCGCGTCCGCCGTGTCGCTGGCGCTTACTGGCACCACCATATCCGCATCGCCGTGAATCAGGGCAATGGGCGGCAACACCTCCGGCAACGTCTCCGGGTGAAGGAGTATCCCCGCATAGGCCATCACCCCGCCCAATGGGGCTGGCGTACGCAATCCGGCGTACAAGGCCATCATCGCCCCTTGGGAAAACCCACATAAAAATGTCTGCGCCGGGGTGACCTTAAAGCGTTTCTGCAAATCTTTAAGGTATTCATGAAACGCTGGTGTTGCTTCCACCACGCCGTCCTGCACCGCCCTCAGGCTAAAGTCCTGAAGAGAAAACCACTGAAACGCCCCCTCACCAGGGGAAGCCATGTCAAACACATGGGGCGCATCCACACTGATAAAACAGACATCGGGAAAACCTTGCTGCCACGCCTCCCCCAGGCTGAGCAAATCCCGGCCATTGGCACCAACCCCATGGAGGAACAGCACCAGTGCCTTGGGGGGATTCCCCGACAACGGCTTAAGACTATATTCCGCCATGACGCGCCTCCAATAATTTTCCAGCTTTCGCCGCCACCCACAAGGAAGGAAGCCCGACGACAATACCCACAATAATAAACCCGCTCCATCCAAACCCGTCCGCAACATAACCGCTGAGCGCGCTCAGGCTATCGCGGGTCAAGGCCATCAGCGATGTCAACAATGCAAAATGCGTGGCGGTATGGCTGCCCCTGCTAAATAACCCAAACGCCGCCAGATACATGGCGGTACCGATACCGCTGCAAAAATTTTCAATAAACACCGATCCCGCCAAGATCGCTTTTGTCGGAAACATCAAAAGAACATAATAGAACCCGTTGGACGCTGTTTGCAACACCGCCCCCACAATCAACCCCAGCCGCAACCCCAGCTTTGGCGCAAGCCACCCGCCCACAAGCCCACCCATAATGGTTGCCGCAAACCCAAACAGTTTGGAAACCCAGGCAATAGTCGGCTTGTCAAAGCCCAAATCAAGATACAGCGGCCCCGATAAAGTCCCCAAAAATCCATCGCTGAGCTTATAACTCAACGCCAGCAACAAAATCCAGAGCACGCCTTTCTGGATGAAAAAAGCCTTGAGCGGTGCCAGAAAAAACAAGGGATCGCGCACGGCTTGGCCTTCAACGGCTGGACGAGAAGTAAACAACAGCAGACTTATAATCCCAATACCCTGAACCCCGGCCATAATAAGATAGACCGATTCCCACGCCACCGTCGCGGCGAGACCCGTTGCCCCTGCCCCCGCTACAAGCAACGCCACGCGGTAACCAGTGACAAACACCGCCGCACCACCGGCAAGCTCACCCTCCGGCAACATTTCACTACGATAAGCATCCAAGACCACATCTTGGCTGGCGGAAAAAAACGCCACACCAATAGCCCACAGAGCAAGAGTATCCAGTGCCGTCTTGGGATCCGTCATTGCCATACCGCACAGGCAGGCTATCAACCCCAGTTGAAACACCACTGCCCATGCCCGCCGCCGCCCCAGCCACGGGGTAAGCAATGGGGGTGCCCATCGATCTAACAGCGGCGCCCAAAACACTTTAAAGGTATAAGGAGCCTTCACCAAAGAGAATAGCCCAATCGCCGCAAGGCTCAACCCCGCCTCTCGCAGGCGCAAAGATAAGGTTGAAAAAACAAGAAGATAAGGAAGTCCCGATGAGAACCCCAGCAATAATTGAGCCGCCATCCGCCGCGAGGCATAAAGACGCAATCCAGAGACTGGCAAAGTTACAGAAGACATGCTAGGAAGTGCACCTATCACAAGCACAGAGGTGCGGCAATGAAATACATTTCCACGCGAGGCAACGCCCCAAGCCTTGGCTTTGCCGATGTTGTATTATCAGGAACAGCGCGGGATGGGGGGCTGTATGTCCCAGAGCGCTTTGTACAATTTTCCCGCAGCGAGCTGCGCACCATGTCGCGGCTATCCTACGCTCATCTGGCCTTTACCTTGATGCAACCCTATATTGGCGATGCCCTCACCGAAGAAGACTTACGTGACATCTTAATTGACACCTACAGTGAATTTGATCACGCGGCTGTTGCGCCGTTAGTGCAACTAGAGGATAATCTTTTTGCGCTGGAACTTTTTCACGGTCCAACGCTTGCTTTTAAAGATTATGCGCTGCAATTCCTAGGCCGATTGTTTGATACCTTGCTGTCGCGCTCACGGCGACACGTCACTGTTATCGGCGCGACCAGTGGCGATACCGGATCGGCAGCTATTGCCGCTTGCCGCGACAAAAAAACAATGGATATTTTTATCCTACATCCGGCCGGACGAACTTCCGCTATTCAGCGTCGCCAAATGACCACGGTGGATGCCGCCAACGTTCATAATATCGCTGTAAAAGGCACATTTGATGATTGTCAGGATATCGTCAAAGGTCTTTTTGCCGATACTATGCTTGCTGAAGAAATGCATCTCACCGCCATTAATTCCATCAACTGGGCGCGTATTTTAGCCCAAGTTGTATACTACTTCTACGCCGCCTTGCGCCTTGGTGCCCCCGAACGTCCCGTTGCCTTTACCGTGCCCACGGGCAATTTTGGCAATGTGTACGCCGGATGGGTTGCGCGCCAGATGGGGCTTCCCATCATTCGACTGAACGTGGCCACCAATCATAACGATATTCTGGCGCGATTTTTCACCAATGGAGAAATGTCCATCAGCCCCGTCCGCCCCAGTGCCAGCCCCAGCATGGATATCCAAATCTCCAGTAATTTCGAACGTCTGCTCTTTGAAATTTATGGCCGTGATGGTGGTCGGGTGGCCACGATTATGAAAAGTTTTCGTAACGATGGCACATTTACCTTAAATCCTGCCGATATGCAGAATTTACGCCAAGTATTTACCGCTCATCGTACCGATGATTCGGTAACACTTGCAACCATTCAAGAAACGTGGAAACGTAGTGGCTACCTTGTGGACCCTCACACTGCCGTTGGTCTTGCTGCGGCTCGAAACGTAAAAGTTGAAGCCGCTCACATCGCCTTAGCTTGTGCGCATCCATCAAAGTTTCCTGAAGCTGTGTTTCAAGCCACTGGTGTTACTCCTCCTATTCCCGCACGACTACAGTCTGCGTTAACGGCTTCCGAACATTTTGAGACTATGGACAATAGTCTTAGCAAATTGCGTCAACGTATTCGTGGCCAGCATAGCCGCATACCAGCGTGAGCCATCCATCCATTACTCTTTTATTAGCGGCTCCTCGAGGCTTTTGCGCTGGGGTTGACCGAGCCGTACAAATTGTCGAGCGTGCATTGGCTAAATACGGTGCCCCCGTTTATGTTCGCCATGAAATAGTACATAACAAATATGTGGTGGCCAGCTTAGCGACCAAAGGGGCAATTTTTATAGAAGAAATAGACGCTGTACCCGCCGATAGGCCTGTCATTTTTTCCGCCCATGGCGTTCCTAAATCCGTCCCGAAAAGTGCTCAGGAAAAAGGATTATTTTACATTGATGCTACCTGTCCACTGGTAAGCAAGGTTCATAAAGAGGCAGAAACCCTCCATGCGGAAGGCTATCACCTCCTCCTTATCGGTCACGCCGGACACCCAGAAGTGATTGGCACTATTGGGCAACTTCCTGAAGGATCGATTACTTTAATACAGACAATTCAGGACGCCGAAACGGTGCAGCCTTCCCTGCCGGTGGGGTATATTACCCAAACTACTCTTTCGGTGAATGAAACAAAAGATATTGTTGCCATACTGGAACGACGGTTTACGGAACTACGCGCCCCTCATAAAGAAGACATCTGCTACGCTACCACCAACAGACAACTTGCAGTACAAGCCATTGCCCCTCAATGTGCCATGTTTTTGGTCATTGGTGCACCTAATTCTTCCAATTCCTTACGTCTAGTAGAAACGGCACAACGATACGGCGCAACAACATCTCTCTTAATTCAACGCGCCACGGATATTCCTTGGAACCTCATCAAGGATGGGCAAACCATCGGCCTGACCGCCGGTGCCTCCGCTCCTGAAGAGCTTATACTAGAAGTTATTGCGGCCTTGTCGGAACGTTACACCGTAAGTCAACAAATCAAAACAGTTGGCGAGGAAAATATAGTTTTCAAACTACCGAAAGTACTAACAGCTTAACCTATGGCCGTTCTTACCACAGTAGACACCTTAACGATCCGCAGATTTTTAGAGCGATATAATTTTAGCAATCTACAAAAAGCCTCCGGTCTTCTCGATGGGGTAGAGAATACCAATTATCTTATAGAAACAGAAAATGAAAAAGCAATTCTAACTCTTTTTGAACGCCGCCTGACTGCAACCGATATTCCTTATTTTGTATCTTTAATGCAGCATCTTCACGCCCACAACATTCCATGTCCATTACCATTTTTAGATAACCAGCACACCGCGGTACACACACTCAAAAATAAACCTGCCCTGTTGGTCTCTTTCCTCCAAGGCCATCCTCATCCCGCGCCAAGTCTTAGTGCTCTATCTGCCTTAGGCACCATGACTGCAAAAATTCACCTTGCAGGACAATATTTTCCGCAAGTGCGCTCTAACGGCGTTGGTTCAACGCAATGGCCGCTTATGTTTAAAGCACTACAAGATGCCACTGCGCCGTGGAATAACCTTGTACGCACAGTGCTGCCACTGCTTATGGAACACTGGCCAACAAATCTCCCTGCTGGGGTATGCCATGCAGACCTATTTCCCGATAATGTGTTTTTCAAGGGCGATGTGGTAAGCGGTGTAATTGACTGGTACTTCGCTTGTACAGAATTTTTTGCTTATGATATCGCTATTGTCCTTAATGCTTGGAGTTTTGATAAAAGCTGGCACTGGCAGGCCGATTGGGCCCAAGCAATACTGAATGGTTATGAGACCGTGCGCGCCCTTTTACCCGCAGAACGCGCCGCCCTTCCACTATTATGCCAAGGAGCAGCATTGCGATTCCTTCTTACCCGCTGGCAGGATGCCGCTATGCCTAGAGCAGGGGAAGTTACCCGCAAAGACCCCGCAGAATATGCAACGAAACTAGCGTTCTTCAGTGAAAAGAAACTGACGTTTTAAAAACGTCCATAGCTCATGGTTTTTGGTAAGGACTGCTTTAAAAACAAATCCTCCAATCGCCGCACCCGGCTCAGCGCGACGTACAAATGCCCCGGCGCGAAAAAGCCGCCCGTAGCGTCCAACACCACCTGATCCAGCGTGAGTCCCTGAGCCTTGTGGATCGTTGTCGCCCATGCAAGAGTGAGGGGCAATTGTTCATACTTGCCAACTTCTTTTTCCTTCAGCGTACCGTTGCTGCCCGGCTCATAACGAATGGCCCGCCAAACCTCGGCGGAGACTTCTAGGTGGCGCATCTTGCCGTCGCGTTCGGCGGCGACCACTACGCTATCATCATCGCAATGCTTGACGGTCCCCAAGGTGCCATTCACCCAGCGCCGCTCTACCACATCATTTTTAGTAAACATGACCCGCGCGCCGGGCTTGAGAACCAAGGTTTTGGGCGCGGGAAGTTGGCCTGTGCCTTCAGTAAAGCTGCCGCTGGCTTCGGCATCATAGGTGTACGCCTTGGTTTTCAAGGCCGCTAAGCGTTCCTTATTAAGAGCATCGGCAGTAGCGTTGCGGGGGGTCAGAATAATCGCTGTCTCCGGCACGGTGTCTACTGGCACCACCCGTTTATTAAAATACCCCGCCGTTGTCGGACACACCCCATTTTCTCTAAGTTGTTTTAAAACCGTAATGAACTCCGGATCGCTCTGACGGAACACTTCGGTCAGACGTACACCCCGCCAAGGAATACGCTTGGTCCATGGGCTACCCTTAATGCCCGGTTCACTAAAGTGGTTAAAGAACCGTTCACGTTCTACTTCCGAAACAATTGGAGGTAGCTGAAATGGATCGCCCACCAGGCATAGTTGCACCCCGCCCAGCAATGCACCCTCCCCCGCCCGGCGGCCATTGGCATCGAGCAACCGACATACCGCCGAAAACACATCGGCTCGCACCATGGACATTTCATCAATCACCAGCACGTCCAGCTGTTGCAACACCTTCTTATTGGTCGCCCGCAGCAACTGCTCCGGCGGGATAAAAGTGGGTTTCAGTTTGAAGAACGAGTGGATTGTCTCCCCTGCCGCGTTGAGGGCCGCCACCCCGGTAGGAGCCACCACCGCGACATTTTTAGCTGTCTGCTGGCGAAAATAGCGCAGGAAGGTTGACTTTCCTGTCCCTGCTGCGCCGGTCAGGGCCACGTGGGCGTGATCGTGCTCCAGCGCCGAAAAGGCTGCCTGAAACTCCGCCGTTACAGTCCCCTCAAAAGTGCCAGATGTCGCACGCGCGGGGTTTTCCTTGACGGCTAACATAAGGAAAGCCTAGATAAAGCGGTTTTTCGCATTCGCCCTTATATGCCAACACCACTGTCCTTCCAAGACATGATTTTAGCCCTGCAGGCGTTTTGGGCTAACCAAGGCTGTGCCTTGCTGCAACCCTATGATATGCCAGTGGGGGCAGGCACCTTTCACCCGGCGACCTTGCTCAGGGCACTAGGCCGCGATCCTTGGGCGTGCGCTTATGTGCAGCCCTCGCGCCGCCCCACCGATGGCCGTTATGGCGACAACCCCAATCGGTTGCAGCATTATTACCAGTTTCAAGTACTCATCAAACCCTCTCCCGATAATATTGAGTCTTTATACTTAGACAGCCTTCGCACCATTGGCATTGAACCCACCAAACACGACATTCGCTTTGTGGAAGACGACTGGGAAAGCCCCACCCTGGGCGCGGCGGGATTAGGATGGGAAATCTGGTGCGACGGCATGGAAGTCACCCAGTTTACTTATTTTCAGCAGGTCGGCGGCATCCCCTGCGCCCCGGTTTCCGTGGAGATTACCTACGGGCTGGAACGTCTGGCTCTGTATATTCAAGGCAAGAACAACGTCTTTGATTTAGCCTTCAACAGCAGCGGTAGCATCACTTACCGCGATGTTTTCCAACGCAATGAACGCGAATTTTCCGCCTACAACTTTGAGCACGCCGATATTGCCAAGCTCCGCCGCCATTTTGAAGACGCCGAAAAAGAATGTATTGCGCTCCTTCACCAAAAACTCCCCCTTCCCGCCTACGATGAATGCCTGAAGGCCAGTCACGCCTTTAATCTTCTCGATGCGCGGGGGGCGGTGGGCGTCACTGAACGGGCCGGGCTGATTGGCCGAGTGCGTGCCCTGGCGCGGGGCTGCTGCGAAGGGTATATTGAACATGCCTGATCTGTTGTTTGAGGCTCGAAGCGAAGAAATCCCCGCCGGGTTGCAGGCCAACGCCACAAAGCAGGTAGAAGCGTTGCTGCCCAAAGCCTTAGGTGAAGCCGGGCTACCCTACAACACCATTATGGTGCACCATACTCCCCGCCGTCTTATTGCAATTATTACGGGGCTCCCCGGCGAAAAACCGGCGCAATCGGTTGAAAAAAGAGGCCCAAGAGTCGATGCTCCAGCGGCGGCCTTAGAAGGGTTTCTGAGTGCTAATAAGGTATCCGTTGAGGCTCTCGAAAAACGCGCCACCGACAAAGGCACGTTCTATTTCCTGAACCAGCACTCTCCCGCACAGCCCCTCGCCAGCATCCTGCCCCAGTTATTAACCAACGTGCTGCTAGGAATCACTTGGGCCAAGAGCCAGACGTGGGGGGCGTACACCCTGAAATGGGGACGGCCGGTGCGATCGGTTTTAGCGTTTCTTGATAATAAACCCTTATCCGGCTCTCTCGCCTTCAGCGAGGCCGTATCCATTTCTTTTGGCACCGCCACCGTGGGCGCGCGCCAGCATGGCTCACCGAGCCGTACTGCGGCGTCTCCCGCCGAGTATTGGTCGTTCCTAAATGAGCAAGGCATTATTGCTGATTCCGACAAACGGCGTGAGGTCATCCAGAAACAAGGCAATGCCTTGGCCTCATCCCATAATCTTACGGCGGAGTGGCACGAGGGTGTCTTAGCCGAAGTTGTTGGCCTAGTGGAAACACCCGCACCCATTTTGGGTACTTTTGATGCGGCGTTTTTGAGTCTTCCCCCGGAACTTCTCGTGTCGGTCATGCGGACACATCAACGCTATTTCCCTCTCTATAAAGACGGCGCACTCTCCAACCATTTTCTGGTTGTAGCCAACAATCAGAAACCGGAGACGCACCAAGCCATCATTGACGGCAACCAAAAAGTCCTCCGCGCCCGGTTCAGCGACGCGCAGTTTTACTGGGAGTCCGACAAAAAAATCACCCTAGAAGTACACCGCCAAAAACTGAAAAGCATGGTCTTTCATGAAAAGCTGGGCAGCGTTTTTGACAAATCCGAACGCCTTATCAAACTCCTCCCCAATGCTTTTGAGGCCCGCGCTGCCAAGGCAGACTTAGCCAGCGGCACAGTGCGGGAGTTTCCGGAGTTGCAGGGGATCATCGGCGGCTACCTCATCAATGAGGCACAGAGGCGCGAAGATAGTGCAACCGCCGTACGGGAACATTATTTACCGCTAGGGCCAAACAGCCCCCTGCCCTCCAGCACCCAAGGCAAAACACTCGCATTGTTTGACAAGCTGGATTCCTTCTACTGGCTACTGGCAGCAGGGGAACGCCCTACGGGCAGCCGTGATCCACTGGGATTACGGCGGTTAGCGTCGGCAATTGTCCGACTGATTGATGCTCGTCCCGAAAATGATGACCTCCGCTTTCCCGACGCATGGCAACAGTGCCATGATAGCGATCCAATTCTGGCCAAACAGCTCAATATTGACCACGATAAAATTGCAACCCTAGCGACAGAATTGTTGGTAGAACGGGCAAAAGACTTTCTTGAAGAACACTATCGTGTTCCCCCCGGCGTGTTTCTGGCCCTGCTCCATGGCCATCGTTTCGGATTGAAAAAACTATTTTCTAGGGCAACATTTATTGAAGCGCCAATGTTTGCGGGCATTGTGGAAACACCAACAGGCCAAACAACGCTTGCCCTCTACAAAAGGGTAACAAATATTCTGCACATTGAAGAGAAAAAAGACAAAAAACGCCATGATGACGCTGTGGATGAAGCCCTCCTAAAAACAGAACCGCAAGAAACACAAACACTCTACACAAGAATCGTAGAAACGCAAAAATATCCAGATCTTAAAAGACTCCCTGATTACTTTCTCTACATGGCTGCACTTGCCGACCTCGCCCCCTTTGCCGCCAATTTCTTTGACGCCGTTCTCATCAACGATCCCGATCCGATCCTTCGCGCCAACCGCCTGGCTTTACTTAGCCTACTAAGGACGCTATTAGAGAGCTATGCAGACTTTAGCCAGATTGAAGGATAACCAGCCGATGACCCCGTGGGTGTACCGTTTTGGCAATGGCAGTGCCGATGGCGCGGCCTCCCTGCGCGATTTGCTCGGCGGCAAGGGCGCGAACCTTGCGGAGATGAGCAACTTAGGGTTGCCCGTACCCCCCGGCTTTACCATCACCACCGAGGTATGCCGTTATTATTATGCTAATAACAAGAGTTATCCGACCAGTCTTAAGGCTGATGTCGCCGCTGGGATTGCTGCGCTAGAGACTGCCCTAGGCTGTCGCTTCGGTGATGCCGCAAACCCCCTGCTTGTTTCTGTACGATCCGGCGCACGCGATTCCATGCCGGGAATGATGGATACTGTTTTAAACCTTGGACTTAACGATCAGACTGTTCAGGGTCTTGCTAAAACCAGCAACAACCCCCGCTTTGCCTTTGATTCTTATCGTCGTTTTATTCAGATGTATTCCGACGTCGTGCTGGGCGTTGATCACCACCACTTTGAAGAGATTTTAGAGCAGCACAAGCACCGCAAAAGCTACGCCCTTGATACGGATTTGAGCGCCGACGACTGGCAGTTCATCGTCACCGAATACAAGGCTAAAGTGGCCTCCATCCTCGGCAAACCCTTCCCTCAGGACGTTCATGAACAGCTGTGGAGTGCCATTGAAGCGGTTTTTGCCAGTTGGATGAACCAGAGGGCCATTGTCTATCGTCAACTCCACGGTATCAGTGCCGATGGCGGCACCGCCGTCAATATTCAGGCCATGGTTTTCGGCAACCGGGGCGACGATTGTGCCACGGGTGTGGCCTTCACCCGCAACCCTTCCACCGGAGCAAAAGAGCTCTACGGCGAGTTTCTCATCAACGCCCAGGGCGAAGACGTAGTGGCCGGTATTCGCACGCCCCAGCCTATGACGCGGTTAGCTGCTATTACTGCCAAATCTACGCTCCCCAGCATGGAAGACGCCATGCTGGAGGTATTCCAGCAGTTTGTCCAAGTGGCTGCAACACTGGAAAATCATTTCCGCGACATGCAGGACATTGAATTTACAGTACAGCACAACAAGCTATGGATGCTGCAAACCCGTAATGGCAAACGTACTACGGCAGCAGCACTTCGCATTGCCATTGCCATGGCCGAAGAAGGCCTTATCAGCAAGGAGGAAGCTGTCCGCCGCATCAACCCGGCGAGCCTTGATCAACTGCTCCACCCCGGCCTTGATCCAAAAGCCCCCCGGCAACGCCTCACCAAAGCCCTCCCCGCTAGCCCCGGCGCGGCCAGCGGCGCGGCAGTTTTCGATGCCGACACGGCCACCGACTGGGCCAAACGCGGCCAAGCCGTTATCCTAGTCCGCGCAGAAACCAGCCCGGAAGATATCCACGGTATGCATGCCGCCAAGGGCATTCTCACCAGTCGGGGCGGGATGACCAGCCACGCCGCCGTGGTTGCCCGCGGCATGGGCCGCCCCTGCGTTGTTGGTGCCACAGACCTCAAGATTGACAGCCAAAAACGGACTTTAACCCTCGGCAACACTATTTGCCGAGAGGGCGATAAAATTACCTTAGACGGCTCTACCGGCGAAGTATTCCTCGGCGAAGTTCCCACCATTGAGCCAAAATTATCCGGCGATTTTGCCATATTGATGCAGTGGGCTGATACCTGCCGCACCCTCAAAATCTTCACCAACGCCGAAACCCCCCACGATGCTCGCGTCGCCCGCCAGTTCGGTGCCGAAGGCATTGGCCTATGCCGTACGGAACATATGTTCTTTCATGAGGATCGTATTCTTGCCGTGCGGATGATGATTTTTGCAAGGGAAGAAGGCCAGCGTCAAGCTGCCCTAGCCCTGCTTCTTCCCATGCAGCGGGATGATTTCACAGAGTTGTTCCGAATTATGGGTGAATTACCCGTGATGGTGCGCCTGCTTGATCCGCCGCTGCACGAATTTTTACCGCCCACCGATAAAGAATTAGAGGAGGTAGCCCGCGCCTGTTCTATCAGCCTCACCGAAGCCCGCCAGCGCACTGCTGAGTTGCACGAAACAAATCCGATGTTAGGGCATCGCGGCTGTCGCCTTGGCATCACCTACCCGGAAATCTACGCCATGCAAATCCGGGCGATTTTTGAGGCGCAACAAATTGTTCGCAAGGAAACCGGCCAGAACATCATCCCGCAAATCATGATCCCCCTCATTCACGGCAAGCCGGAAATGGTGCTGCTCGAAAAACAGGTAGCCCGCATTGCCGCCGATGTTGAAGCCGAACATCAAACAAAGCTGCCCTATATTTTGGGTACCATGATTGAGCTGCCCCGAGCTGCCCTCAAGGCCGGCGAGATTGCCGAACACGCTGAGTTTTTCAGCTTTGGCACCAACGATTTAACCCAAACTACCTTGGGTCTGTCCCGAGACGATGCCGCCAGCTTCCTTGGTACATACCAAGAGCTTGGCCTGCTGGAGCACGATCCTTTTGTCACCCTCGACATCGGCGGGGTGGGCGAGCTCATCAAAATAGCCTCTGAGCGTGGCCGCGCCACCCGCCCCGACATCAAGATTGGTATCTGCGGTGAGCACGGCGGCGATCCGGCCTCCATCGCCTTCTGCCAGCAGGTGGGCATGGATTACGTCTCGTGCAGCCCCTACCGCGTGCCTATTGCTAGGCTTGCGGCGGCCCAAGCGGCCTTGGCATTGAAAAAAGCCTCAGCATAAACCCCGTTGCTTTTCGCGCTAGGACTGATACACATGCGCCCCAGAAGGGTTGTGTTATGCGCTTGTTTCTTGCCGCGCTGGTAGTTTTTTTTGCTTGCATTTCTGCTGTCTGGGCGGACACAGGTGCCCATCCTTGGGGTATTGGCCTACAAGAGGGCGTGACCCCTGTCAAAGACATGATTGGCAGTTTTCACCATGAATTAATGTGGATCATGACGGCTATTGTGGTGCTGGTGCTATTATTACTGGCCTATGTCGCCCTGCGCTTTAACCGCAAAGCCAATCCACAGCCCAGCAAGAACACCCACAACACCCTAATCGAAATTATCTGGACGGCGATTCCGGCATTGATTTTGATTGTTATTGCCGTGCCGTCGTTCAGGTTGCTGTACTACTCCGATAAGGATCCCGCTGCAGAAATGACCGTGAAAGCCATTGGACGGCAGTGGTATTGGAGCTATGAATACCCTGATCATGGCGGCATTGCCTTTGATTCCACGATGATTCCCGACGATCAGATTGATGCTTCAAAAGGGCAGAAGCGCTTGCTCGAAGTGGACAATCGCTTGGTAATTCCGGTTAATACATCGATACGCTTTTTGGTCACGGCGTCCGATGTCATTCACAGCTTTGCTGTACCGGCATTCGGCATCAAAAAAGATGCCATTCCCGGGAGGATGAACGAAACGTGGGCCAAGATAGAAAAAGAAGGCGTGTACTACGGGCAATGCTCTGAGCTGTGCGGTTCAGGTCACGCCTTCATGCCTATTGCGGTTGAGGTGGTCTCGAAAGAACAATTTGCCTCATGGATCAAACAAAAAGGTGGTAGCATGCCTCAAAAAACTGCTGCCGTTAGCAAAGAATAGAAGGAAAACAAAGCATGGCAACCGCACATCATAATCACGTTCCTGGTTTTTGGAGTCGGTGGTTTTTATCCACCAACCACAAAGATATTGGTACGCTGTACATAATATTTTCTGTGATTGCCGGATTAATCGGGGGGCTTTTTTCCGTACTGATCCGGGCCGAATTGCAGAATCCCGGCTTGCAGATTCTGGGCGGCGACAACCAATTTTATAACGTCCTGATTACCGCCCATGGCCTGATCATGGTGTTTTTTGTCGTGATGCCCGCATTAATCGGCGGGTTTGGCAACTGGTTTGTGCCCATCATGATTGGTGCACCGGATATGGCGTTTCCCCGCTTGAACAACATTTCCTTTTGGCTCATTGTGCCGTCATTCCTTCTATTGCTCGGCTCGGCGTTTGTTGATGGCGGCGCGGGTATTGGTTGGACTGCCTACCCTCCCCTCTCAGCGGCCACTGGCCAGCCTTCGGCGGCTGTAGATATGGCTATTTTTGCCCTTCATTTAGCCGGCGCGTCCTCCATTCTGGGTGCCATCAATTTCATTACCACTATCCTCAATATGCGCGCGCCGGGGATGACCCTGCATAAGATGCCTTTGTTCGTTTGGGCGATGCTGGTCACTGCGTTCCTCTTATTACTCGCGGTGCCCGTTCTCGGCGGTGCCATTACCATGCTACTCACTGATCGCAATTTTGGTACGCACTTCTTCAATCCCGAAGGCGGCGGCGATCCAGTATTGTTCCAACACCTGTTCTGGTTCTTCGGCCATCCCGAAGTGTACATCATGATTTTGCCCGCGTTCGGCATTATCAGCCATATTGTCTCGACGTTTTCCCGCAAGCCGGTCTTTGGCTACCTCGGGATGGTTTACGCGATGGTGGGTATTGGCTTTGTTGGCTTCGTCGTTTGGGCGCACCACATGTACACCGTCGGCCTTGATGTGGACACGCGGGCCTATTTTACCGCCGCTACCCTGATCATCGCCGTGCCCACGGGCATCAAGATTTTCAGCTGGATTGCCACCATGTGGGGCGGCTCTATTGAGTTCAAAACCCCCATGCTGTTTGCCATAGGGTTTATCTTCCTGTTTACCCTCGGCGGCGTTACCGGGGTTATTCTAGCCAATGCCGGGATTGATACGGTGCTTCACGATACCTACTATGTCGTAGCTCACTTCCACTATGTGCTCTCCTTAGGGGCGGTGTTTGCCATTTTTGCCGCGTTCTATTACTGGATCGGCAAGATGAGCGGCTGGCAATACAATGAGACGCTGGCAAAGATTCATTTTTGGCTGTTCTTTATCGGCGTCAACGTGACCTTCTTCCCTCAGCATTTCCTAGGCTTGCAGGGTATGCCCCGACGTTACCCTGATTACCCCGATGCCTACGCGGGCTGGAACTATGTCTCTTCCATCGGGGCGTATATTTCTTTTGCCTCCACCTTGTTCTTCCTGATCGTGGTGGCAGAGATGTTCATTCGACGACGCAAAGCGGCGGCGAATCCTTGGGGTGAAGGCGCAACCACCTTAGAGTGGACCGTATCCTCACCACCCCCTTTTCACACCTTTGATACCCTGCCTGTCATCAAGGCACAGCCGGGGCATCATTGACAGCCACAAGTGCTCCCTCACTAAACCTTCTTGCGGCCTCGGCAGCAGCCAAGCCCGCCGAGGCCGGTGATTACTTTGCCCTTCTCAAGCCCCGGGTGATGAGCCTTGTGGTCTTCACTGGTCTTATAGGCCTTATCGCTGCCCCCGGTCATCTGCATCTCTTTCAGGGTTTTATGGCATTATTGTGCATCGCCCTGGGTGCTGGCGGTGCCGGAGCTTTCAATATGTGGCATGAACGGCACACCGATGGCCTGATGACCCGCACAGCCAAACGCCCCTTGCCCGCCGGCCGTATCATGCCCGAAGATGCCCTGAGCTTCGCCGTAAGCCTATGTGTGGCCAGCGTTGCCCTCATGGGTCTTGCTCTCAACATGGCCGCCGCTTTATGGCTGGCCGCCTCCATTTTGTTCTACACCGGGGTTTACACTGTCTGGCTCAAACGCCGTACGCCCCAGAATATCGTTATTGGCGGTGCTGCTGGTGCCCTGCCCCCCGTCATTGGCTGGACTGCTGTCACAGGCTCTGCTGCGGCGCTGGAGCCGTGGCTGCTGTTCCTGATGATCTTTCTGTGGACGCCGCCGCATTTCTGGGCGTTGGCTCTTGTTCGGGGAGGGGAGTACGCCAAGGCCGGAATTCCCATGCTGCCCGTGGTGCGGGGACGACTGTACACCCTGCGCCACATGGTGCTCTATACCCTGGCTTTAGTAGCAGTTTCCGTAGTGCCAACCCTGCTCCACTATGCGCCGTGGTGGTATGGTGTTGGTGCCGTTGTATTGGGCGGCGTGTTTCTTATCGCCGTCACGGCCATCGTCCGCGAGGAAGCTCCCGGCAAGCTGGCCCTGCGGGCTTTTGCGGTATCCATTGCGTATTTGTTCTTGCTGTTCCTCACCTACGGCATCAGTATATCGGTATGAGCCTTGATCCCCATCTCCAACGGCAACGGCGCAAGAACTGGACAGTGCTGGCCATTCTTATCATCACTATTGCTTTAATCTACGGAATAAGCATTGTAAAACAACTGCCCCCGGCATAGGAGCCACGCATCCATGCGCATCACCGACAACACCCCCGTCACCAAAACCCTTAGCCCCAGCGGCAAACCCAAGAGCAGCGGCGGCACCTTCAGCCTTGGCGGCGATACCAACGCACCCTCCTCTTCTTCCCCCTCCGTTGCTGCCGCCAGCCTTACCCCCATGGGCGCTATTCTAGCGATGCAGGAGGTCGGCGACGCGCTAGAATCCAAGCGCCGCGCCGTCCGCCGCGGTCACACCATGCTGGACACGCTGGAGGCTCTGCGCCGGGATTTGCTCATAGGCGGCATCCCTAAAGACAGGCTCCTGAACCTAGAAAAAATGGTCAAAAACCAGAAAGAACAGTGCAGCGATCCCCTGCTGCTGGAAGTGCTGGGGGATATTGAGCTGCGGGTGAAGGTGGAATTGGCGAAGCATTTGCGAGAATAGCTTAGCGAACCAGCCGGGTATAAACAATCTTATCCAGCTGATTCAGCATAATATCCTTAAATTTCGCGGTACTAACACTAATATCAAATAATTCTTGATAGTGTTCCTCAGTGCTGGCGCAGCCCTTCAGTATCTCAACTTGATGGGGAAGTAATCTAGGATTGCTATTAACAACAAACACCGCAATACCTTCACCTTTGTACTGCACTTGCTTAATTTTAGTACAAGCGTCTTTAGTAACCTCAACCAGCTGGGACGCTTTAGGATGCTCAGAATACGCAGTAGCGTCCAGCAAGCTCAGCGCAACCTGCACCTTGTCCGGATTAACTTGATCGACAAAGCCGGCGGCGAATAAACTAATAATTTTTTTGCGCTCATCATCGATAGCAACCTTACCCCCAGGTTGGCCAAAATTTGGGTGAACGCCTTTACCCGACCATGATTTGTAATCAGGTAACGCACTATACCCTGTCCAGACCCCATCCCACTTTGGAGAGACAAGACGATGACACCATGCAAGCCCTTCAACAAAAATAGGTTTCTGATCGAATTGAATGGGACTACCACCCACAGAACTGATATCAACATTCCACATCTTGACAGGCTGCATGTCAGGTAACTGGCCGTAAAGTGCATCTCCAGGACGCATTAACGGAAGTGCCGGCGGCAGGCAGAACATATGCCCACTGGAACAACCTGTTTCAAAAAAAGTTATCATTGGCGTAAATCTTTCAACCTGAGGTGAAGCATCATTGCTATAATTATCAGATAGAAGACGTTCTTTGGTACACCCGATTGATTTTCCTTTATCTATACCGAATTTTCCCTGTTGATACAACGTCAAAAAGTCTTCCCAACACCCAGGACTTGCACCCTTCCAACACCCAGGCGCGCTGAGACAATTCGGTGAACAAGAAGGGGGCACACAACCATTACAACTGGCGGCGAAAGTGTCATATTTCCGGTCAATGTAAATTGGCCCTTTCGTCATCTCATCCTCATGGCTCAGGCCATCACTGCGCGGGGACATTATCGCATCCATGTTATACACGCCGACGTTCACACTATTGCCATATGGTGCAACAGCATAAGAAATCTTTTTTTTGTAGGTATTGTTTTTATTAATGTTGTTTATCCAGGCAATCAACTCTCGGACGATGTCACCAGAGTTGCCGCGTACCGCGCTGTTGGACGACCCCAGAAAAGCAGAATTTGTCGGATTTGTTGCAAGCTCCGTGCTTAAATCAATACCAACGCACCAATCAACATCGGGAAACACCAGTTCAGCGGTCGCCTCCGCGTTTACCTGCCCGGCAAGCGGCTTAGTTATATTTGCATTAGGGGTGGTGGTACCACCAAGGCGCACCTGCACTCTCAGAGTGCCCCAATCAACATTCGTCGCAATACTGACATTCCCTGTATTGGTGCCATCTTTAACAAAATTAGCGTTCACATAGTCCGTTACTTTTTGCTCGATAACAGCAGTGTTTTCACTCTCAAGATTACGAAACATCTCCCGCGCACCCGCCAAGGCAGCAGCGTCGGCGTTTTGCTGCAAGGAAGAAGCATTCCTTGCCGTAGACGCCAGTTGCAACCCACCAAAAGCAAAGAACGCAAGCACAGCCAACGCCAGTGCCATCATAATGATAATGCTGCCACTATTGTTACGTCTTAAATTTTTCATGGCACGCGTTCCTTAACATCGTTTTTATAAAATTCAAATCGTGCCGCTTTTATATCATCGTAAAAAGCCGTATCATTCTGCATCATACCAAGCAGCACAAACGCAAGATCACGCCCACCGTTGACATCGTCTTGATAATGAAGACCAGCAATCCGGCGGCGGGCGGCAATAGCAGATGCCTGCGCAAAAGCGGGGCGCCGCCATTCAGGATTGACCATCCCTAAAACAGCGGCAAGGGCAAAGCATACCGCGCCATGCGCCGCAGGAAATGAACTTTTCTCAGGTGGGACGCTGTTTTTTGGCGAGGCCAGATCCTTTATGAGATCATTTTGTTCAAATGGCCGCTGTTGCGGCCAGAACTGCCGTGCGCCACTTATACCGGCAGCGGCTGTTGCCCATGTTCGCTCTAACACATGCAGCAACGCTTTATTTTCAGGTGCGTTAAGCGCAATATTGAGCTGGTCTGTCATCAACTCAATGCGAACCGCATCCTCACGGCGCAGCTGTTCCAACGCCGCCAGAGACAGCCCAGCCTGAGCGGCTATAATAGCCTTTTCATCTGTTACGCGTGTTTTGGAATCGACGCTCCCCGCCAAAACACCATACAACGGCGTGCGTACCAACGTGTACGGCTCAACAGCAACCGCGCAATCACCAGCCGAGAGGAAAAAAGCAACAAACATCGATGTTAGGATAGCGCGCACACTCTAACTTATCATAAAGGACTAAGCCCCGTCAATTACCGCCCAAAATCTACGTTTTGCATTAACCCTATATCATAGGCTCCCTGCAATAGTTAACTAGTTTTTAAAAATTTGATGTAAGCCTCAATAAGTTCTTTTAACTTACTCAAAATAACCACGATAAGGAAAAGTTATAATGAAAAATACGAAAACAATCCTAGAGCAGGGAGCGCGATGTCGTCGCGGCGTGACGGTACTAGAATTTGCCCTGGTGGCACCATTTTTCTTTGTTTTATTAATTGGATCTATAGAAATAGCTGTCATTATTGTAAAAAATGTCCTCGCAGAAAATGCGATGCAAGTTGCCAGTCGCAACGCTATTCTGAACGCTGAAAATGCCAGCAACGGTAAGATAAGCGACCTTATCAATAAAAATACGTTGCATCTCATTGATGATATCCAGGTAGTTAATTCGGGCTGCAACGATTCTGAGGAGCGCAATTGTCTGTGCATCGTTGCTTTTGCCAACGCTACCGCGCTTATGAATATACAAACTGAAGCGGCTACACAATGCCCCACTGGAGATGGTACACTAACGACTGCACCGGATGCGCTAGTACTGTACCAATTACGCTATCGCCATAATTTCTTTTCACCGCTGGGGGCATTATTGCAATTGATCGGCGATAAAGAGTCCGATTTTTCTAAAGGTCGGCTTGATTTTTTCACCAATACCATTGTCAAAAATGAACCATTTTGAGGTTTTATGCTGCTTATAATAAGGCGTTTTCAAAAAGATAAATCTGGAACTCAAATGATTGAGTTTGTCATGATTGCGCCCATTTTGATAATCTTGATACTGGGGACTATTGAAATCGGTCGATATATTTTAATACACCAAAAAGTTAGCAGAACTGCCTACACGCTGGGCAATTTAGTGACGCAATTGGATCCGCTGTCGCGCCAAGATGTCTCAGACATGTTCACCATTGCCAACAACACACTGTCCCCATTTGACATCACACCAAATCAATTAATCCAGCGCTCCGTTTTTTATATCACCGCCGTCAATTATCCCAGTGGGGGCACTGGCGCAACGCGTCAATGGAGCTGTTCTTTAGGCGACTCCACGCTGGTAGCAAATCCAGGGCAAAACATCATTTCAGGCAAGGCATTGACGCTACAGCCAAAAGAGGGGGCCTATTCGGTGGAAGTTGTGTACAATTACACTCCGATTTTTGTACCGTCCCAATACAATGGCTACTTTCGTGATACGCAATTGCTGGCCATCCGCTCTAGCACCGTTATCCGTCCACGGCGTAGCAGTTTAACGCCAGCGTGGACATTATTTCAAACAACGCCGCTGCCACGAGGGTTTGCACCTGGAGTGCATTGCTCTAATTAAAAACTAACTGTAAAAGTGGAATTGGCGAAGCATTTGCGGGGGTAAAGAATGATCTCCATCAACATAAATAAGAAAAACAAAAAATAATTTGATAGTTTTTTATTAATATAGTACATAGATGACAGGGGGAAGTGCCCATGCCATCAGCCAAGAACCTTGAAAAAATCTATTTCTATTGTTCCTTGTCGAGTGTTCTTGGGCTTATTGCCATGCTGATCGTGAGCCAGATTCCCCTCAACGTCCGCATTGGCGGCTGCCTGTTGATCGCTTTGTGGGTCATCAAGAACTACCCTGCTATGAGCAGCCACCTCAACGCCCTAGGCTGGTCAGCAGGGCGCGCCATTTCCGGCCTCAACATCGCCGCCTGCCTCGTCATGGGCGGAGCCGCCGCCCACGATCTCATTGCCCTGCCCGAAGCCTCCGCCGCCCTGCAGTGCAAGCTGGCGGCCAATATTCTATGGCTGAGCATCGCCGTCAGCGCGAAACACGAACACCTCCTAAACACCTCCGCCGCCTTGGTTTTCCTCATCATGACCGTGCTCCTCCACGATCCGTTGCTGGTCTATATCGGCGTCACCGGGTTAATGACGGCCGTCTTGGGTTGGGCGACAACCTCTCTACAAAATAAACCGGCTCAAATCCGTGTTCTTGGCCAAAGCCGCCAGATTCTCCTCCACCATGGCCACGGTGACGGTGATGGTCTCCCCTTTACGTTCCGAGGCATCAAAGCTAACGGTATCCAGCAGGCGTTCGAGCACGGTGTGCAGGCGCCGCGCGCCGATGTTCTCCACCGTCTCGTTCAGATGCGCCGCCAGGTGGGCGAGGCGATCCACCGCCGCCTCATCAAAGCGCAGGGTCACGCCTTCGGTGCCCAGCAACGCCTCATACTGGCGCAGCAGCGAGGCATGGGGTTCGGTTAAAATCCTTCGAAAATCAGCGGCAGCAAGAGGCTTTAACTCAACCCGAATGGGCAGGCGTCCCTGCAACTCCGGCAGCATATCCGACGGCTTGGCCATGTGAAACGCACCAGAACAGATGAACAAGATGTGGTCGGTCTTAATCGCCCCATGCTTGGTGGCCACGGTGGTGCCTTCAATAAGGGGCAGAAGGTCACGCTGAACCCCTTCCCGGCTGACGTCGCCGCCGCCGTGATAATCGCTGCGGGCGCAGATTTTATCGATCTCATCAATAAAGACGATGCCGTTTTCTTGGACACTATGCAGGGCGTTATTGATAATGGTGTCGTTATCCAAAAGCTTTTCGGTCTCATCCGCAATAAGGGCGTCGAGGGCTTCGGGCACGGGCAGCTTGCGCCGCTTGGTTTTCTGCATCCCCATGGCTTTACCGAACATCTCACCGACGTTGATCATCCCCATTTGTGCCCCCGGCATTCCGGGAATATCAAAGGTGGGAAAGCCCGAACCGCTGGCATCGGCGACGTCAATTTCCACCTCGCGCTCATCAAGCTTGCCGGCATGGAGCATATCCTTGAACCGGGCCTTGGTCTCCTCACTGGCATCCTCGCCCACCAGAGCCACAATCAGGCGATCCTCGGCGGTCTGGCCAGCGGCTTTTTCCACGTCCTTGCGGCTGGCCTCCCGCGCCAAATGGATGGCGTTTTCCACCAGATCACGAATGATGGAATCCACGTCCCGGCCGACATAGCCGACTTCAGTAAATTTGGTGGCCTCAACTTTGAGGAACGGTGCCCCGGCCAGCTTGGCGAGACGACGAGAAATCTCGGTTTTTCCCACCCCCGTGGGGCCAATCATAAGGATGTTTTTGGGCAGAACTTCCTCGCGCAAGTCGGCCTCCAGCTGCAGGCGGCGCCAGCGATTGCGTAAGGCGACGGCGACGGCGCGCTTGGCGTCTTTCTGGCCGATGATGTGGCGGTCAAGCTCGGCAACGATGGCTTGAGGCGTAAGGTTTTCCATAGGTTTAGAGCTTTTCCAGAACAACAGTGTGGTTGGTATAAACGCAAATATCGGCGGCAATGTCGAGGGCGCGCTGGGCAATGGTTTCGGCATCCAGACGCTCATCGGGGTACAAGGCGCGGGCGGCAGCCAGGGCGTAGTTACCGCCACTGCCAATGGCAATGACGCCCTCTTCGGGTTCAACCACGTCGCCGGTGCCGCTGAGCAGCAGGGTATCCTTGGCGTCGGAAACGATCATCATCGCCTCCAGCCGCCGCAAGTAGCGATCCGTGCGCCAGTCCTTGGCCAGCTCGACACAGGCGCGCATCAACTGCCCCTGATATTTTTCCAGCTTGCCTTCCAGGCGATCAAACAACGTAAAGGCATCGGCAGTGGCACCGGCAAACCCGGCAATTACCTTGCCATCGGCCAGGCGGCGGACTTTTTTGGCGTTGGTTTTGAGCACCGTCGGCCCCTGGCTGACCTGACCGTCACCGGCGAGGACAACCGCGCCGTTTTTACGAACAGCAACAATCGTGGTCATGGGATGTTATATGGGGCATCCGAAGGATAAGAACAAGAGGGTGCGCAGAAAATAAGTATTTTATTAAAATTTTATGTATTGAACCAAGCCTTCCCCGCCGCGCAAGGGGCGGGGGGAAGGGGGGATCAATGCCCGCGGTTAGCGAAGAACCGGGGCTCCCGTTGTTTGAATGAACCTGCTTTCCCTAAAGGAAGCTTTTTTACTGCCTGCAATCACAAGGGGGAGGGAGAACCTTTTTCCCTCCCGAATCTTGCGTCTCACTTACAAAAGGTGCCTTCCTGGAAGGGCTTTTGAAAGCCTGTCCACCGCCCCCGATTTTTTCTTCCCCGTTGTCTTGGTTGGAAGGAAGAAAAAGCGAAGAGCGGTAAAGCACCGGTGCCTGGCCAGGTCTTTGATGCTGATGATCACTGTATCAACAGGATAGATCAAAGTCAAGACGTCGGCTGCGCTTTTTTTATTTACCTGTCAATAGTTTTTTTATGTACTTTATATTAAAAAAATTTTATCAAAAGTGATGACAATCAATGCAGCGCAGCGCAGCGCAGCGCAGCGCAGCGCATAATGGGGGCATGAATTTTTTGTTTGTCAAAAACTTTTTTGATAAACTCAGCCCCAGCACCCCTGAAAAGGTGCGACGGCGATACATCAAAAGGTTTGAGAAAACGAAAAATTCTTTTCTTATAATCTTATACCGTCTGAAACCAGACGAGCCAAAAATGGATGAACGCTTGATCCGAATCTTCCTGTTAATAAGCTTAGAGACTGTCACGTGTAAAGGCTCTCCCCTAGAGCCAGAAGCTTTAGAAAATGTTGCGAAGATTCTAGAGGAAAACTTCGAAGGCGCATCTCTTAAAAAGATCGCGCTCATAATGGCAGAAGCACTGCCTGAAAGCCACCACAAGACAATCGTTAAGCAGTATCTAATCCAAAGATACTGCTAAGAAGAAAGTCCCCTAACAGGGGACTTTCTTCTTTTCTCCCGTACTTCACCCCCCTACCTCCCCAACGCCTCCGCCACCAGTTTTTCCTGCTCAGCGTTGTGGCGTGCATAGGAGCCTGTCGCCGGAGAAGCCGCTTCCACCCGTCCGGCGTAAACAGGGCGCTTGGCCTTGCCGCCCACCGTGGTCAGCACATCCTCCAAGCGGCGATCGACAAAGAACCACGCCCCCATGTTCTGGGGTTCTTCTTGGCACCAGACGACCTCGGCATTTTTGTAGCGGCCGAGTTGATCCACCAGCGACTGTTTCGGGAACGGATAAAACTGCTCCAACCTTAATAGCACCACGTCGTTGATATTCTTGGCCGCTCTAGCTTCTAACAGGTCATAATATACCTTACCGCTGCACACCACAACCCGGCGGATTTTTCGATCCTCAGCGAGGCCTGTGTTCGTCTCTGGCAGTACCCGGTGGAAGGTGGTGTTAATGGCCATCTCTGCCAAGGATGACACGCACAGCTTATGCCGCAGCAGCGACTTGGGTGTTACCAGCACCAGCGGCTTGCGGAAATTGCGCCGCATCTGTCGCCGCAGGATATGAAAATAATTGGCCGGGGTGGAACAGTTGGCCACCTGCCAGTTATCCTCGGCCGCCAGTTGCAAAAACCGCTCCAGCCGCGCCGAGGAATGCTCGGGCCCCTGACCCTCAAACCCGTGGGGCAGCAGCAGCACCAGCCCCGACATCCGCAGCCATTTGGTCTCCGCGCTGGAAATAAACTGGTCTATCATCACCTGGGCACCGTTGACAAAATCGCCAAACTGCCCCTCCCAACACACCAACGTCCCGGGATCAGCAAGGGAATAGCCGTAATCAAAGCCCATCACCGCCGCCTCGGACAGGGGGCTGTCGATCACTTCAAAATTCCCCTGCCCCGCCCAGAGGTTTTTCAGGGGGATGTATTTATTTTCATTGGTCTGATCCGTGAACACCGCGTGGCGTTGCGAGAACGTGCCCCGGCCGCAATCCTGCCCCGACAGGCGCACGCAGGAGCCTTCCGCCAGAAGCGTGCCAAAGGCCAACGCCTCTGCCGTTGCCCAATCCACCCCCTGACCACTGGTGAACATCTGGGCTTTCGCCTCCAACTGGCGGCGGATTTTAGCATTCAGATCAAAAGCAGCGGGGGCAACAACCAACCGTTCGCCCACCTGACGCAGCAACTCGATGCTCACCCCGGTGCGCCCCTTGCGATCATCCCCCGTTGCTGTTTCCAGCCCTGTCCACGCCCCCTCCAGCCAGTCGGCCTTGCTGGGCTTATAGGTTTTGCCCACAGTAAAAGCACGTTCGAGTTCATCGGTATAGGCCTTGACCACCACTGCGCTTTCCTCAGCCGTCTGCACGCCCACGTCGGCCAGTTGCTTGCTGTACAGCGTGCACGGCGTCGGATGAGTGGCAATAGTCTTGTACATGATGGGCTGGGTAAAGGCCGGCTCATCACTTTCATTATGACCGTGGCGACGATAGCAGATAATGTCCACCACCACATCGGTAGCGAAGGTGGCGCGAAACTCGGCGGCAAGGCGGCTCACGAACGTTACCGCCTCGGGATCATCGCCATTAACATGAAAAATCGGCGCCTGCACCATGCGGGCAATGTCCGAACAATACGGGCTGGAACGGGAATTTGATGGATTGGTGGTAAAACCAATCTGGTTATTGATGACAAGGTGGAATGTACCGCCGGTCTTGTATCCGTCCAAGTCCGAAAGCATCAGGGTTTCGGCGACAATCCCCTGCCCCGCGAAGGCCGCATCGCCGTGGATGAGAATCCCCATCACCCTCTTGCGCTCTATATCTTTCAGGCGATCTTGCTTCGCCCTGACCTTGCCCACCACCACGGGATTCACGGCCTCCAGGTGGGAAGGGTTAGCCGTCAATGAAATATGCACCTTATGCCCACCAACAAGACGATCGTTGCTGGTTCCCATGTGGTATTTCACGTCGCCACTGCCCTGGACATCCTCGGGGTTGGCTGGAGTACCTTGAAACTCGGAGAAAACCGCCGCAAAAGGCTTGCCCACAAAATTGCACAACACGTTAAGGCGTCCCCGGTGTGCCATGCCCAGAACGATATCCTGCACCCCATTTTTTGCCGACACTAACAGGGCTTCTTCCAAGGAGGCCAGCGTCGCCTCCCCACCTTCAAGGCCGAAACGCTTGGTACCTGTGTATTTCAGCTGCAAAAATTTCTCAAAATTCTCCGCCCGTACCAAATGGCTGAACAAGGTTTTTTTCTCATCACTGGTCAGGACTTGGCGGACGTTGGCTCTCTCTACCTTCTCCTGAATCCAAGCTTTTTGCGCTGGGTCTTGAATGTGCATGAATTCCACACCCACGGTACCGGCATAGGTATCATCAAGCCTGGCAACAATCTGGCGCAAGGTTGGATTAGCAAGCCCCAGAACATTATCAATAAAAATGGTTTTATCCAAATCGGCATCGGTAAAACCATAGGTGCGATAGTCTAACTCCGGGTGCTGTCCCTTAGGCGTTAAACCCAACGGATCAAGGTTAGCGGCCAAATGCCCCCGCACCCGATACGCCCGGATAAGCATCAAGGCACGCAGGGAATCTTGCACCATCGCCCGGGCATGTTCGACACTAAATTCCCCGGAAACGGGTTTGGCCTCAGCCTTACCGGTTTTTTTAACAACCACCCCGCCCACGTCTAAATCGTTGGCATTAGCGGCAATGGGGCGCGCCCACGATGCCCCCCGGGTCGCCCCCGGCGTCAGCCCGGCATCATGCAAATCCGCAAAGAACGCCTGCCATTCCGGCGAGACGCTCAGCGGTGCCTCTAGATACTTTCCATATAAATCAGCAATAAAAGCGGCATTGCCGCCATAAAGAAAGCCAGATGCTGCAAGAGTTGACATAAAAATTCCCGATGCTATGCACAATCATCTATTCAATATGGCGGCAAAAAGCAATGCAGACTTCCGGTCGTCTACCCCCGATTAACCCTCTTGAGGGCGAAGCCATCTGGCGTGAGGCTGCCTCAGACGTGCAGCAAGAGCGTCTCAATGCCTTCGTGCAAAAATATGGCAGCATCCTGGCCGGGGTCGCACTGGCTCTAATTCTCAGCGTCGCTGGCTGGCAAGGCTTTGCCCATTGGCAAACCCGTCAGGAAGAAAAGAATACCGCCGCCTTGGCCGCCGTTATCAATACTCAAAATACCGATGCGCTGGAGGCCATTGCCCTCCAGCGCCGTGGGGGTGCCTCGGCCTTGGCTGCCCTGCGCCATGCAGCCTCCCTTGAAAAAGACAAGGCAGTTGAAGCACTTATTGCGGTATCTGCCACCAAAGATTATGATGCGGTGGCTCGTGATGCCGCCTTGGTGGCCGCCGGGTTGCGGCAACTGGCACTGTCTGCTCTTCCGGCTGCACTGGAGGAATCCATTCAATTGCTGGCAAAAAGCTCCTCTACTTTTCGTTTTGCCGCCGCAGAAGTGCTGGCGTTGAACACCTTGAGCAAAGGCGATAAAGCTGAGGCCATCAACCAGCTTACCACACTGTCCCAGCAAGCCGCCGCCCCCGAACCACTTCGCAACCGGGCGGATGCCCTCCTTGTCGTGCTGACCAACCAACAATGACCATCACCAGGCACTGGCTTTTGCTTTTTCCCATTGCGGCGCTGCTAACCGGGTGCAGCGGCGATGCCAAAAAAACAACCATAGCCAAAGAAGGTCGTATTTCTGTTCTCCAATTTGAACAAATCCTGCGCCCGGATATAAAACCGGGAGAGGAAGCCGTCGCCCTGCCCACCCCCGTTGCCAACGCCGCGTGGCTCAGCTCCGGCGGGAACCCAACCCACGTCAACGGCCATTTGGCGTTAGGGGCTTCCATTAAGAAAATCTGGCGCATCTCCTTAAGTGAAAGCGGCGAACGAGCGGCTCCCTTGTCACAACCTATTGTTGTTGACGATCGCTTATTTGCCCTAGATGCTGCTGCAACATTGTACTCCATAAATAAAGAGGATGGCAGTGTCACTTGGAAAGTGTCTTTGCTGCCGGATGTACAAGAAATACCCACGATTCTTGGCGGTTTAGCCTTTAGCGGCAATGCTATCTTGGCCACCGTCGGTACGGCGGAACTGATTGCCGTTCGGCCGGATACCGGCGCGGTCTTATGGCGTGCCCCCCTGCCCGCTCCGGCGCGCAGTGCACCCACCGCCTTCAAAGGCCAAGCCTACGTCACCACAAACGATAATGAGTTGATTGCCTTCGACAGCCGCACAGGGGTCAGGGCGTGGAGCCATATTGGCCTAACGGGGGGAGCTATCCTGCTCGGCTCGGCCAGCCCCGCCGCCGCCGATGGCATTGTGGTTGCGGCCTACTCCTCCGGGGAACTTGTCGCCCTGCGCCCTGAAAATGGCCGGCCGTTGTGGGGCGTCTCTCTTGCCGGCATCAACCGCACGGATCCTATTGCCGCCATTGCCGATATCATTGCCCATCCCCTTATTGATAATGAAAAAGTTATTGCCCTAGGCAACGCCGGGCGCATGGTCGCGCTGAACACCGCCACCGGGACGCCGGTCTGGGAACGGGACATCGGCGGCACGGAAACCCCTTGGTTGGTAGGCAAGTATTTATACGTGGTCAGCAATGATAACCGCCTCCTCTGTATGCGCCATCATGATGGCAAAATTGTCTGGATCACCGATCTGGCGAAGTATGAAAATCCCGAAGACAAGGAAACCCCGATTTTGTGGAGCAGCCCCCTCGTCGCCGGGGATCGCCTTCTCATCGCCGGAACCCACCGCAAGCTGCTCAGCGTTTCTCCTTACACCGGCGCCATTCTTGGGGAGGTCGCCAGCAGTGACGTGGTGCTCACCCCACCGCTGGTGGTTGGACAGACCTTGTATATTCTAAGCCAGGACGCCGTCCTGACGGCTTACCGGTGAGGCCACCGCGCTGGGTTCTGGTGGGGCGTCCTAATGTTGGTAAGTCCACCTTGTTCAACCGCCTCGTCGGCAAACGCCACGCCATCGTGGCCGATGCGCCGGGAACAACAAGGGACTGGAAAGACGCCCCCATTGAGACCGATGCTGGTTCCCTCATCCTCACCGACACCCCAGGGATACTTGATGGCGACGGCGCACCCTTGGCCGCCGAACTGCGCACCGTTACAGAACGCGCCGTAGGCGGAGCCGACGCCGCCCTCCTTATCATGGACGGCACGGCGGGCATCACCCCCGATGATGAGGTCACCGCCCGCTGGCTGCGCAAGCAAGGCAAGCCGGTTTTGGTCGTCGTCACCAAGGCCGATCGCAAGGGCGCCGCCCACGCCGAAAGCGAGGCCGCCCGCCTCGGCTTTGGCGAAGCCCTTGCCGTCTCCGGCCGGGAAGGGCTTGGGATGAGCGAATTACTAACGGCGATGATCGAACGCACCCCTCCCGTACCTGCCGCCAGCACGAAAGCCCCCATCAGCCTCGCCCTCGTCGGTCGCCCCAACGTCGGCAAATCCAGCCTCCTCAACGCTCTTGTCGGCGAAGAACGAGTGCTCACCGGCCCCATGTCAGGCCTCACCCGCGACGCTATCCGTATACGGTGGGAGCATCAGGGCACGGCCTACCAACTGGTGGATACCGCCGGGCTGCGCCGCAAGGCCAACGTCACCGAAGCCGCCGAACAGGCCGCCGCCGGGGACACGAGGCAGGCCATCGTCCTTGCCGCCGTGTGCATTTTGGTCGTGGACGCCAGCGCCCAGATGGACAAACAGGATTTCACCATCGGCTCCACCATCGCCGATGAGGGCCGGGCCATCGTCATCGCCCTCAACAAATGGGACACCCTAACCCAAAAGCAACAGCCCGACGTCCTGAAAACCCTGCGCCAGCAAGTTGATCACGCCCTGCCCCAGTGTCGGGGCGTTGATCTCATCCCCGTCTCCGCCATCAAGAAAAGGGGCCTCGACGATCTCTTAAGAGCCGTCACCGCCGCCCAGAAACGCTGGGCCACCCGCATTCCGACGCACAAGCTCAACAGCTGGCTCGAGGCCGCCCTCCACCACCACCCCGAACCGATGGTCAAGGGCCGCCGGGTGCGCCTGCGCTACGCCACCCAGGTCAAATCAAGGCCCCCCACCATCGCCCTGTTCACCAGCCGCCCCGACGCCCTCCCCGGGCATTATGTGCGGTATCTGGAAAACAGCCTTCGGGAGGCGTTTGATTTGCCGGGGGTTCCAATTCGAATGGTGCTAAGGAAAAGTGAGAATCCGTATGTGGACTAGGCATAGTTTCGGGTTTTATACTCCAAGTATATTCTGCAAAATAAACTCTGCTCGTTGCTCAACAGCAAGCTTTGGAACTTCAATAAGACAATAACCACATTGTTCATAAGATTTTGAAATACTATTAAAAGTCTTGATCGCTTCCTGAAAGTCCTGTTTTCTTTCAGAATCATTTTTATAAATTTCACGCCATGGCGGCATAATAAATACCTTAGGATTATACGAATATTCTTGAACAGCATTAATAAGGCTTTGAGGAATTTCAATTCCTGTAGCTTCACAATATCCAATAAGCTCAGGGATGCCTCTATCAAAAAAGACGACCTCGCGCGTTATCTTCATCACCCCTCTATAAGCATCAATAGAATGCTCAAGCATCAAATTCATAAATTTTTTCTTATTTTTCCAGTGCGTAGCGTCTCCATTAATCAAGTTTTGCTCCTTAATAATCTGACGTGCAACCTCCGGCACGCACACAAAACCCTTCTTTGCAAGAGCATCAATGACTGTTGATTTCCCAGAACCTGGACCACCCGTCAGTATGTAAAAATTCGACACCATTATTTCACAAGACATTCTTCACCCCCACAAATTAGACATGGGGATAGCCCATAAATTCTTGCCGAAAGGCACCACCTCCCGTCCCCGATAGAGCACCACGCCACAGGCAAAGTCTGTACCGGTCAGCGTTTGCAGCTCCATCAGCCCTTTAAAATCATCCCGATCAACACGATCGTGTTTTTTCACTTCAATGCCGGCTAGGTGGCCGCTGGGTTGCTCAAGAACAAAATCGACTTCCTTGTTATCGCCCGTTCTAAAATGCTATCTTTACAGCGAACTATAAGTCTCTTTTATAAATTGTAAAACCAACTTTTATAATTGCAAGACCACTCTACGGGAAAGTAACAATCAACCCTTCCCCAGCATCGACCCCAGCTTCCTGCCCCCAAACAGATGCACATGAAAATGCGGCACTTCCTGGCCGCCGTTGCTGCCGACATTGGCCAGGGCGCGGTAGCCTGCCTCGACGAGGCCAAGCTGCTCCGCAACGGTGGCGACGGCGCGGAAAAAGCCGGTGAGTTCCTCAGGGCTGGCGGTAGCCGCAAAATCCTGCAACGACACATAAGCCCCCTTGGGGATCACCAACACATGCACCGGTGCCTGGGGGTGGATGTCATGAAACGCCAAAGCGTGGTCGCTCTCCAACACCTTCTTACAGGGAATCTCCCCACGCAGGATACGGGCGAAAATGTTTTGCGAATCATAGGTCATCAAGGCCTCCCGATTACAAGCGCAGCAGCTCATTAATCCCGGTCTTTGAGCGCGTCCGGGCATCGACTTTTTTGACAATCACGGCGCAGTACAACGACGGGTTGACGCCGTTGGCCGCCGGCTTTTCCCCCGGCAAGGCCCCGGCCACCACCACGGAAAACGGGGGCACAACACCTGTCATAATCTCCCCTGTCGCCCGATCGACGATCTTCGTGGACGCGCCAAGGTACACCCCCATGCCGATGACCGCGCCTTCGCAGACCCGCACGCCTTCGGCCACTTCGGCCCGCGCGCCAATGAAGCAGTTATCCTCAATAATCACCGGATCGGCCTGAAGCGGCTCCAGCACCCCGCCGATCCCCGCGCCGCCGGAAATGTGGCAGTTCTTGCCAATCTGGGCGCAGCTGCCCACCGTTGCCCACGTATCCACCATCGTGCCGCTGTCCACATAGGCCCCGACGTTAACAAAGCTGGGCATTAGGATCACACCGGGGGCAATATAGGCCGAACGGCGCACGACGCTGCCCGGCACGGCGCGAAACCCCGCGTTACCAAAATCTGCTTCACTCCACGCGGCGGTTTTCAGGGGCACTTTATCCCAGGCGGTCTCACCCATGCGCTCATTATTGCTCAAGCGGAACGACAACAGCACGGCTTTTTTCAGCCACTGGTGTACCTGCCAGCCATCACTGGCTTTCTCCGCCACCCGCAGCGCGCCGTTGTCCAGTGCCTCCAGTACTGAGGCCACTGCTATGCGGGTTTCCTCAGGCGCATCATGAGGACGAAGGGACTCGCGCTGCTCCCACGCAGCGTCAATCAGGGGCTGAAGATGAGAAAAAGACATGGGAGGGGTGTAAAAGGAAACACCTTCCCTGGGCAAGCAATGTTTATAGGGCGCAACATCAGAATTTAAAAAATTTGACTTTCAACAAAAAAATGTTAATATGGCACTTATGATCCATAAAATCACCATTGAAAACTTCTCATCCATCGCAGAAAGACAAGAAATTGATTTTACCGTCAATAAGAATGTCCCTGCGCTTCCCTGTTTCCAGCCCTCAAGGGCCAACCCCGCTATCCGCCTGCCCACCACGGTGGGTTTTTATGGGGCCAACGCCAGCGGCAAAACCACCATCCTCCGGGCAGTATGGCAAGCCGCCCAATTTGTCTGCCATAGCGTGAAGCTCGCACCCACCGATAATATCCCCTTCTTCCAACCCCACATGGGGGAATTATGGGCACGCAAACCAGCGATTATTATAGTGGATTTTGATGGCCAGTTAGCTCCCATTTCGCAGCAAATAGAGCCGCAATACCTTTTCCGCTATGAACTGCACGTTGCACCCGCCGACGCCTCGCAAAAAACCGGCAATAGCGTTGCTTATGAAGCCCTCTTCTACCGCCCGAAAACGAAGCTTCAGATACTATTTGAGCGCAAAGGCCAAGAGTTTCGGTTCGGCAAGGATTTTGATGTCCCCGCGAATGATTCCCGTCTCCCATTCGTGAGCAGCAACCGCAGCACCCTAAGCGTCTTTGCTCATTTTAATCACCCCCTGTCCATGAACCTGTGCGCTCTTATTGGCTCTCTTATGACCAATCTGGACGGCTTTGATAAAAGCAGCGTTCCCACGCAAAATCTTTTAACTCATTATAAAAATTATCCCGCCGACCATCAACGCCTCAACGACGTTTTGAGCCGTATTGATGTTGGTCTGCACGAGATGACTATCCATGAAGGGCCAAGTGGACTATATGCTAAATTTTCTCATGACGGCCTCACTGCGCCAATTTTTTGGCACGAAGAATCCGCCGGCACTAGAAAGTTTATTGAAATATTTGCCAAACTGCACTGGGCACTCGATACGGGCGGGGTAGTCCTTATTGATGAAATTGATAACGACCTGCATCCGGCATTGTTGTCAGAAATTCTTGGTTGGTTTTACGATCCCAAACGCAACCCGCGCAGAGCACAATTATTGTTTACCGCCCACAACCCGGCCTTACTGAACGATCTGGAAAAAGAGCAGGTTTTTTTCACCACAAAAGCCAACGGCAAAACAACCGTGTATGCCGCAAGTGCCATCCAAGGACTGCGCCGCGAACCACAGCTCATGAAAAAATACCTTAACGGCACCTTGGGCGCCGTGCCGTTGATGGGATAACAATGACAAAGCTCCATATTCAGCAATACAGACGTTTCTTTTTGGCCGTCGAAGGCCAAGATGAGGTATCCCTGTTTAAATGGTTGCAAAAAGCAGCAGAAAAACAGAAAAAGTTCCTTCATCTGGATTGCCACAATCTCAGAGGCGGCGGCTACCAGAGCATGGTGGATACTGCCATCCAGCTACACAAAAAGAAGAAACAACAATACGGTCGCTATGTTGGCGCGTTTCTCATTGTTGATGCCGATCGACTGACCAAAGTGAAAAACGAAATGACAGAACAAGCCTTGCGCAAGCAGGCTAAAGAGGCTGGTCTTACCTTGTGCCTGCAAGACCCGAACCTTGAAGGGGTGTTGCGTCCTCTGAAGAAAAAAATTCAAACTCCTATTACCGCCGCTGACAAATTAGATCTTACTTGGGAGGATGTACGTCGCTTGGCAGAACGTGATGCAGAGTACCGCAAGCTTTTAAAAGCCTTGACGCTGCTTTAGTGCATTGCCCCCACGCAAGGGCTTTGCTTACAGAATAAACTATGCTAACGCCCTCTCACCAAGAGGCCATCATGTCCGATACCCACACGCAAAAACACCCCTATCACCTTGTTGATCCAAGCCCTTGGCCGTTGTTGTCATCATTTGCCGCTGGCTTGTTAGCCGTGGGTGCCGTGTTATATATGCATGGGCATGGGGCGTGGGTGCTCAAAGCTGGCACCCTGTCCGTGGTTGCCTGCATGGCGTTCTGGTGGCGCAGCGTCCTGCGCGAGGCCAACGTCGGCAAGCACCATACCCCCGTGGTGCAAATCGGTCTGCGTTACGGCATGGTGCTGTTCATAGCCTCGGAAGTAATGTTTTTCGTGGCTTTTTTCTGGGCATATTTTGATAACGCAATTTTTCCCAAGGGCGGCATTTGGCCACCCAAAGGTATTATTCCTTTTGATCCCTTTGACCTACCTTTCCTTAATACCATGATTTTGCTCCTTTCTGGTACCACCGTGACCTGGGCGCACCATGCCCTGCTTCACGGCGATCGTAAGGGCACGATCAACGGCCTGGCCGCCACCGTCGGGCTTGGGGTATTATTTTTGTTCTGCCAAGCCTTTGAATACAGCCATGCTGCTTTTGGCCTCAAAGACGGCATTTACGCCAGCACGTTTTACCTTGCCACCGGCTTTCACGGCTTTCACGTGTTTGTAGGCACGGTGTTTTTGGCTGTATGCTGGTATCGCGCTGCCAAGGGAGAATTTACACCCACTCAACACGTTGGCTTTGAATCTGCTGCGTGGTACTGGCACTTTGTGGACGTAGTGTGGTTGTTCCTGTTCCTTGGCGTTTATGTGTTTGGCTCGTGAAGCGTTTTTTAGGGATTGTCCTGATTAGCAGCGTTTTTTTGACGCTGTGCGGTCTTAGTGCGTGGCAATTTCAGCGGCGGGAATGGAAAAGCCAACTGCTGGAGACCCTTGCGATAAACAGCACGAAGCCCACGTTATCTTTGGGCGATCTCTTGTCTCTTCCCAAGGAACAGCAATGGTACCGCCCGGTGACGCTGGAAGGTCATCTGCTGTGGGACAAGAGCCTGCGCGTTGGTCTGCGCCAACAAGACGGACAGGCGGGGTATTGGATTGTGACCCCGATGCAGCTCACCGAAGGATATGCGTTGATCGCCACCGGCTTTCTGCCCATGTCCGCAAGCGGTTCTTGGGTGCCGCCCGCAATAGGGGCAGAAACACTCACCGCTAAAGCTCTACCCCTTGCGTCCCCAACCTGGTTCACCCCAAAAAACAAGCCTGAACACGGCATTTGGCATACCCTGAGCAGCAGTGAAATGGCGAGATTCTTACAGCTAAAACCCGTGCTGCCTTTGGTTTTTGTTGCGGGCACTAAAACAGCAGCAGGCTTGTCGGCGGTGGAGGCAACACCCGCCCTGCGCAACGATCATCTACAGTACGCCCTTACATGGGCGTCATTGGCATTCGCATTGATTATATTTATATTTTTTTACAATCGACGGTCTTGACGCCCCTAGATTTTCGTTTATTTTACAAGGCAGGGGATAAACTTTTTTCGTATTCAAGGATACCTGATATATGCGTCTTTCTCGTTTTTTCGTTGCCGCCCTTTGCATTGGTGCGCTCGCTGGCTGTGCCAAGGATTTGAGCGGCAACCGCTATAGTGCCAAAACCGCCGCTGTCCCCACCACTACCTACCAGGCTGTGGTGCTCAGTGCCCGGGATATTACCATCACCAGCGGCGATCAACTGGACGATAACGGCTGGGGCATGGTGCTCGGCGGCGTGGGCGGCGGCCTTGCTGGCAATCTTGTCGGTCAAGGCAAAGGCAACACTATTGCCACCGTTGGCGGCGTCGTTGCCGGGGCGGCTTTGGGTGCCCTGGCGCAACAATCCCTTGGCGAACAGCCGGGCGTTGAATATGTCGTCAAATACTGGGAAGTTGAAACCGGCACCGTTACCAATTATGACTATGCTAAAGACTCCTGCAAGCACGGCAAAACAGAATGCCTGACCCAGCGCAGCAGCGTCGCCGCACAGGAAAAAATCGTCACCCTCGTACAAGGGGTTGATCCTCGCCTTGCCCCTGGCCAGAAGGCGTTCCTGATGGTTTCCAGCCAAGGCCGCTCCCGCCTTGTTCCCGATGCCAGTGCCGCCCAGCAGATTAACCAAGACGCCATTGACACCGCCACGTCGGCAAGGCGGAAAAAGCGTAGCTAATACATCTGTTTTTACAAAGAAAAATACACGCGCCACGGGCATTATAGTGATGCCCGTGGTTTTTTGTTGAAAATTTCGATAAAATACATATAATATGCTTTATGTCCCAGAATACAGCAACATCATCGTCCTTTCGACCTTCGTGGCTCAACACAGCGCGAGAGTATCTTGGCACCACAGAAGATCGGCGACCCGGCAAAGATAATAAAGATATTATCAAGTTTTTAAAAAGCACTGATCTACCGGAAAATCTCACCAACACTGATGAGACTGCTTGGTGTGCAGCTTTTATAGCCTTTTGTCTCAAAAACGCAGGAATATCCCCCCCCCCCCAATCTGCCACCGTTAAGGCATACGAAAATTTTGGCAACAAAATTCCAATTGAAAAAACCCAACCTGGTGATATAGTTTTATTCGCACGCGTGCAGGGGTTCCCTTGGCTGCCTCTTGGTGCTAGTCATGTTGGGTTCGTATCTAGTGCGCCAAAAAATGGCAAAATTACCATAATTGCGGGAAATAACGGCAAACTAGGATCTGTAGAAGAAGTTACACTTCCCCTATCCTACTTCGTCGGAGCTCGACGACCTAAAACAACAACACAACCACAACTTCTCTCCGACGCTGCCCCTCCCCTCACACTTGCGGCCACCGCAACAACTGGTTCCGCTAGCCCCACTCCAAAGAAAAATAGTAATAATAAGAGTCATGGAAGCCAGATACCAGCATCAGTCCTAGACAATCTTACTGGGGTTGCTGCATCTACCCCTGTCAGCTCTCCCACCTCCCCACCACCATCGTCTTCATCATCAACTACAGCATCATTGACCACTCGCAATGTCTTACAGCTTGCCTCTGCCTTAAGTTCCTTTCAACCAGATAGATTATCAGATAGATCGTCATCGTTGTCATCTCCACAGCCTTCGGAAAACAATTCCTCTGTGTTTAACCTAGCTAGCAGTTAGCTGCGCCGCACCTATCGTGTGCGTTTTATCACCAGCCAATTGCACCCCTGCCCTAACCGTGCTATGGCACAACCACCATGGCTGAGACTAAGATTATCCCGCGCAAGCGCTTTAGCCTGCAAACCCTGTCTTATGCGGTGACGGGGATTGTTGTGGCGTTCCTAGCCGGGCTTTCGTTTCTGGTGGCCAGCCATCTGGCACAGCTTCAACACATCGCCGAAGAATCCCGAACCGTCACTATACCCCTTGCCCTCACCCAAAGCGAGACGGAGCAAATTCTTCGGCAAATCTCCTTGCTGGCCGAACTTATCGCCAACAACCCCAGTGCCCAGGACAGAACAAGGGCCAGCCGCGACGCCCTGCGCCTTCTGCGTACGCTTGCAGCCCGTTCTGACCTTGAAACAAAAACATCTCTCAAAGAAATCTTCCGCCTGACCCAACAGTTATCTGTATTGACGGAAAGGCTTTTCAAAAATAAAGAAAATTTAACACTGTACCTGCAAGAACTCGACATCAACCGTCCTGAAAAAAAATTCTTAAAGGAATCCTTGGATGCGTTGCAATTACACCTTTATCTCTCCACGATTCCAGCTATCGCCAGCTCTGCGCGGTTAACACAAGCCGAAAAAGCCTACACCCAGTTACTCACGACCGCAGCCCCAGCCACCAAGGGCTTTTTTCAACAATATACACGCTTGTTCCGCCAGCAGGAGGCAATCCTCGCCCTTCATGCTCAAAGCGATCGCCTGACACTGGAAATTCACCAGAAACTCGCCCTAGCTGGCCTTGCATCATCCGGGAATGCTGCCCTAGTGGCCAGCAATGCCGCCGCCGCCATTGCCGAACGCGCCCGCACCGCCCGCACCGCCGCTTTGGCTGGGTTTGGCATCCTTGCCGCCGCCTTTTTTTTCCTTGGCCTAGCCATCCGCAAGGAAGTGGTCAAACCGGCCTTAGAGGCGGGCAATGCCCTCTTTGCCCTCTCTCGAGGCAAAGACATTGGCAGCCTCGCCCGTTCCGACCTGCGGGAAATTGATGCCATCAGCCAAGCCGTCCGCCGTATGGCCGCCGCCCTCGCCGAAACCGAAGCCGCCAACCAACGCCTTATCGCCATGGCGCAGATGAAAACCAATTTTACCAGCAGCGTCAGCCACGAATTACGCACCCCCCTCACCTCTATTAGGGGCTTTATCAAACTCATCCGCCGGGACGTGGAACGATTGTTCGCCGGACAGGACGACAATGAAAAAGTCCGTCGTATCCTTGATAACCTTAATATTATCAGCGGCGAAAGCGTACGTTTAAGTATGCTTATTGATGATGTGCTCGACATCGCCAAAATTGAATCCGGGCGCATGGCCTGGCGCGATACCCCCACGGATATTGCCGATGTCATCCGCCGCACCGAACAAGCGATTATGGGCGAATTTGCCCTGCGCCCTGAGGTGCACCTGAACATTGAGATCGCCTCCCCCCTGCCTCTTCTTGTCCTTGACGGGCACCGGTTGCAGCAAGTTCTTCTTAATCTTCTTAATAACAGCATTAAATTCACCCAAGCTGGGCAGGTCACCCTCTCCGCCCACCAAGACAACAATGCCATTATTGTGGAAGTAGCCGACACCGGCATCGGTATTCGTCCCGAAGATGTGGAGCGTATTTTCGAAAAATTTCAGCAGGGAAGTGCCCCTGTCATGACCGATAAACCCCGGGGCACAGGTCTTGGGCTAGCCATCTGCAAGCAAATTGTTGAGCATTACGGTGGCCATATCGAGGTAATATCCACCCCCGGAAATGGCAGTCGTTTCCGGGTCTTTCTTCCCTTATCCTTAAACTATCGAGAACCCCATGATGCCTAAACGCCCTACCTCCATCCTGGTTGTGGATGATGAACCCCATATTCGCACCCTGCTGCAGCAAACACTGGAAGACCTCGGCAGCGAGGTCGAGATTACCTTAGCCAAAGACGGGCGAGAAGGGCTTCATCAGGCACTCTTGCTGCAACCAATATTGATTTTTCTTGATATTATGATGCCTCATCTCAACGGGTTCGAAGTTTGTCAACGCCTTCGCCAGTCACCAGAGATGAAGGACACCGTTATTGTCCTCCTCACCGCACGAGGACAAGAAGTTGACCGCCAAGCGGGGCTTGAGGCCGGGGCAAACCACTATATCACCAAACCTTTTGATCCCGATGCTGTCTTGGCTCTGGCACGCCAAGTATTGGAGGCCAAGCATCATGCCTGATATTACGCAACGCGCTTTAGCAGTAGTGCAACGCTTATTACACAGCCTGAGCCGCGATAAACTCCTCCCCGCCGAGGCTGCCATCGTTTTACAGGCCGGGGTCTTGCGCCTTGATGGCGTTAAAGACTCCTTAGCCGCAATTCTAACCCCCTTGCTCAATGCTTTGTTTGAGACAAAAATCACCGAACGCGCCCTCGCCACGGAAACCCTGTCCTTATACCGAGAAAGTGCCGTCGTGCTCAAAACTGCACTTGCCTGCGCTGGAAGCACCGACCCGCACACCATTGCCCAAAGCCTTATCGCTGGCCTCCCTAAAGCCAGCAGTACCGGGGTTATCAGCCGCACGGGCAAAACCCTTGCAGCGCAAGGCACCCTGCCCCCGCTTGAGGCATTAACCCCGTTTCTTGCCCCCGCCGCACACCTGCATAATGCCGTACCAACCTTGGACGGGCACGATCTCCTTGTCTGTCCTCTTGGTACTAGGGACGAATGGTATGCTGTAGCCTTAACCGCCACGGATCATGGTTTTGACAGCAGCGATTTATCCCTTGCCACGACACTGTCTAGTATTGCCGCCGCCGCCCTAGCAAACGCCTACCAGATAGCAGCGCAGCAAACCCTTGCCCGCTATTTGCCGCCCATGGTGGTACACAAACTCCTCAGTGAGGATACAAGCCGCCTAGGGGGCGTGGAGCTAACAGCCACCATTCTTGTCCTCGACATCCGCGGTTTTACTGCCATGACCAGCCGCCTTGGCGCGGCGGAAACCGTAAGCTTGCTAAACCGCTTTTTTGCCTGCATCGCGCCGCTCATACGAGAAAAAGGCATTATTGATAAATATCTCGGCGATGGCCTACTGGCTGTATGGGGGGTGCCGTATCCCGATCCCGACAGTGCCCTCCACGCCGTTACGGCGGCTAGGCGTATTTTGGCTGCTGCTGCCGAGTTCCTTCCAGCTCTCACCATCGGCATTGGTATCACCCACGGTTCGGTCATTGCCGGCAACATCGGCATTGAATCACGGATGGATTACACCGTCATCGGCAGCCCTGTAAATGAGGCGGCAAAATTGGAAAAACGCACCAAGGATTTTAACATACCGCTACTGCTAACGACCCAAGCTTATAAAGCATTACCAGCACAAGAGCAGCATAATTTTCAACAAGTTCAAGTTAATGAAGGAATTTGGGGTCTTAAAAAGACTGTAAAAACCTGAGCACGGCCTCCGCGCCCTCGCTTTTATTCAGGGTGTAAAAATGAATTTCTTCAAAGCCTTCCTCTAGGAGGATTTGGCATTGCCGCATCGCAAACAAGGTGCCCATATGCGCCGCCGTGGCGGCATCGGCACCCTCAAAAAGCCGCGCCACCGCCGCAGGAATTGTTGTCCCACACAGCCCGGCAAACCGCACCGTCTGAGTAAAATTCGTTATCAGCAATACCCCGGGCACCACCGGTTTGGTAATTCCAGCCCCGACACAAGCCTCCCGAAAACGCAGGTAGGCATCTGTATCCATACAAAATTGTGTAATAGCTCGATGCGCCCCGGCATCAAGCTTGCGCCGCAGGTTTTCCAGATCAAAGGCCTGGCTTGGTGCTTGGGGGTGCCCTTCGGGGTAGGCGGCCACGCTAATATCAAAAGGATGCAAATCAACAAGCCCCGCCACCAAATCGGCAGCATAAGCATAACCGCCCTGATGAGGGATGTATTCCCCCGCGTGCCCTGGCATATCCCCGCGCAAGGCCACCAGACGATGAATGCCGGCCTGCCAATACTGTTGCGCCAACACGTTGATACTTAACTTATCCGCACCAACACAGGTCAAGTGCGCCGCCACAGGAATATGGGTATCGTGCTGAATCTTTGTCACTGTTTCTAATGTCGCATTTTGGGTGCTTCCCCCGGCACCGTATGTCACCGAGAAAAACGTAGGCTTTAACGCCGCCAGCCGTGCCGCCGCCGTGTACAACCGCCCCTGCAACTCAGGCGTTTTGGCAGGAAAAAATTCAAAGGAAAACTTCAAACGCACTACACATTCGCCTTATTGTCTTTGTGGGGCTTAAAAGCTTTTGCGAAGCCACGCAAATAAAAAATAGCCTATCCCGACGCTGCTACCTGCTCAGTCCACTCCAATGCCTCGCCTTGTTGATAACCAACAGCATAGGCGGCATTCATAGTGCGACGACCTGTTGCTGCTTTTGTAGTCAGTGTTAACCCCAACCGCTCCATCTCTTCTTCTACGGCTGTTTTCTTGAGTATAACCAAGTCTGTACCACTAATGCTCTTCAAAGTACGATTTTTCCGCAAGGCTTGCAGTTTGCTGTTAATGCCCGAGCAAAGGCCATCTTGAAACGATGTTGTGGCACTGCGGCGGTGGCCTTGATCGCCTTTAAGATACAAAGATGATTGTTTAAAATTTTTTGCTTCTGTTTCAAAGGCCTCACACACTCGTTCATAAAGATAGTGTGCAGCCGCCACATCCGCCGGCAGGCCAAAGACTATGTGCCGATGCGTACCATCGGCTTGGACTTCGTACCAAGTCCGGCAATCGCAAAACTCCGCCACCGCACGGAGGGCGGAATCCAAGGCTCCCAGACGCTTTCGCCCCGTATCGATACCTTGTCCCGTGCACGTTTGTTCTTTGAAAGCACTCTCATCAAGGGATAAACCATACTTATCGAGCAATTCGGCCACTTTTTTTGCGGCCAGCATCGCTTCTTCTTCAGTGCAGCCTTGCTCCACGGTTTTGCTCCGCAACGCCTTGATCCGCAACACCACTTTATCGAGTTCATCGGCAGATGATTTTTTATTACTATTTTCTGCTGCAATGGCCGCCTTGGCACGGCTTGCCGCCGCTTCAAACCGCACCATCACACTGGATGGTACATCACCGGTATCAATCTGACGCCGCAAGACGGCCTTAACAGTCTCAATGGATTCATGATGCACGCGAATCCCGGCCACGGTACGGCGATGCACCGTCTCAAGCTGGATGGCTAGAATACGTTCGTAAGCCGCCACAAGAGAGGATTTTCTGGCATTCTCTGCTTTAAAAGCTTGGTACAATACGTCCTCGATTGCCTCCGTGTTGGACAATTGCCGAATGGCGTCCATGTCCTTTGCGCTTGGCTCAGGAAGCTGAGAAAGCTTTGCCCACACCAAAGCAATACAATCCAAAGGGCCGCCCTCGTCCTCTTCGTCTTCCATGAGCCTATCAAGGCCCATGCGCAACGACACGGAACACAATGTTTCGGCAAAACGCCGGGCATCCTTTAGATTTACAGAAGACGGCGTCGCCACTGACGAAGAAAAAGAAGGAAAGACAATATTATTGGCATCAAGGCTCACCGGGGCACCGATAAGAAAATGCACACCTTCCGCATGAACCAATCGCATCCCGCAAACGCCCCCAGCAAGGGGAGCGAGCATCTCATCAACCCACAAGGAAATCTTCTCTCCCGATGGTGCAAACTGCGCCGTACACACAGTGTTTGCCTTTAAAATGTCCGGCAGATGCACCACGCGCAAGGATGCAGCCCCCAGCATATTCTGAATATCAATCTTTTGCGCAGGAGAGCACTGGGTATTTTGCAAGACCCGATGCAGTGCTGTCTTGCCCATCACTGAGGGGGTGAAAATCATAATATCAACAGCATATCCTACAGCTGTCATCAAAAAATCATTGGCTAAAGACTTATCCATCGAATGAACATCTATACCCTCAAGCAATTTTGAAGCCAGCTCATGCACCTTAACAGTCGGGGTATAATGCTGCGCCACCTGCATCAAATGATCCAGGCTTTTTGCCTTTTCCTTCAACGTCGCCATGGTTGCCACGAACAATAATCCCAATATTTACAGTCTTCCAAAAACAGCAGTGGTATCCAACATCCGGTTGGAAAATCCCCATTCGTTATCGTACCAAGCTAACACCCGGCAGAATGTTCCATCAATAACCTGTGTTCCCGTAGCATCAAAATTAGTGGAGAACGGTTCATGATTAAAATCAATAGAAACAAGAGGCGTTGCGGTATAACTGATAATCCCTTTAAGATCACCTTCGGCAACTTTAAGCATCGCGTCATTAATCGCCGCCGCCGTGGTAGGCTTTTCCGCCACAAATTTAAAGTCCACCAAGGAGACGTTGGGAGTCGGCACGCGAATCGCCGTACCGTCCAGTTTCCCTTTTAATTCTGGTAATACCAAGCCAACAGCCTTAGCCGCCCCGGTGGATGTCGGTATCATGGAGACCGCCGCCGCACGGGCACGACGCAAGTCCTTATGCACTGTATCTACTAATTTTTGATCGCCGGTATAACTATGGATTGTAGTCATGTAACCATGACGAATGCCCACCAACCGGTGCAACACAAACGCCAGCGGTGCTAAGCAATTCGTGGTGCACGAAGCATTAGAAATAACGGTATCCTGAGTCGTCAAAGCTGTATGATTTACCCCATACACAATGGTTCGATCCACGCCATCCGCCGGGGCAGAAATCACCACCTTACGGGCACCAGCAGCAATATGTTTAGATGCACTGGCCTTATCCGTAAACCGCCCCGTGCATTCCAGCACCACATCAATTTTATGCTCTTTCCACGGCAACTTATCGGGGTTAGCCTCGGCACTAAAAGCAATAGTTCTGCCGCCTACCACTAAATTCTTTCCAGAGACCGAAACAGGTACAGGCAAGCGGCCATGCACAGAATCGTATTGCAGCAAGTACGCCGCCGTCTCCACCGCATCAAGGTCGTTTACCGCCACCACCTCAATGTCCGTACGCTTAGATTCCACCAATGCCCGAAAAACCAACCGGCCAATACGGCCAAACCCATTAATTGCTACCCGAACAATCATTTTAATCCCCATACGCTATAAAAGTGGAACAATTTAGCCGCCCACTCCGATGCGCGTCAACCCTTGACGCGGCCATACTCTTAAGGGTACCGCAAGGTATGCGCGTTATTTTAATCCTGATACTATGCTTAGCGTGCGCCACGCTAGCGACGGCCACGGAAAGCAGCCCAAAAAAAGAAACAGTGGGTAGCGTTACAGGCCTAACTTTACCGCGTTTTGCCTCCCTCAAAAACAGTCAAGTCAACATTCGCACCGGCCCCGGCAAACGCTATCCCATTGACTGGGTCATAGTACGAAAGGGAATGCCCGTTGAAATAATTGCCGAACATGATGTCTGGCGCAAAATTCGTGACTGGCAAGGTACCGAAGGCTGGGTGCACCACGCCATGCTCTCTGGTCGTCGTTCGATACTTATCATTGGTGACAATGTGATCATGCGTAAAAAACCCACCGCCGATGCCGCTCCAGTAATAAAACTTGCCCCTATGGTCGCCGCTTTTGTTGAAAGCTGTACCAACGATTGGTGCAAAATAGAAGCCGATAACTTTAAAGGTTGGATCATGATACACAATACTTGGGGTATTAAAGGCGGAGAAATCTTCTAGAAAACCAAAAAACGCTCCCATAGTGCTATGGCTAGGCCGCTGTCCTGCTTGCTGCGACGTTCCAGCTCAAGCAGTCGGCGCAACATTCCCTGCAACTGAAGCGTTGACCAGCGCCCTAACACTTGAGTGTAAAGACCCTCCACCTTAAAAAATACCGGAGGAGTAAGACGCTGCATTGCCGTTTTAAGGGCAAGACCACTTTCCGTTGCCATTTTAAGATTTAACAGTCGCAGCACCAGCCACGATGTTAAGCGCAACCGCATAATAATCTCATTCGGTGTCACCGCCGCCAATATTGCCCCAGCCTGAGCATCAGCAAGCAACCAACGCAAGAGTGCTGTCTCATCGGCATCGCTTACCTCCGGGAGAGCCGCCGCCACCGTCTCTTCTGTGATCTCTCCTCCTTGCCCCGCAAATGTTGCCAACCGTAACGCCTCTGTTCGCAGCCGAAGCCTATCCCCGGCTAGCATTTGCCCTAACATGGTGACGACCGTCTGGCTAACCCTAATATTTTCATTAGCAAAGATGGTTTTCAGCAACGCCGCAGCAAGACCCGGATCATCCGCGTAACATGGCACCGCAACAAGATGCGGTGCTTCCTCGAATAGCTTGAGCAATGAAGAACTCTTGCGCAGCTCCGGCGCACAAATAACAACTCGACCATCCCCTGTCCATGCATCAGATAACAAAGGCTTTAAGGCCGCCGTCTGACCGTCTCCGGCATCACTAATAAACGCCAGCGGCGCGCCGCCAAACAATGCTGATGTTGTCAGTGCCTCCACCAAGCGGTGAGGGTGTTCTTTAATTTCCTTTCCGGTAAGTGCTACCAGTGCCAACGTATCCCCGCCCGTCCACGCCTTACGTACCGCCGCTGCACGTTCGGCAATCAAACCGCCATCATAACCAAACAACAGCACCCCGCGCCAAGCAGGCAACGGTGCCGCACACAAGCGATCAGCATCAGTTGCATTAATCTTAATACAACATTCTCCTTAAACATGTATAGGGAACGATTGGTTCTCTGTTTTTATTTTATAAGAAAGTATCTTATAAAAATTAAATGAGAAACATACACCCAGTACTCACTTACTATTGCGCGCCTAGCATGGCAATGCTAAGATTAGAGACACTATGAATATTTCCCTAGGGCATATTGTCCGCGCCTATGATGAAGAATTAACACAACTCACCCTCTGCACCATCCGCATGGGAAGCAAGGTTGAGGAATTACTAAGCCATGCCTTGCGTTCCCTACATACCCGAGACAACGACCTTGCCGCGGCGACCTATGAAGACGATAATACCGTTGATGCCCTAGAAGTTGAGGTCAACGATCAAATTTTGCAAATTCTTGCCTTGCGTCAGCCCATGGCCTCAGATTTACGTCTCATAGTTGGGAGTATGAGGATTGCCCGAGATTTAGAACGCATCGGCGACTATGCTGCCAATTTTGCAAAGCGCGCATATTACCTCAATGGTCAACCAAAGATTGAGCCCATCTCATCGCTGCTCCGGCTAGGTGGCTTAGTTCTGCCCATTTTGGGCGAGGCTCTGCAATCATATGCTGAACGCAGTATTGTTCATGCTGATACCGCCTGCGCTGGTGACGATGCTGTTGATGCGGCTTATGAAGAACTGTTCGCCCAGACTATTGAAGCCATGGAGCGCGATCCTAGCAATGCTGCTTCTTACGTTCATATACTTTTCATGGGAAAAAATATGGAGCGCATCGGCGACCGAGCCACCAACATTGCTGAAACCGTTCATTTCATCGTCCACGGTTCTCTCCCCCGTGTACCACGACGCCCCAATATTGCGGCCGCTCTTAAAACAAAGCATTTCCCCCAAGCATGACTACCCGCCCCTTGGTGCTGATTGCAGAAGACGAATCGGCTATTGCTACCTTGCTACGCTATAATCTTGAACAGGCCGGATTCACTATTGAACATTGTACCGATGGTGATACGGCATTAAAAAAAGCCCGAACCATAGAACCTGATTTAGTCATTTTAGACTGGATGTTGCCGATTATGTCGGGGCTTGAAGTATGCCGTCAATTACGGGGCTTTGCCGAGACTGAACGCCTGCCGGTCATCATGCTCACCGCCCGCACCGAAGAAAGTGACCGCGTTCGTGGTCTTACCTTCGGCGCAGATGATTATATCACCAAGCCTTTTTCACCAGCAGAACTCGTTGCCAGAGTTCGCGGTCTTCTCCGGCGCAGCGGTACAGCCACTCCGGGTTCGGGACTACTCACCTGCGGTGATTTAAGCATTGATACTAATCGCCATCATGTCCAGCGAAGCAGCCGTATCGTGCACTTAGCTCCAACTGAATACAAGATCCTACTATTCTTAATGCAGCAGCCAGGCAAGGTTTTCTCCCGTGATGAAGTACTAAGCGGGGTTTGGGGAGATGCCATTCATGTCGAAGAGCGCACGATTGATGTGCACATTCGCCGTTTACGGCGCGCTCTAAACGAGGGAGGCGAACCTGATTTAGTACGAACCGTTCGCGCCGCTGGATATGCTATCACGCCACCTTCTTTAACCGCAACCGACTAGCAGGATATTTCATCATGGGAAAAAAAATTGGCATTATCGGGGGCAGCGGCCTTTACGCCCTAGAGGGAATCTCATCCTTAGAATGGCGGGATATAAAAACTCCCTTTGGCGATCCTTCCGATGCCATTGGCGCAGCACAATTAGGTGCAGCAGAATTGTTTTTCCTCCCCCGTCATGGCCGAGGTCATCGCCATAATCCTTCGGAGATTAATTATCGTGCTAATATTGCCGCCCTTAAAATGCTGGGTGTTACCGACGTTATTTCTGTTAGTGCGGTAGGATCGCTCCGCGAGGATCGCGCCCCCGGCAGTTTGGTGTTTGTGGATCAATTTATCGATCGTACCATTAATCGTGCCAAAACCTTTTTTACCAGTGGCTGCGTTGCCCATGTATCTATGGCCGAACCAATATGCACAACATTAAGCCGTTTTTTATTTGAACAAGCCAAACGCCTTGGCTTGAACGCTACCTTTGGTGGCACCTACTTAGCCATGGAAGGACCGCAATTTTCATCTCTTGCCGAATCTAAGCTCTATCGATCATGGGGGTGCGATGTCATTGGCATGACCAATATGCCAGAAGCCAAATTAGCGCGCGAAGCAGAACTTGCTTATGCCAGCATTGCCTGCGTCACGGATTATGACTGCTGGCACCAAGATCATGGCCATGTTAATGTCGAAGCAGTTCTTAAAACATTGAGCACCAATATCAACAATAGTCAAAAGCTGCTGGCCACAAGCCTACCTCTATGGGCTGAATATGATTATAAGGACGACCAAGGATGCTACCGGGCTCTCGACAATGCTATCATAACCGCCCCGCAAGCACGAGATTTACAATTAGTGGATCGCCTGCGCCCAATTGCTGGGCGCGTTCTTTGATTCTGCTCCGGACATTGCTACAATATCAATGGTCACCTTCTGACCATTCACGCCCAAAATCAATGAATCTTGACCATCTGTTACCTCATCGTGCTGAATGCTGACCATTCCCGCCACCACATCACGATAGGTAAAGGTGTCCCCTGGACGAAGCACCAACGCATCACATAATACAAAACAATTCTCAGGAGCTTGCTCGAGAAAAAAATCCAAATCAAGAGCTTGTGTCTGCGTACTCTCCACCAAAGGTAAAATATGTTCCTGATTAAGGAAGGCTGAAGTACCCCAGGCAACTTGTACTACCCTGTCATTATATTCGTTATTTTTAACAACAGGCTTATTTGCTAACATAGCGCGTGCAAAAGCCCCGGTTAAAACATCTACTTCAGAGCGCTCAAGGCTCCGCCCGTTTTTATCGATAAGGATAGGACTTTTGTCATTATAATACCCTGTGACTAAGACCGAAATATCATCCGCAAAAGTAATAAGCAAATCAGGCTTAGCCGGCAAAAAATGGGCTGTTACGATATCGCCGCCCACGACTACTTGCTCATGTCCTTTACCATCGATAATGGATATCATATCTGTCTGCTGCACGATAGGATTTGGCAATTTCATGTGGCATTCCTCCCATGAGGACTTGTGTTATGTTAAGTGATTAATATCACACTCACACACACTTTTCAAGGATTTTGTTTATCAAAAAATATAATTAAAACAATTATTTCTACCTTATAAACGCATTTTCGCGCATCAAGATTCCTCTTTGTAATAAAAAAACAGCAAACTTCTTATCCGCTAAACTAACGCGCGGGGCATTCCACCGACCGCTAAAATCAAGTGCCAACGGCGGTGCTTCTGGATACGCAGCAAACCGCAATGCGGCTCGGCCATTTATCAGCCCATCACGTATTTGGTACTGACCGCTAGCTGCCAGTACTCCCCCCGTAAAATGCCCCGTTAGGTTATTCACATCGAGGCGTCCTGACGCCAAGCGTCCAGACATCTCTGCATCACCTAGAATTAATGCCCCATCCCCTGATTTTTGGTTATTGCGCATCAGGCTCAATAAATTCTGTAATGCCAGCCCACGCACAGCCACACCCTGAGCCGTCAAAGCAATCTTTCCCACACCAATATCAAGCATATCTGCCAAACAGGTTGCTGCCCCAGTCAATGTCACCGCCCCACTCAAGGTTGCTCGACCAACGCCCACCTCAGCGGGTATATTCCTCAACCGCAAGGCCACCACTAATTGCGGCACCCCTCCTTGTGCCGAAGGATTAAGTCGTACGGAAGATTCCACTAACCCTTTATCATAATTAGCTTTTATATTAAAGTTTATTCCCTTCTCTGTCCCTCCCCCTTCCATGATAACATTACGCCACATCCGTACACCGCTCATCTCCGCAAGACGCAACGAAACCTGCCAAGGTTTACTGACCAATAAACTGTTTAATGGTATTGTTGTTACCGTCTCTCCGGCCAATGCTGGGCATTTTGTTCCTGCCACAGGTGCTGAAATCGGTAACAACCCAGCCACATCCCTTGCTGACAGTCGGCCTGCTGTACCCGAAATAACTAACGGCTTATCCACCGTCCATGGCATATTAATGTCAAGATGCAGTGGCTGTCCTTCGATAGTTCCTTGCACCGATCCAACTTGTATTCCTTCACTGGTTATCTGCACCGAACCCTGTAGGCTTAGAATCGGTGCCATAGAACGCTGTGCAGCCAGCATACCACTAAACGTAGGCTGACTACGCCCAACATCGAGTGTCCCCTTAATCGTTGTTTGAGAAGCTTCATTAGTCCACATCAAGCTCACAGGTACCTGCGGCAAACTACCTTGCATTTCAGCAAGGACATTCCCCTGCCCCAAGGCAAGGGGCAACGAACCACCTGACAAAGCAGCGAGAACGCTCGCCTCACCCTCCATACGAGCGGCAACCTTTGGCACCAACCGATCCACATCAACGCCAATATACCCTTGAATCCTATCTTCCCCATTTTTATCAACCACCACCAACGGGTTTACCTCAAACCGCCGTGAACCCAGCGTCGCTGTACCCCGTATCAATGCCAATGAACGCCCAGCCAATATAGTATCATTAAAATGAAAGTGGACTGTTACCGGATCCGCAGCATCACGCAGCCGCTGCCAGATGCCCACTGGTTCGGCATCTGGAATAGGCCAAGTTTTCCAGCCCTGCCCCACCACCGTGACACTCGTCGCCTTATCTTTTTTGACGGCACTGATTGTGATCTCCTCCGTGCCAAGAATAAGGGAGGCATCGCGCACCTGCCACTGATCCAGTCCTCCCTCCACCACTGCCCTTGCCGTTATCTCTCCTTGAGGGGCACGCCCCTGACCAATAACCAGCAACGGCTGATCCGGTCGCATCTGTATCTCAAGGCTGGCGTCTTTTAATGGTGGCATATCTATCCCCACCCGCACCCGGCCAGACAATGCCGCTCCACTCAAAAACTCTGCCATCGCCATGGCATCACGAAACTCAAAAAAACCTTTTTCTTTAGTTGATATCATTTGATCATTTTTATAATGCAACGATCCGTCAATCAATACGATATCGTTACTATCTTCAAGACGCAGAGTACCCGTCACGACTCCACCTGGAAACACCCCTTCACTCAATTTTGCCACTATCACCGAACCTTGCCAAAGTGCTGCCCCCACCAACCGCACGGCTATCGCACGCCCTACAAAAGGCGATGCCGTGAATGCAAATTGTAACGCGCGATGTTCGGGAAAAAATTTCAGTGCCATATCGTAACGATAGCGGCGTTCTGCCCAACGATAGGCTCCCACCACCGCTAACTGATCCACTGCCTGTCGCGTCAAGGCAACACCCATGTCCTCCATAACAGTAAGACTATTGCCCACCTTTATCTCGACTTTAGGAATAGTAACCTCCACCCCGGCTCCACCCCAGCGCAGCAATCGCCACCAGGTCAAAAACACCTCCGGCCGATGCGCCATTACAGTAGCCTTCATTCCCGTCGGATGCACCTGCACCGCATCCAACAGCACCACCATCCCCGTTAATCCGGGGCGCAGACGCGGCTCGCCCTCAATCTCTACTTGCAAGGGCATCCCGGCCACCATGCGCTGCACCTGCCCTGTCACCACGGCTTGCCACGGCAACACCCACACAACACCCACCCACAATATCAGCACCAAGCCTATAACTATGCTCAGCCTCTTGCCCCAACGCGGCCATTGTTTCATATTCCCATAGCCATGCGGTGCTTGATTCACTCTTCCCCCTCCCCTAATGCTGATGCGCGGCGATTGCCTATCTCCATGCTGGTGCTGCACTATACCGGAATGCCCAGCGGCGTGGAAGCCCTTGCCCGCCTGAGGGATCCAGCCAGTAAAGTCAGCGCCCATTACCTCATTGACGACGAAGGCACCATCCATGGATTAGTGGCCGAGGATCGCCGTGCCTGGCACGCTGGGGTTGGCTTCTGGAGGGGCGTCACCGACATTAACAGTGCCAGCATCGGCATTGAGCTGGTCAACCCCGGCCACACCTGGGGCTATCGCCCCTTCCCCTCCGGGCAAATTGAGGCATTATTGGAACTGCTTCAAGACATCACCCAACGCCACACCATCCCCGCCCACCACATCATCGCCCACAGCGATCTTGCCCCCGCCCGCAAGCAAGACCCCGGGGAGCTGTTTCCTTGGAAGTACTTGGCAAACAAGGGCTTTGGCCTCTGGCCGGATGACAGAACCCCGCCCGGTGATCCCAATGCGTTGATCAGCCTCCTCCACGCCCTTGGCTACGATCCCGCCGCCGATCCCGATGCGGTGATCACGGCCTTCTGCCGCCACTTCGCCCCGGAGCAGTTGGCAATGCGGGATAGGGAGATTTTAGCGGGACTGGCCGCCAGTCTAAGAAATATCTCGTCAAGCCCCCGTTGAATAATATTCCTTTCAACCCTATAACCAGCCTCATGATTGGAGTCGTGGCCGCAATTGGGAATTTTGACGGGTTGCACTGCGGCCATCGCCAGGTATTGGAGGTGACACGGCGGGAGGCTGAACGCCTGGGAGCCAAGCCCGCGGTCATTACTTTTAACCCCCACCCCCGGCGGTTTTTGTGCCCCGACTGCGCCCCGTTTCAGTTGTTTGATGAAATCGACAAGCGATTGTTCCTCAAAGAAGAAGGCATTGAAACCATCATCGTCCTGCCCTTCGGCAAGGCGTTGGCCAGCCTCACCCCGGAACAGTTTGTGGATCAAGTCCTCATTGCCGCCGCCAAGGCCAAAGGCGTGGTGGTAGGCTCAGATTTTGTCTTCGGGGCCGGGCGCAAGGGGCATGTTGAGCACCTCAAGGAATTCGGCGCGGCCAAGGGCTTTGCCGTCACCGTCCTGCCCGACTACCATGCCCCTTCCGGGGTACGCGCAGGCAGTTCCGCCGTACGGGTCGCCCTAAAAAAAGGCGACGTGGCCACCGCCGCCCAGATTCTCGGCCGCCCTTGGCGCATCAGCGGTATTGTCCAACACGGCGCAAACCAAGGGCACGCCCTAGGCTTTCCTACCCTCAATATACCTTTGGGGGAGTACCTTCGCCCGCATTTTGGCGTCTATGCGGTGCGGGTGCACACCCCAGGGGGGAATTTTCACGGCATTGCCAACATCGGCGTGCGCCCCACGGTCAACCACAGCGACGAAGCGTTAGTTGAGGCACATCTTTTTGATTATAATGGCGATCTTTACGGCGTTCGGGTGTCGGTGGATATCCTGCGCCTTGTGCGGGACGAACGCCGCTTTGAAGATATGCAGGCTCTGCAAACACAAATTGCCGCCGATGTTGCCTTTGTCCGGGGATTGTTTCAAGATGTCCCTTTGCCTGAGGCTGCCACCGGATGACCAAAGACTACCCCGTTTTCCTACCCAAAACCGATTTTCCCATGCGCGGCGATCTGCCTAAGCGTGAGCCGGACATTGCCAAAAACTGGCAGAGTTTAAGTCAAAAAGATTTAGAAAATCAAAAAGATCAAGAATGTTTTATCCTCCACGATGGTCCCCCCTACGCCAACGGCGCCATTCACATTGGCCATGCCCTTAACAAGATTCTCAAAGACGTTATCAACCGTACCCAGCGGATGTTGGGCAAGAAGGTGGTCTTTATCCCCGGCTGGGACTGCCACGGCCTGCCCATCGAATGGAAAATCGAGGAAGACTATCGCAAGGCCAAAAAAGCCAAGACTGACAATGTGCTGGCCTTTCGCGAAGAGTGCCGCCGCTACGCCGCCGAATGGATTGAGAAGCAAAAGGAAGATTTTAAGCGCCTCGGCATTGATGCCCTCTGGGACAAGCCTTACGTCACCATGGATAAGCATATCGAGGCTCAAATTGCCGGCGAAATCCTCACGGTTTATGAAAAAGGCCTACTGTACCCCGGGTTTCGCCCCATCTTATGGTCGGTGATTGAGCAAACCGCCCTAGCCGAGGCCGAGGTGGAATACCACCCCCACACCTCCACCGCTGTGTACGTTGCTTTCCCCGTTATTCATAGTCCTCTGGCGGCACTGGCCAATGCCGAGGTAGTTATCTGGACCACCACGCCGTGGACGTTGCCCGCCAACGCTGCCCTTGCCGCCAACCCGGCGCTGGACTATGTGCTGGTGGAGGCTGAGGGTCGCCGCTTGATACTGGCCGAGGCACTGGCGGAAAAAACCCTCGCCGTTCTTGGCCTGCAAGGAACACTTAAAGAACGCTTTCCTGGCACGGCCTTGGCGGGTCTTGTGGCCGCCCATCCTCTGGCAGCGCAAGGATATACTGGCCAGAGGCCGTTGATCCTCGCCGATTTTGTCACCGCTGATACCGGCACCGGCTTTGTCCATATTGCCCCCGCCCACGGCGAGGACGATTTTGCTTGCTTTCCCAAAGGACAGGATTTCCCCCAAGTGGTGCGGGGTGATGGCACCTATACCGCCACCACGCCCCTGTTTGCCGGCCAGCATATTTTTAAGGTCAAGACAGCTATTTTGGAGGCTCTGGGGGCTGCGGGTGCTCTGCTCCATGCTGCCGATTTTGAGCATTCCTACCCCCATTCCTGGCGATCCAAAGCACCGCTGATTTACCTCGCCACGCCGCAATGGTTCATCAACCTTAACACCGGCGTCCGGCAAGAGGCACTGGACGCCTGCGAGCAGGTTAAATTTTTCCCCGAAGAAGGCAAAAAACGCCTCACCTCCACCATTGCCGCCCGGCCAGACTGGTGCGTCTCCCGCCAGCGGACTTGGGGCGTACCCATCCCATTGTTTGTCCATCGTGATACGGGGGAACCGCTGCTGCCCATCACAGAGTCGCTGAGAAAAAAGCTGAGAGAACAGATTCTGGATTCTTTTCACAATGAGGGTGCCGACGCGTGGTGGACAAAGGATGTCCATTTTTACCTGAACGAGATCGTCAATAATCCCGCCGACTATCAAAAAGTCACCGATATTCTCGATGTCTGGTTCGATAGTGGTGCCAGCCACAGTTACGTGTTCCCCGATAAAAAGGACAGCGACTATCCCGTTGCCGATCTCTACCTTGAAGGCTCGGATCAGCATCGCGGCTGGTTTCAAGCCTCCCTTCTCGAATCCGTCGCCACGAGAGAAAAAGCGCCCTTCCGGCAAGTCCTCACCCACGGTTTTGTCCTTGATGAAGCCGGGCGGAAGATGTCCAAGTCCTTGGGCAACGTTATCTCGCCCCAAGAAGTGGTGGACAAATACGGCGCGGATGTCCTGCGCCTGTGGGTCATCACCCAAGACTATGAAAACGATCTGCGCATCGGCAAAGGCATCTTAGAGCAAACCGCCGAAAAATACCGCCAGTTCCGCAATACCCTGCGCTATCTTTTAGGTGCCACGGCAGGGTATGATGCGGAAAAAGAAGCGATTAAGGATGGAGAACAGATTCCCGACCTTGAACAATATGTTGACCTGCAACTGGACACCCTAAAACAATCCGCCCAACGCCTAGGCATTACTTATGACTTCCGCAGATTTTATAACGATCTTCACGCGTTTTGCGTGGATGATTTATCTGCGTTTTATCTCGATATCCGCAAAGACGCCCTGTACTGCGATGCCCCGGACTCGCTGCGCCGCCGGGCGTGCCGGGGGTTATTGGTAGAGCTGCTGCATTGCCTCAATACCTTACTCGCACCCATATTACCGTTTACCGCAGAAGAAGCATGGGTAGCACGGGGAAAAGACGGCTCTATTCATCAGCAATTCTTCCAAGATCCAAGCCATAGAAGTTATTCAAAAGGATTTTTTGGTGCGGATATTAAAGATCTCAGCAAGGATTCTTTCTATGCCTTCCGTCGGGGAGGCACACTGCGAACTATCCGCCGCGTTGTTCTTGGCGCACTCGAGAAAGCCCGCGCCGCCAAGGAAATAGGCTCCAGCCTGCAGGCCGCCATCACGCTGTATATGCCACAGAATCCAGCCCCTACCGCTAACTGGGCCGAGATATGCATCGTCTCCAAGGCAGAAGTAACAACAGATATCCCCCCTGCTGACGCCTTCCGCCTCGCCGACGTGCCCGACGTGGCCGTGGTGGTCACCCGGGCCGAAGGCGAGAAATGCCCCCGCTGCTGGCAGGTCGGGGCGGCCGGCATGGGCAGCGATGCCAACCATCCCGAACTGTGTGGCCGCTGCGCCGAGGCGGTAAAAGAATATGCGTAAACACCGCGCCCTGACCCTGGGGTTTATTGTCGCCCTGATCATCCTCGCGGCGGATCAGGCCAGCAAAGCCTTTCTCCTACCCCTGCTAACCGAACCGTGGCGGCAAATTCCCCTCACCTCGTTTTTCAACCTCACCCCGGTATGGAACCACGGGGTGAGTTTTGGCCTGTTCAAGGCCGATAGTGCCGCCCATGTCTGGGCTCTGATTGGCGTGGCCTTGGCGTTGGTTGGCGTGGTGACGTGGTGGCTGTTAAAGGCGACCGATCGCCTGCATGTTGTCTGTTACGGGGCGATTATCGGCGGCGCACTGGGCAATATTATTGATCGGCTTCGGTTTGGTGCTGTCTTTGATTTTCTTGATTTTTACATAGGAAATTGGCATTACCCCGCCTTCAATGTTGCCGATAGTGCTATTGTGTGCGGGGTTATTGGCTTGTTGTTCTTGACGCTGCGAACACCATCTGGTCATAAGAAGTAAGGGAGAATATCATGCGGCGGTTAATGATTTCAGGAATGCTCTTGGCTCTCACCGGGTGCGGCGGCGATGTCCGCCAGGCCTTAGGCATCGATCGCACCGCCCCCGATGAATTTCAGGTCGTGACCCGCGCGCCGCTCAGCGTCCCGCCCACCTATGACCTTCGCCCGCCCCGCCCCGGCGCGCCGCGGCCGCAAGAGGCCACTGCCAGCTCCACCGCAGAAGCGGCTCTTTTCGGTATAACCGGGGCACCGATTGCCTCTGCATCAAGTGGCTCCTTAGCAGAAAATATGCTATTGCAGAAAACCAATGCCGCCGCGGCCTCACCCAGTATCCGCGCCCAGCTCGACGCGGAAAATGAAGCCCGCCGCAAAGCCGCCGCACAACCTATTGATACCATTCTCCCATCTTCAGACAAAACCGGAGAACGCCTTATCGATCCCGATGCCGAAGCCAAACGTGTCCGTACTGCTAAAGATAAGAAAGAAAAGATTACAGGCACCGATGCCGCCACAACAGAACCCGAGCAACCCAACTTATGGCAGCGTATCGGTGATCTTTTTTAAGTGTTTCCTTTGACCTGATGAATGAGTTAGGCTAGACAATCCTCCGGCGGGGTGTAGCGCAGCCTGGTAGCGCGCCAGTTTTGGGTACTGGATGTCGGGGGTTCGAATCCCTCCACCCCGACCACGTTTGGGAGAATACGCCATGCAGGTTCGCATTTACCAACCCGCTAAAACCGCGATGCAATCCGGCCTTGCCAAAACAAAACAATGGCTTCTGGAAACAGTCCCCGCCGTGCGGCAAGAACCCGATCCCCTCATGGGCTGGAACGGCGGCACCCCCACCACGATGCAAGTGCGCCTGAGCTTCCCAAGCCAAGAGGAGGCCATTGCCTACGCGACAAAACACGACCTAGACTACACCGTGCAAACGCCCCATGCCAAGGCACTAAAACCCAAAAGCTACGCCGATAATTTTGCTTTTAAAGCAAATCTTTAGCTTTAGCCGCCACCGCCGCTGAGGTAAAACCAAACTGGCGGAACAGCTCATCCCCCGGCGCGCTGGCACCAAAGCTCTGCATCGTTACCGTTGCCATCGATCCGCGAATAAGGTCACCCCAACCAAAGGTACTGGCCGCCTCAATCACCACCGTAGGCCTTGTTGCCGGCAAAACAGCGGCACGATAGGCCGCTGGCTGCTCCAAAAATAGTTCCCGCGACGGCATGGAGACAACACTAGCACTAATATCATCTTGCGCCAGCATATCCTGTGCGGCAATGGCAAGTGCCACTTCCGAGCCCGTCGCCGCCAAGGTAACCTTGGCATTGACAGCCTCTCGCAACACATACGCGCCTAAAGCACTACGGTTTTGGACGTCGCTATCATTGCGCAGCGTTGGCAACGCCTGCCGGGTTAATGCCAACACCGAGGGGTGGCGAGTATCGCTCAGTGCTAAAGCCCAGCATTCCGCCGTCTCCACGGCATCCGCCGGGCGAAACACCCGAAGGCCGGGGACGGAGCGCAGCATGGGCAGATGCTCAATAGGCTGGTGCGTCGGGCCGTCTTCACCCACACCAATAGAATCGTGGGTAAGAACATAAATCACCCGTTGGCGCATCAATGCCGACAAGCGCAACGCAGGCTTCAAATAATCAGCAAAAACCAAAAACGTGCCGCCAAAGGGAATCAGGCCGCCATGCACGGCAACACCATTCATAATCGCCGCCATGGCGTGCTCACGAACACCATAATGCAGGTAATTGCCACGATAATCACTGGCATTAAAAATATTGGTAGCCTTCGCTTTAGTATTGTTTGAACCCGACAAATCCGCCGATCCCCCCAAAACTTCCGGCAAATGGGGCACCACGGCATCCAACACCTCCCCCGAGGCCTGACGACTGGCAATATTAGGTTGATTGTTCAAAAACTGTGTCTTGATATTGGATAAGGCTTGTAGCGCACCTTCGGGCAATTCCCCCGCCAAGCGACGAGTAAAAGCCATTTGAATATCCGCCGGAGCGGCTTCAAAACGTTGCTTCCATGCCGCGAATGTCTTTTCATGCCGCCGTCCTGCCTCCCGCCAAGCAGCAATCAGAGAGACTGGAATCTCAAAGGCTGGGTATGGCCAATGCAGCGCAGTCTTAGCAGCAGCAAGCTCTTCGGAACCCAAGGGCGAGCCATGAATCCCAGCTGTTCCTGCCTTTTTCGGGGCACCAAAACCAATGATGGTACGACAGGCAATAAGACTAGGCTTATCAAAAGACTGCTGTGCCCACGTCAATGCTTCGGCTAATGCCGCCATATCATGACCATCCACCACACGGGTACGCCAACCAGCTGCAGCAAACCGCTCTATCTGATTTTCCGAGGTAGATAATGATACTCTACCATCAATGGAAATCCCATTATCGTCCCACAAGACCGTGAGTTTGCCCAACTTCAGATGTCCCGCCAGAGCCGCAGCCTCATAGGAGATTCCCTCCATAAGACAACCATCCCCCGCCAAGACCCAAGTACGATGATCCACCAAGTCATCACCAAATTCGGCATTGAGCCGCCGCTCCGCAATCGCCATCCCCACAGCATTGGCAAACCCCTGCCCCAACGGACCAGTGGTTGTCTCAACACCTATCTCAGGATGATGCTCTGGGTGACCTGGGGTAATACTTCCCCACTGGCGAAAATTCTTAACCTGAGCTAACGACATTTCGTCATAACCCAACAAATAAGCAACGCTGTACAACAACATTGACCCATGCCCGGCGGACAGCACAACCCGATCCCGATCCGGCCATAGCGGCTGGTTAGCTAGAAGTTTTGCTGCCTGAGCAAACAGCACGGCCGCAATCTCCGCGCAGCCCATGGGCATACCGGGATGCCCGGAACGAGCCGCTTCCACAGCATCGGCGGCTAAAAAACGTACAGCATTAGAAAAATCAGTAATAACGGGAGCAGACATAACCCCGGATGTAGCAAGCCCGGCTGAAAAAAAAAACCAAAAACACGCCAAAAACGCGATTGACGCTACTAATAAGCTGGCCTAGCGTAAAATTCATGGCGGGAAATAACCTTCTACAATCCTTAACCCAGGCCTTAGATGCCTTGGAAGATGCTTTTTTTAGCCTTGAGCGTGCCTTGGCCAGCCGCCTGCAGGCAGAGGGGCATCGCTACGATCTGCTGGTCGAGGAATACCAAGAAGTACAACGGGATTATCTGGCCCTACAAGACGCAACCCTCTCGCTTTCCGAACGCCTTGAAGCTGCCATTGCCGATGTTGATCGTCATATCGAGGTTGCCCGTGCCGCCGCTTGATATTGCCATCAATGGTCGCCCCTACACCGTAGCGTGTGAACAGGGGCAGGAAGAACGTCTGCACCATATTTCTGGCGAACTCTCCGTCCGCGCTAAACAGATTAGCGATGCCTTGGGCGCGCTGCCGGACAGTAAGCTTTTTTTGCTATTAAGCCTTATGCTGATGGATGAGCATCTTGATGAGAAACAGCGTCTTGCCGAACGTGTCCAGCGCCGCCGCGAAGCCGTTGAGGCAACCTTAGCGGAAGATATCCGCACCGTCAGCAACCGGATTATCACCCTCGCCGGGCGGGTAAAGAGCTTAGCGGAACGAGTAGCGGCGTAAGGCGTTTACCGGTGCACCTGAGAATGGCAGCCCGCATTTTTTCAAAAAATCAATTTGTATTAATGATAAAATCTTGTTTTTTATCACAATAATTAAATAGCATTGTATGAGGATAGTCATTTGCAGCAGTCTCAAGCACTTTAATTACCTCTGAAACAGGTATACGATACACGTATTTTTGACGCTCATAATCAGAACACACCTTCACTCCATCCCAGTTTCGATTTTTGTCACGATATGCATACATTACTCCACTATGTATCAATTGATTACAAACGAATATAGTATTTTGCGCGACCATCTCTTCTCTTTTAAAATCGTATAGAGCATCAATTGAGCATCGATTCAGATTACTGACTTTTCCGATGCAGGGGCTTCTAAATATTTGCAAACTCAGCTTTATAGTATTTGATGACAACTTGTATCTTTCTGCAAGCCAACGAACCATAAACATACTAATAACTATATCTTTTTCGAAGTTTATTTCACTTCGCTCACTCCACCGTGGCGGCTTGGTTTTATGTTTAAATTTCTTTGCGTACTGAGCAAGAGTCTCTTTCCAATAACATGACTCAACATGTATCATATATAATCATTTTTTCTAAAAAGTTTAAAATTTCTCTCCTCCAACCACACCCCCGGACACGCCGCCACGTGGTGAATATAGTGTTTATTAACAAAATCTTCGCCATTTCCATCGGGCGTAATCAGCACCGTCTGCATCCCCAAAGCATGAGCCGGGGCAAGGTTTTGCGGCAAATCCTCAAACATCACCGCCTTGGTAGGATTCACCCGGCACGCGGCCAGCATCGCCTGATAGGTCTGGATATCCGGCTTGGGGCGATACCCTGCCTGATGAATATCAAAGATTGCATCCATATGATCAATCAAGTTCAGTGCCTTTAAAATATTTTCCGCATGCCGCCGCGAACCATTGGTAAAAACCACCCGTCGCCCGGTAAAGTTTGCCAAGTACCGGCGCAATACCGGGTTATCGGGAATACTACCTGTATCAACATCATGAACATAATCCATAAAATGGTGCGGATCAACGCGGTGGTTACGCATTAACCCGATCAGGGTCGTCCCATAGTCCAAAAAATACTGTTTTTGCAAAGCAAACGCCGCCGCCCGTTCCAACTTCAGCAACGCCTGAACATACGCCGTCATCCGCTCTTCTACCGCGGCAAAAAAAGAACAACTAGCTGGATACAATGTGTTATCCAAATCAAAAACCAACGCGCTGGGCAGAAAATTTGTCATTTATTAAACCTATAAGACCATAATGGCTAGCAGTCTATGAGTGCCAAGTCAAAACCAGATGCCGTTAACGCTTACGCCCAAGCTAGGCAACTAGCGTTCTCCGCCTTAGTCGAGGAGCGTCTGCGTGCCGCCAGTGCCGCCGGTGCGCCGCCGGAAATCCTCTATCTCCTTGCCCGGGATCCCAACGCCGCCGTGCGCCGCGCTGTGGCCAAAAATACCGTAGCACCCCACCACGCTGATCTTCTCTTGGCCAAGGATAAGGATGAACACACTAGAGAAGCTCTCATGGATAAAACCCTGAACCGATTTGATAGCCTCCCAAACCCTGCCCCCGTGCCCAGCTTTATCAGCGAATTACTGCACATTTTTGTCAAAGAACCATTGCGCCGCCTGCGTATCCGTTTGGCCGAAGCTCTTGCCGACAGTCACAATACCCCCCGCGATATTGCCCGTGATCTAGCACTTGACCCCGATGAAGCGGTGGCGCGCCCTATTGTTCAACGCTCCCCCGTTCTGATTGATGCCGATTTTGAAGTTATCGCCACCAAAAATCCCAACATAGCCAATGCCCGAACACCCAACCCCCGCGCCACTGCCCAGCCCCAGGGGATGAGCGAAGAAACCATCCTCCGTGCTATCATTGCCAGGGATAAAATAATTGTTATAAAAGAGATTAGCGAGCGGACTCGCATCACTCCTTCAAGCATTGAACGCCTAATCGCCAGTGGCCAAGCTAAAACCATCACCGCCCTATGCTGGAAAGCCGGGCTCAGTGCCACCACCGCCCTACAGCTGCAACGTCATATCGCCCGTCTTGCCCCCAAAGAAAGCATCCGTCCCCGGCAAAGTGGCGGCTACGCCCTATCGGATAAGGAATGCCGAACGCTGTTGAACATTCTTATTCCTGGGGCGGGGGATTGAACAACCAATAATTTATCGAATTGTACTAGGCAATTGCGCGGCCGCCAGGCGCAGTTCATACAAAAGACCTTCCACCCGGCCGCCGCTGCGCTGAATCGTTGCGCCATACTGATTACGTAGCACCGCCACCATGCTAAAGCCCTCAATTTCCATATCTAAAACACGCAACCCAGCCCGATCGCGAGCCACGCGCCAACCCACCTGGATAATTCGCCCGGTCACTGGGTTTGTCACCACCGACAACACCCGTACCTGATCCGTTGCTAACGGCAACGATCCAAGCACCTGCAACGTGTGCCCACGATAACGCCGCAGGCGTTCCCGATAATTCAGCATATTGGCGTACTCAAAAAGACGCACGAATTCCTGTTGCTGCTGATACGTGGCAATAGACCAATACCGCCCCAGCACCAAGGGGGCAATCCGCTGTACATCAAAATGGCCACGGTAGATTTGCTGAAAACGCTTCAAGCGTTGCTCTTCTGGAATATTTTGATTAGTCAGCTCTCGGATGGCAGCTTGAGCAAGGGAATCAACAAACGCCTCGGCTTGCTTGGGAAACGATGCTACTGGTGCCACCCCCGGCTGAGGCGATGCAGATTGTTGCGCCCAAACTGGCCGCGCAAACAGACATAAAACCAACCAAACAAACAGCCTAGTTTTTCGCCGCCTCTCCATAGGTTTTGCGCCGCATCTCCTCCAGCAGTGGGGCCACTTTTCCGCCATTACGCTCAATCACCGCAGCATACTCCGACCGCAAGGTCAAGATCATGCTTATTCCCTCCACACCAACATCCACAATCCGAAACATCCCATCTGAACCCTTTTGCACGCGCCACTCCAACGCTACTGCCTCATTGGAGACGGGATCGATGACTCGACTGTCCACCAAAACATATTGACCCGTTCCATCGAGACGGGAGCTAACAACCTGCAACTTCTGGCCACGATAATTTTTCAATTTATTTCGGTACAACCGCATATTGGATTCCTTGAACAGCTCGACAAAATCACGCTGCTCCAACGGCGTAGCAACATTCCAGTACCGCGCCAGCACTAGGCGGGGAATACGTTGACTGTCAAAATTTTCCGCATAAGCCTTGGCAAAAGTATCCAGCCGCGCCTGCTCCGCCACGGCGGGATCATTGAGTTGGTTAATAACCCGATCGGCAAGACTGGCAATAAATGCTTCGGCAACCGCCCGTCGCTGAGGATCATCCTGTGTTTCTTGCGCCAACACAGGCAAGGACACACACAACAACCAAACGAAAAAAAAGATGAATTTACGCATCATTAAAAATCCTCAAAGGCCTCATCATCGCTTCGGGTGACGGCGTCCCCCGGCTTGCGATTATCAATAAGATAGGTGCGATTCTGATAGTACAAGCTCCGAATGGAGGCATAGTAATCCAAACTATCACGGCGCAGATCGTTTATAATCTCCAGTCTCTCCTCCCGTGTTGCCAGCGCATCCGCCGGGTATTGACCATACATTACTTCATCGTACATTGATGCTTTATCAAAGCGATTGGTCACCAACCGCACAGGGTCTAACACCCAATCTACAATCCGGCCAACGGTATCACGAGCATTAGAGGGCCCAAAAAACGGGAGCATGGTATAAGGTCCCTCTCCCGCACCCCACACGGCCAAGGTCTGGCCAAAATCTTCTGATTGCCACGCCACGCCCTCATCCCCAGCAACATCAAAAAGCCCAAGTACACCAAACGTGCTGTTAATCGTAAATCGGGTCAGGGCATCCCCCGCCGTCCGCAATTCCCCTTGCAACAAGGCGTTCACAAACACCTGCGGCTCACTTAAATTACTCAACACACCCCGTACGCTGTGCCGGATAGGCAGGGTGGTAACAGAGCGATAGCCCCTAGCCGCAGGCTCAAGAATATAATCATCAAGGCCAAGATTAAAAGAAAAAATACCCCGGTTCACCGACTCCCACGGATCGCTCACCGCACGGGCATCGGCCATGGGCGGCACCGGCCTCGTCAGCAATGGAGTGGTCGCCGAATAGGAAGGCCGCTGCGCCGCAATGGCCGCAACAGAAACCAAGCTAAACCCCAACATCAACGCAATAAACAACCGCATGGCCACCACTTTCTATCAGGTAAAATGTACCCGGCAATGAAAAAAGAGTTCTGTAAAACACAAAGGTTAAAAAGTTCCTAAGAACAACGGCGTGCACTGAAATTCCAGCGCACCATACGATGAGCGATGAGCAATAAATTAAACAACCGTACGCTGTTCGTGTCCTCGGCCATGGGATCGATTTTCATCGCCTTTGTGCCTTCCCACCCTAATGATAGGACGATTATTATGGCCAGAAAAAGATCGGCAAAAGGTTTCTGTTGAGATAAAATATTGTTCTTAAATGTTTTTTTCTTATAAAGAATTTTTAAAAAAATTTTCACAAAAATGATGCACGGCACGGCACGGCATAATCGGGGCATACTCTTTATTGATTTTCAACATGAAAATTTCAGTTCATGCCTTGGTTCTGGCTTTAGTTTTTTCAGCACCCCTTGGTGCTTGCGCAGCAAAAGAAGAGGAGCCTCCAGCTCCCATCGCTCCCCCAGCTCCCCCTACCGGGGAGCGAGTGTGCAAAATACAGAAAAAAAAGGAATGCTTTAACATTCCCGCCCCCTCACCCTCCCCCTGCGGGGATTGGGGGGGAGATTGCAAACCAAAACCAACTAACTAGTTAGTTGGTTAGTCCCCCCCAAGCGACCCTAAAAAGTCTCTTGGGGGGCAATATTTTATGCGTCCCGCACAACCCCACGAACCATTTCGCGCACCAGAGCAAAGAAAAAGCATCCTTTGCAGTCCAAAAGACAAGGATTGTTAACAGGCCCTAATCTCGCAATGCTCTCTTCTGTATATCACTGATGGGTCGCGTAAGGTAACTAAGCACCGATCTTTTACTCCCTAAAATACCAATATCCGCCGTCATACCGGGAACAATCCGCATATCCGCCCGGATAGTGGTAGGATCAATGCCAACAACAACCTTATAATAGAGTTGTCCGGTACGCTCATCGGCAAAACTGTCGGCACTAATCGTATCAAGTTTACCCTCTAAGGTGCCATAACGGGAATAATCCCACGCCGTAAGCCGCACTTCAGCCTTAAGACCTGGCCAAATTTTACTGCGATCTCGATCTGGAATCCTGCCCTCAATCACTACACGCCCCCCCGTAGGAGTAATCTCAGCAATAGTCTCCCCAGGTTTTATGACACCACCCAAAGTATGAATGTTGAGTTTGTTGACAATACCAGTGTCTGGACTAACGACCTCGGTGCGTTGAACCCTATCTGCCTCAAGCTTTTGCCGCTGTTCCAACTGGGCGAGATTTATTTGTGTTGTTACCAATTCTTCCCGCGCTTCTTTTTGATAGCGCGACCACGCTTCAGCTTTCTGGCTTTCAACTTCTTTAGCCTCCGCTTCCGCAATCTGAATTGCTCCAGCAGCGTTATCTTTATCTACTGAAAGCTGACTGGCGCGATTCCGAGCATCGAGCAACCGATTACGGGATGTAGCTCCAGCAGCGAATAGTTCTTGCATATTTTTCAATTGCTCATTGGCAATAGCCAACTGCCCCGTCAACCCAAGCAGACGCGCCTTATTCGTTTCAATAGAGACTTGTTTTTGACGATAGCGCTCTTCTAGCGTATTAATTGTTTGCATCATCAAATCACGTTTTGTTTGAAAAGCTTGTTCTTCTGTACGTGCTAAATCACCCGTTGCCAGACGAACATCATCGGGAATAATGAATGTTTCGAGGTTTTCTGCTTCTGCGGTAAGGCGCAAGATTTTAAGCCGCAGTCCGGCCACATTACCTTCATTTTCCATCAAGGCACTGGCCGCCGCCTGATTGCGAATCCGAAACAACACATCGCCCGCCTGTACAACACTGCCTTCCGTTACTAAAATATCTTCTACTAAGCCGCCTTCAAGATGCTGAATAACCTTGTTTTGTCCTGCGGGAATGGTTTTACCGGCACCATGCACGGTCTCATGCACTTTAGCCAGCGCAGCCCACAACAATATCGTCACCAACATCGCACTAAAAAGAAGAATAATAGACTCGGCATCCGTGCGCGGTTTACGCCAGAACCGCAACCATTCCCGATAGGCAAAGACACCATGCTTCTTCGTAAGAAGAATGCACTTGTGTGCAAGAATAGCATGACGCTGAACTAGAGGCATTAGTCGCTTCATGATGCACCTGCCGAAGCAGTCAACCGCCGCAACACCTCATCCTTACCACCATCAGCAGTGATCTGCCCGCGATCTAACACTAAAATACGCTGGGTTAAATCCAATACCGGCAACCGGTGGCTCACCGTAATCAAAGTTTTAGTCGCTAGGATAGGAGCCAAATTGCGTAGCACATGAAGCTCCAAAAACTGATCCATATCCGAAGTGAACTCATCCATAATCAATAAATCGGGGTTATGTATCAAAGCGCGCGCCAGAGCGATCATCTGTCGCTGCCCCCCGGAGATATTCTGACCATCCTCCGCAATGGGCAAATAAACTCCTGTTCCACTACTCCCAATCCAAGCGGTAATCCCCGTCAGGTGTAAAATCTGATTTAGCCACGCAGTATCGGGCATCTCCCGATAAAAAAGAATATTATCTTTCAAAGTACCCCGAATAAAATTGGGATATTGAGGCACAACCCCAAGACGAGCATTAAACAACGATGGCGGAACATAGCGAAGATCATAGCCATCCACCAACACTCTCCCCTCTGCTGGAGTCACCACACCAGACAAAAGACGCAACAGCGTCGTCTTCCCGCTCCCCGATGCTCCAACAATTCCGACTTTCTGTTGCGGAGCAATGATCAGACGGGGAATACGGAGCGCATCAACGGCACTCATCCCATAACGACACCGAATATCTTCAGCAACCATAACCCCGATAGTCAAAGGGGTATCAGCAGGAATCTGCCTGTTTTTATTATCATAAAGGGTGGGGCGTTTCTGGAGATCATCAATACTTTTCAATGCAGCTCGCACCATGGGCAAAGCAGAGATTACTTGAGCCACCCCCATTGCCGTGGCCATGGTGCGTCCCGCAAGAATATTAATCGCTATTAACCCCCCCACGGTCAACGCCCGCGCCTGCACTTCCCATACCCCTATGCATAAAATCAGCACCGCACCCACCTGTACCAGCAATTGTTGGGTTGACGCGCTCAAAGCATTCAGATGATTCTTATGAAAAATTATTTTCTGCAAATCGGCCACAGCTTTAGAAAGTTTACGCCGAGGCTCTTGTGCCGCATTATACAATCGAAAACTTTCTTGATTACGGAGAAATTCCAACACCTGCTCATCATGTATTTTTTGTGTCTTATCTTGGTTTTGTGCCCAGCGCAAGCCGCGCTCCTGCCAATTGTATGATAGTATTATCATCATCGCAGCCATAATAAGCGGCACCAAGGCCAGCACCGGGCAAATAAAAAATATTACCAATAAGAACAATAATAGAAAAGGAATATCAACCAACACGGGTAAAAACCGCTGACAATAAAAATCCCGTACTAAATCCACTTCCCGAAAAAAATACTGTTGCCTACTAATAGAATAAGGCAAACTATCCAAACGTAACGATAATAGCGTATCAAATAACTTACCCTCCAACGCTGCCCCTGTCCGCAACGTCTGGCGGTCAATCGTTCGATGCCTCGCCAAGCGCAAAGCAAGTTCAAACCCCAGTGCAATCAACATCCCCAACGTCAACGCCGTTAAGCTATCAAGAGCAAAATAAGGAATCACCCGATCATATACCGCCCGAGTGTAAAGGGGTAGAGCCAACGTCAACGTATTAATGGTAAATGAGGCAAGCAACACGTACCAAGCACGCGAACGATTATCCCATAGCGGCTCCCAAAAGGAACCCATTTTATTTTGTAACCACTCCCACATATTTTCCCTTAAACAGGCTAAAGTTGCCCAGATTGTTCTGTTAGACTAAAACCAAGACTTTGCAGAATATTCCGTCGAGCGGATGAATCATCACCGCGCAGATAAGGCTCAGCCTGCCCTGCCTGCGACAAAAGATCAACAATGGCAAACGCATAATCACTGCGCAATCCAACCCGACGCAGGGATGCCTGCTGAATTTTTTCAACATTATCAGCAATAACAATCAAATCAAGCTCACCAAGCTTAAATTGACGCTCATACGCTGCATAAAGCTTAATATGTGTCTCGTATTCTTTATCAGCTAGGCGAATCTGCTCTGTTAAGCTCTCCAAATCCGAAAGCCCCTTACGTACAGATTGGAGCATATCTTGGCGTTTGATATCAAGATCAAATCGAGCACTGCGAATCTGGCTAAGCAACTTTCGTTGTCCAGCACTATTCAAACCCCCGTCATAAAGACGGTAACTAAGCTGCAAACGTGCCGCTGCTGACTTAACAATACCTGTATCACCACCAACATCACGGGACTGATCTCCATCAAGCAATGCATCCAAACTTGGTAGACTTTTGCCGTACTCAGCCCGCTTGCGTCGCTCTAAAACCTCAATTTCACCCTTAGCTATTTTTAAATCAAAGTTGTTTTGCTCAGCAGCACGAATGAGATTATCCTGCATCATCAGCGTATCCGGTATAGTAATACTATACATATCGTCAGGGAGTATCGATTTAATCCGTCGCTGTACCCCCGTGTACCGCCCCAAAGCAATCCAAGCTTCCTCAAGACTTGCCTGAGCCGTTTTGATTTGCTGCGAGAGGCCAAGGATACGCCCCTCCATATATGTCGCCTCTGCCTTACTGGCATCACCTTTTTTGACCCTAGATTGCAAAATTGCGTGCAAATGCTCAAGCCTACTGCGATTTTCTTCAAGAAAACCTATTTGCCCCTGCAGTCGCCAGCTATTAATGTAGGCGGCAGTTGTGCGCACCACCACTTCCTGATTGATTTTGTCACGACTAAATTGAGTTACTTCTTCGGCCTTTTTTCGCTCAGCAAAGGCGGCTGATTTACTGCCCCCATCATAAATATTCTGTCTGGCATTAAATGTTGCCTGACCAGAATTATTATACCCAGAACCTGAAAAAGTATCCGTACCGCTGCTCGACCGCGTGCGAAACGGGCTGTTATATTCTCGAGATAAAACACCCCGTATATCCGCCGTTGGCCGATAAGCAGCACGGGCTTCATCTACACCCGCACGCGCTTCTTCAAGGCGTTCCCGGGCAATGGCTACCTCCGGCATTGCCGCCATTGCATCTTCTAGAATAAGATGCAATGATACCACCTCACCATCAGCCCCACGCGGCGGCACCGTTGCTGCCTCGGCAGAACTCGACTTCGCAGGCTCAGGAGCAGACTCAGGAGCAGTAACTGCCACCGCCACTGCCTCAACCGGGGCAGCTTCACGAGGGGCTTCTGCCACTGCCTCAGGAGAACTGTCGGGCACAGCTTCTGCAGGGGCAGGGACTTCAGATGCCTGAACCGCTTGAGTCAGTTCCTCTTCAACTGTTCCCGGCGTTGTCACGGGCACGGATGGTGCCGCAGTGACAATTTGAGGTTTTTCTGCAACAGGTTCTGTAACAACAGCAGATGCAGGTACAGCAGCCGGCACCGGGGTAGCGACCGCAGCACTTTCGCCTTCTTCGGGGATTTTATCAGGCGCAGGTGCCACAGGATAAGCACCAATAAGACCCCATATATCCTGAGCTGGCTGTTCTTGAGCGGCAACCAGCATTGGCTGTGCCAGCCCCAACAATACCGCTACCATAAGGGTTTTATTGTGAAACACAAATCGCCCCCATACTCCCAAACAGTGCCTCTGTGCTGGCGTCCGCCTGTGTTTTGATTTTTATTTTATTGGCTGGGAACCCTGTTTCCAGAGCAAAGTTTCTCAACACCAAGGTGCGCTGCAATTGTATCTCTCGCCCCCAGCCGTACATATTAATCCGCTCCGCTACCGATGCCGTAATGGCCAGAACCCCACGGCATGTTTTAGAAAAACCTTTAAAATATTCCATAATTACGACTTTATTTTCTTCTGTAGGAACAGAACCAAAATCCTCAAACACGACACGCAACACACCGCCATCTGTCGTCACGGTCTGTTTTGACGAAGGCATAACAACCGCCTTGATATTCTGCAGCAATTTTGTCATGCTTTCAATTTCTTCCGCGACTTGAGAACGTTGCTGCTCTAAAAGACTAATTGTTGAATCGGCTTTTTTTGCTTCAGCAATAGCTTCTTGAGCCGCACGCACATAATTAGTCCCCATATAAAACACGATCATAGAAACAATCATCATGAAAAATACGAAGACAATCAGCACCGTGGATAAAATATCCACAAACCCAGGCCACGGCACCTCATCAGTATCATCAGAACCAGCCATAATACCTACTCCTGCACTTTATCTGCTGAGCTTAAAATAATTCCTCCGGAAACAGCTTTATCGATAGAAGCCAAATGCGCTCTTAAATCAGAAAAACCTTTTTCTATATCAAACCGCTCAGTATCAACACTGTTCGCTGTGGTCATTACCAATGCCTCAATTTGACTGAGCAAAATATCACGTTCTTGCGTCCGAGCACTCTCAATAGTCAGAATATAATATTGAAACACACCAATAAGCGTTGCGAAACGATTAACCCCATTTTTTATTTCTCTTGTGTTATCAATAATATGTGCAAATTGTGGGCCAAAATTTTCTTTTAATGCCTGCTCTAACAACCCAACAATTTGTTCGAGATTCTTGTTAAGATTTTTCTGTAAATCTGCAAAGATAGCCCGCACCGTACTTTCAATAGCACGCTGCACCCCAGCTTCAATCGCATCAATAATTTGAACAGCCGCCGCATTACTACTACTATGCAAAGCTGCTTCAATACGGGTGCCACTGTCTTCCAGATGCCGCTCTAGATTTTTCGCCATACTGGCCACCACAGAAAGATTGGTGCTGTGTGCGCCTAGATGCTGCTCTAGGCTTTTTGTTAGTTCCGTCACAGCGTTCGCTGTAGGATTAGAAGAAATCGCCTCTTTATAGGTGGGCGCATTATCAATATGATCATCAATCCAAACACTGAGGTCTTCAACAAAACGATCTTGAATTTTTGAAAACAGAACCCCCATGAGCCCCAGAATTAAAGACCCACAAAGACCAAACAACGAGGCGCTAAAAGCAATTCCCATCCCCTGCAATGGGGCAGAAACAGACCCCAAAAAGTCAATAAACATCTTATCTGCTGATTGCGCTTTTTCTATGGGATCGACATCGTTGTTCCCTTTTTGCGTTGCTTTATCCATGGTTTCCACCACGGCATGCATCGCATCGCCCACCGAATTAATTGTCTCTAGCAGCCCCCAAAATGTCCCTATAAGACCCAACATAATCAATGTTGCCGTCATATAAGAAACTCGCCCCCTCAATCGTCCGAGCCGGGCACCGAGTTTTGTTTTAATGAGGCGAGCCTCAGTATCCGTAAAACCTATTTTTCGATTCTTCTTTGCACGTTCAATAACCGCACGCATTTGCGTGCTACGCAGAATACCCGTATCAGCTAATTCTACAATTTCTTGAACAGCTAAAGGATCGATACTTCCCATCTCCACCACACGCTGCCATAAGGTGATCGATCTTGCCGTGCGAGCCACGTGCCACCAATTAAGGCTCGCCAACACCAATCCTAAAAAAAATGTTGCAATAATAAAACTATTCAATCCAGGATGCGCCATAAAGCGCAGGACAATTTCATCGCGCAACGAGAAACAAAAAAATGCTATGGCAACTAGCGCAACGCTTGGCACAATAGGTCGGTACGATGTGTTCATAAAAGTCTTATCCATCAAGTGCAATCCATTACGATGAGCCGTATTTCACAATAGTAAAAAAATCGTTACGGCCGTTGCAGCACGCAACTGCTTGGCAAGCTATTAAGCTGTGGCGGAGAGAGAGAGAGCCGGATTCTATTCCGTCAGAATAACCGCGATATGTTTTTAAAACCACCCCCACCCCCCTTTCTCCCCTGTTGCCCTTCGCCCTACGCCCCTCTAATCTGCCCCCACCATGCAGACCGATTTTCACCGTATTTCCCGCCTGCCGCCTTATGTTTTTGCGGAGGTTAACCGCCTCAAATTGGTTTCCCGCCAAGCCGGGCGTGACGTGATTGACTTCGGTATGGGCAACCCAGATTCGGCCTCGCCGCCCCACGTGGTACAAAAACTTATTGAAACCGTAGGTGATGCCCGCACCCACCGTTATTCTGTTTCCCGGGGGATTCACGGCCTGCGCAAGGCTCAAGCGGCCTATTACCAGCGGCGGTTTAACGTCGATCTTGATCCTGATAAAGAAATTGTCGCTACCTTGGGAAGCAAAGAAGGCCTCGTCAACCTCGCCCAAGCCATCACCAGCCCCGGCGATGTGATTTTAGCCCCCAACCCCTGTTACCCCATTCACAGCTTCGGGTTTATGCTTGCTGGTGGCTCAATACGCCATCTACCCGTTGATTTTGAATCTGATTTTACCGTACGTCTCATTGAACAAATCAAGCGCGCTATCCGCCATTCGGTGCCCAAACCCACGTTATTAGTTGTTAGCTACCCCAGCAACCCAACCGCACAGATAGTTTCTCTTGACTTTTATGAAGAAATAGTTAAAATTTGCAAATATCACAACCTTTTTATTTTATCGGATCTTGCTTATGCTGAAATATACTTTGATTCATCTCGAAAGCCAAAATCTCTACTTGAAGTGCCGGGAAGCCGGGAAATCGCTGTTGAATTTACGACTCTTAGCAAAACCTACTCAATGCCCGGCTGGCGTGTTGGCTTTGCGGTTGGCAGTCCAGTCCTCATAGGGGCACTGACAAAAATAAAGTCGTACGTTGATTACGGCGGCTTTACCCCGGTTCAGGTTGCCGCCGCTGCCGCGCTCAACGGCCCACAAGATTACGTGGACGAGATGCGGGCATTGTACAAAGAACGCCGCGACACTCTGGTTCAGGGTCTGCGAGCAGCAGGGTGGGAGGTTCCCCTCCCCGATGCCTCCATGTTTGTCTGGGCACCCATTCCCCCCGCCTTTCGATCCCTTGGATCACTTGCCTTTTCGAAACTTTTACTCCGCCATGCCGACGTGGCTGTGGCTCCCGGCATTGGCTTTGGTGAATATGGCGACTGCTATGTGCGTATCGCCCTCGTCGAGAACACCCAGCGCATCCGCCAAGCTGTTCGTAATATCAAAGAATTCCTCCGCCGTGATCCCGCGGCCTTGGCTGCCGAGGTCACGTTATTATGAACACATCTACTCCCCTTCGCCTCGGCATTGCCGGGGCTGGTACTGTTGGCGGCGCAGTGGTGCGCCTGCTGCTGGAACGAAGCGATGCCCTTGCCCAACGAGCCGGACGTCCCTTGGTCATCGCCGCCATTGCCACCCGCAGCCCAGACAGAATCAAGGGCTTAAATACACAGGGCATTCGTGTATTTACTAACCCCCTTGAACTGCCTACGCTTTCTGATATTGATGCCGTGGTCGAAGTTATCGGCGGCGCGGACGGTACCGCAAAAACTCTTGTAGAAAATTCCCTAAAAGCCGGAAAACACGTTATTACAGCTAACAAAGCTCTACTTGCTCATCATGGCTATGATCTGGCAGTACTGGCGGAGAAAAACACGGTTAGCCTAGCGTTTGAAGCCGCCGTCGCCGGCGGCGTGCCCATCCTCAAAGCCCTGCGCGAAGGGGCAGTAGCCAACGCCATCCCCCGCATTTTTGGCATTTTAAACGGCACTTGTAATTATATCCTCACTAAAAGCCGTCAATTGGGATTACCTTTTGCCGACATTCTCAAGGAAGCGCAGCAACTTGGCTATGCCGAAGCCGATCCAGCGGCCGATGTAGACGGCCTAGATACCGGGCATAAGCTCAGCATTTTAGCCAGCTTGGCATTTTCTAACCGTATTTCCTTCACAAACGTCCGCATTGCAGGCATCAGAGCACTGGAACCTCTGGATCACCACTACGCGGCAGAGCTGGGATATGCGATAAAGCTCCTTGGCTACGCTGAACACCGAAATAATACTGTTTTACAACGCGTAAGTCCTTTTTTTGTGCCGTTATCTTTAGCCATCGGTCATGTAGAGGATGTCTTTAATGCTGTTGTTTTTGAAGGGGATGCTGTCGGGCAAATCATGATTCAAGGGCGCGGTGCCGGGGGTATGCCCACCGCCTCCGCCGTTCTTGCCGACATTATGGATATTGCCAGCGGCCGCAATGCCGCACCTTTTGGTGTAAAAACAAATGTTTTGCGCGTTATCCCATGCGCACCAGATTTTCACAGCGAATTTTACCTGCGTTTATCCGTCGCCGAAAAACCCGGCATTGTTGGGGCTGTAGCTAGCATTCTTGCAGAAAATGGCATTTCCATTAAAACTCTCCAACAGCGCAGCATCGACAATGCCGCCATTGTGCCCCTACTACTTACCACACATACTATTTCTGAAAATGCCATCGACAAAGCTTTAGCGGTTCTAACCAAAAACAAGCTTCTTGCTCGCCCACCCCTAGCTGTTCCTCTCCTGGCTAAGTGAACACGATACCGTCCTTGTTATCTACGTTAAGGCGCATTCTCGATCGCCGACAAAAGCGTGCTTTTATAATTGTTTTTATTGCTTCTCTTTTTGCAGCTCTATTAGAGGTTGTTAGTCTTGGTGCTGTATTCGCTTTAGTGCTAAGTCTCCTAAAACCCGATGGCCAAGCGGCGGATCTGATTGGTCAGGGATTAACTGCCGTGGGCATTGATCCCGATACTGACAACTCTTTTTGGATTGGTAGTTTTGTTATTATTGCATACGCTTTAAAAACTGGCCTTAGTATCTTACTTAGTTGGGTGCGAGCTAGAGCCTCTTTAGATCAGAATGCCGTTTTCGGCAAACGATTACTTGCAGGATACCTTTCAAAACCTTGGACTTTTTTCTTGGAGCAACACAGCACCATCCTTGCGACCAGAGTCACCGGGCATACTTATCAACTGGCGGTATATGTTTTTGTAGAGATGGCAATGGTCTGTGCAGAAGTATTAGTTGTTCTCTTTATTTTTGGATTTTTGGTAATGCTAAACCCATTTCTAACTTTATGGCTTACAGCTATTTTAGGGGGTCTGAGCCTATTAATGGCTTTTGGCTTGCGCCGAAGCAACGATCGCTTAGCGCGCACCAAGCTTGATGCGGAACACACCGCCGCCACTACCGTACAGACTGTCCTGCAAGGCGCGCGAGAAGTTTTACTCAATCATTCTGGTTCTTTCTTCTATGACCGTTATCGGCACCATATTAACCGCGCCGTCAATGCCCATATTGCCCTCACCACTTGGCGCGAGGTTCCGAGGTTTATTTTTGAGTTTGGCCTTGTGGCTAGTTTCTTGGGCTTATTGGGTGTATTGTTAGCAAATCACACTCCCGCCGATGAAATATTGTCTATTGCTGCTGTATATGCTGCAGCCAGTTTTCGACTAATGCCTTCCTTAGGTCGTCTCAGTCAGGCCGCCTACCATTTGCGTTCTTCGCTGCCGCTATTAGGCGAAGTGGCAGACGATCTAGCTCTGCGCCCCACCCTGCCCGCAGACCCGCAATCCGTAACGCCTCTTGGCCTACATAAAGATATCGTTTTTGATAATGTTAGCTATACATATCCCGGTAGTGGAAGAGCCTCTCTAAATAGCGTAAGTTTTCGTATTCATCGTAACGAATCTTTGGGTGTTGTGGGTCCAACCGGAGCAGGTAAAACCACCCTCATGGAACTTCTTCTTGGCCTATTACAGCCTAGCAGTGGTAACATTCTTATTGATGGCACCCCTCTCACTGCAGAACATCTCCCAGCCTGGCAGGCCAGCCTAGGCTATGTCCCCCAAAACCTCTACCTCACTGAAGACAGTATCCGCCACAATATTGCTTTTGGAATTGACGATAACCATATTGATGAAGCTGCCATTCATCATGCTGCTCGCTTGGCACAGATAGAAAACTTTATTAACACAAATATGCCGCAAGGTTTTAATACTCCAGTAGGTGAGCGCGGCGTGCGCTTATCCGGGGGGCAACGGCAACGCTTGGGAATTGCCCGAGCTTTATATCGCAAACCCCAAGTGTTACTTCTCGATGAAGCCACCGCTGCCTTGGATACCGCCACTGAAGCCGCCGTAACCGAAGCACTTCGCGGCTTAGCGGGTCAAAAAACTATCATTCTTATTGCTCACCGCCTCAGCACCGTACGCCACTGTACCAATATCCTTGCACTCGAAGACGGTACCATCACCGGTCAGGGAAGCTTTGAACTCATGGCCGCCAACAATTCTACCGTACGCCGCCTACTTGCCGCAGCACAGGATTATCAGCAATGATACATCGTTGTATTAGATACATAATTGAAAGCAATCTATTATCTTGGCTAGCCACCCTATACCTTCGTTTAGTATATACTACAACACGATGGACGCATTGGGGCACCGAAGAGTCAGCAAAAATTCATAACACCGGAAAACCTGTTATTGTATGCTTCTGGCATCAACGCCTACTCCTTATGAGTTATATGTGGCAAAAGATGCAACCCATGCCCTTTGCCATGCTCTCGTCTCCTCACCGTGATGCCCGCTTAGCGCAACGGGTTATTGCCTCTTTTGGCTTAGGTGCAATTATTGGCACTAGGGGCAAAGCCGGTCGCAAACGCAGCAGCGAAGCAGCCATCGCCTTCTTACGAATGCTGCAAGCCCTGCGCAACGGTACCACCGTAGGCTTTACCCCCGATGGTCCTCACGGTCCACGTCAACGCTGCCCTCTTGGCCCCCTGTTATTAGCAAAAAAAAGCGGCGCGCCTCTTTACCCCGTCGCTGCTGGCACTAAAAATCACTTTACCTTGAACACTTGGGATAAATTTCAAGTCTGCCTGCCTTTTGGTAAGGGCATAACCGCTTGGGGCGAACCAATGTTTGTCCCTGCAGATGCCGATGCAACAACGCTGGAGCACTTGCGCAAGATTTTTGAAGACCGGATGAACAGTCTTGCTGCTACCCTCGATGTAGCTCTTGGCTATCAACCTACGGAACCCGCTTAATGCAAGGCCTTTATAATATCTTGTCTATACTAGCATGGCCGCTTTTTTATGGTCTGTTGCGGGTGCGCGTGTATCAAGGAAAGGAAGACCCAGTACGCTGGCGGGAAAAAACTGGTCGTCCAGGCCTCACCCGTCCCACTGGCGATTTATTTTGGTTTCACGCCGCCAGTGTTGGCGAGAGCAAAGCGGTACTGCCATTGATTGAAAAATTTTTACAACGTCATCCTCATGCCCACGCTATACTGACCACTGGTACCCGCACAGCGGCGCAACTAGTGCAAGGGAAAATCCCTCCACGTATCCAACATCAGTACGCACCATTAGATAACCCATTATGGATAAAACGATTTTTATCCCACTGGAATCCAAAAAGTCTTATTCTCGTTGAATCGGAAATCTGGCCGGGGATGCTCTCTGCTTGCACCGCACGTCACATACCCGTTATTCTTATTAACGCCCGTATGTCACCCCGATCAAAGGAACGATGGCAGCGCTGGCCAAACCTCGCCAAGAAGATTTTTGGGCAGCTAACTGTCGTTGCTGCCCAAAGTGCCTCTGATAGTGCATCGTTCTTGGCCTGTGGCGCAGCTTGGGTAGAAATATGTGGCAACATAAAATACGATGCAGAACCCCTAACCGCTGATAACGAAACACTCATCACCTTAAAAAAAGCGTGTGGCAATCGTCCCATCTGGTTAGCCTCAAGCACTCACCCAGGTGAAGAGGAAATATGCCTTGCTGCCCACGCTGAACTTCGCGAGCATTATCCTAGCGCGTTACTGATTCTGCTTCCGCGTCATCCTCACCGCGGCAACGCCATCAAGGTTATCTGTCCGCCTGATTGGTATCCTGAACAACGAAGCTTTAGCCGGATTCCATCTCCTGAAAGTGCTGTGTATATTGCCGACACCCTAGGAGAAACTGGGCTTTTCTACCACTTATCACCTATAGTGTTCATGGGAGGCTCTCTCATTCCGCATGGCGGGCAAAATCTTTTGGAGCCAACACAAATAGGTTGTGTTGTTTTGTCTGGAAAGCATACTTTTAACTTTCAAGAGTTGACAGAATTTTTAAACAATCAGGATGCTCTCGAAACGATTGACGCGGATGCCTCACTTTTGGCAAAACGAATTCTCTATTACTGGAAAGATGCTCATGCACGAGAAGCCCGTCGTCACAATACAAAAAATGCCAGTGAAAAAATAAAGGGAGGAACAATGAAAACATTGGATTTATTAGAAAGCATAGCGTGGCGTTAACAGCCCCTCCTTTTTGGCAACGTGACACTATCTTAGCACGAATGCTAAGTCCTCTTGCTGCTATTTACGCGTGGGTTTCTGGCCTCAAACAAAACAAAACGGTTCCTCATAAAATTAACAAGCCAGTATTATGCGTAGGCAATCTTGTTGCTGGCGGGGCAGGGAAAACGCCAACCTGCATCGCTCTGGTGGAGATACTCAATCAAATGGGAAAAAAGGTTCATTTTTTATCTCGTGGGTATGGTGGCACTATCCGCGAGCCAACTATCGTTAATCGTGCTATCCACACTGCACAAGACGTAGGTGATGAAGCACTGCTATTGGCAGCAAAAGCCCCTACTATTGTTGCTGCTGATAAAGCCGCAGGGGCTACTCTGGCCAGCGACGGTGCTGATGTTGTCATTCTTGATGATGGTTTTCAAAATTTAGGGTTGGTAAAAACACTGTCACTCATTGTTGTTGATGGCAATTACGGTGTGGGCAATGGTCGCGTTATGCCTGCGGGCCCTCTGCGTGAACCCCTAGAACGAGCCATGCGGCGCGCCGACGCATTGCTCTTCATAGGTAACGATGCATCCGCATTAGAAGCAATACTACATTTGCGTTACAATCTACCAACATTTTTTGCCGACTTGGTATTGGAAAAACCCGCTAATATTTTTCTAAACAGACCCATCGTGGCTTTTGCAGGTATCGGACGCCCCGAAAAATTCTTTAAATCTTTAGAAAAAGTTGGAATACACCCCGTTGAAACATTATCGTTCAGCGATCATCATTCTTACACAACAAGAGACCGACAAAAGCTCGAACGTGTTGCCAAAATGCATGGTGCAGCTTTAGTGACGACCGAAAAAGATTATGTTCGTCTACCTGCTGACTTCAAAACAATAGTGAATGCATTGCCTGCTCATCTTGTCTGGCGCAAGCCAGAGGCTATACAAAATCTTTTGAAACGCCTATTTGTAACAGTCGGATGAAAAAATTATCAATAGTAACCCAGCTTCTTATTGCGGCTCCGGTATGGGCCACTATGACGCTTTTAAAACTACTGCCTCTAAGGCTAGCCCGTCGTATTGCCAAGAACATCACTCAAACCCTTGGTGTGCTATTGCCAGTATCTGAACACGCCCTGCGCAACCTAAGGCTTGTTTTTCCGAATGTTGAGGATCAAGATCATAGAAAACTGCTCAAAGCAATGTGGGGCAATCTTGGTCTGTTTGCTGCCGAACAGGCACATCTTGATACGCATTCGCCATTTATTAAAAACCTTATTATTGAAAGACAAGAAATCCTCACTGAGGCTAAAAAATATGGTAAACCACTAATCTTTATTTCCGCCCATATTGGCAACTGGGAAGTGTTGCCTTTTGTAGCCCAGCAATTTGGTCTTGCCTATGCTGGTGTTTACCGACCCGCCAACAACCGTTTTGTCGATCGCCTTTTTCAACGCAGTCGAGGCAGTGAAAAAAAGGTTTTCATTCCAAAAGGCAAACAGGGTACTAGGCAAATGCTAACCCAATTACGTCAAGGAAAAAATGTGGGAATGCTCATTGATCAGCGTCTATCCCACCAGGGCAGTCGCCTTCCCTTTCTTGGTCATGAAACAACCGTTACTACCACACCAGCAGAATTATGCTTGCGTTTTAACGCATTACTCATTCCCGCCTGCGCTATACGCCAAGACAATGGGAGCATTAAAGTTATCATTGAACCCCCTCTATACCCTACCGATGTACCAAAAGGCCTTGATCATACGGCGGCGGTGCAATGGCTTACCGTTGCTTTAAATGCTTTTGTAGAAGATTGGATTCGCCAATACCCTGAGCAATGGCTGTGGTTGCATCGGCGCTGGCGTTAAGCACTCATTGACATCCGTACCGTATGAATGTTAGCGAAAAACCCATTGGAGATTAATTTATGGCACGCAAGAAAATAGCCCTTATCGGTGCAGGCCAGATCGGCGGCACTTTAGCTTTACTCGCCACACAAAAAAACCTCGGTGATGTCGTGCTTTTTGATGTCGCGGAAGGAACGCCTCAGGGAAAAGCTCTTGATTTATCACAGTTAAATCCAGTAGAGGGCTTGAATGCGAGTCTACGCGGCAGCAACGATTATGCAGACATTAAAGGTGCCGATGTTATTATTGTTACTGCTGGTGTTCCTCGCAAGCCAGGGATGAGCCGTGATGACTTATTAAGCATCAACAGCAGTGTTATGCGAAGCGTTGGTGCCGGAATAAAAAAATACGCCCCCAATGCATTTGTTATTGTTGTTACCAACCCCTTGGATGTTATGGTCTGGGTGCTGCAACAAGAATCAGGCCTGCCTCCAGAGCGAGTCGTGGGAATGGCTGGCGTTCTTGATTCGGCACGTTTCCGTTATTTTCTAGCGGAAGAATTTAATGTATCGGTGGAAGATGTAACGGCTTTTGTTTTAGGCGGCCACGGCGATACGATGGTGCCCTTGGTTCGGTATTCGACGATTGCAGGAATCCCTGTGCCGGATTTGATTAAAATGGGCTGGACAACCAGTGTACGAATTGATGCCATCGTCCAGCGTACCCGAGACGGCGGCGCGGAAATCGTCAACCTTCTTAAAAGTGGCTCTGCCTTTTATGCGCCTGCTGCATCAGCGTTACAAATGGCTGAGAGTTATCTTTTTGATCAGCGTCGCCTTCTCCCCGCTGCTGCTTGGTTGAATGGCCATTACGGAGTCGATAATACCTATGTCGGAGTTCCCGTTATCATTGGAGCAAAAGGTGTTGAAAAAATTGTAGAAATAGAGCTTAATGAAGCCGAAAAAATTCAATTTAATAAATCTGTATCCGCTGTACGTACCTTAGTAGACGCAGTAAAAAATCTTCCCAAATCGTGATACCGCACGACCAAATCTTAACAACTCTTTAAGAGTTTCCTGCAATTCTACCGAGAGTAGAATTGCAGGAGGTTTCTATGCCATATGTTGCCCGCGATAGTAAAGGCCACATCAAAGCCGTTTATGCCCGCCGCAGCCCCATTGCAGAAGAGCGCTTAGCCGCAGATGCGCCTGAACTTTACCGTTTTTTTGAGAGAACCGGTAAAATACAAGAAGCACGACGCAAACTAGAAGACTCCGATCCCATGATGGCCAGAATATTAGAAGACCTCATCAGTATATTAGTTACAAAAAATATAATTAGTTACAGCGAATTAAGTGAAAAAGCTCAGCGCAAACTGCTACAACGGAAATCACTGCGATGGGAAATGGACAATTCCAACTCTGATCTATCTGTTGCCAATCTTGACGACATCGCGAGCCTTTGTGGTAACGATGATGAACGCCAGTTTATGGACGACTTGCGGCGCAGGTTTTTATAAGGCATTATAGCGCGTTATAGCTGGTTGCATAATTAAAATTATAATTATAGCCAGCGCACGGCACAAAGTGCCGCGGCTGAATGGCCGAACAACAATAGCTTATAGCGCGCTTAAGACTTATCAATATCTACCCTTAATTACGCAACGCGCTATAGGTTGTTTTCATTCACCCATTCGGCCGCGGTGCCTTGTACCGGGCGGGGGTTAAAAGTCTAGGGCACCTATATTTTTAAAGTCCACCGTTAATTACGCAACGCGCTGTAGTAGCATAACATGAGCGTCGCCAAAAACATACCCGTTCTCCCCTAGGGGAATGAACAAATGGGATTTTGCCGCTCAAGGCTTCAAAAACCCGAATTCATAAACCTTCGGAATAAGTTTTTCAGTGAGGGCTTTGTAAGTAGCCTCAAACCCGGAAAAATCAACAGAGAGGCTGTCCCCCGCCTCATTACGCCGCTTCAACGTGTTGCGGATTTGATACCAGCCCACATCGTTGCGGCCCAAATCCACCAGCATTAAATGCTCGGCGCGCTCCTTGGCGTCGGCCAGCAATTCTTGCTCCAACCGCTGATCTTCGGCCTCGTTTTGTCCCCGTGGCCGCGTCCCCGCCAAGAGCCGCAGCGTCACCTTGCCCTCCCGCACCCGCACCAGAATCTCCGGTGACGATCCGGCCAAGGCAAAGCCGGGAAACTCCAGCAAAAATAAAAATGGCGACGGGTTCAAATGCCGCAATGCCCGGTAAAACGACAGCGGCGTCCCCCCAAAGGGAATCGTTGTTCGCCGGGATAGGACAACCTGAAAAATATCCCCGGCGCGAATGTACTCTTTTGCTTTTTCAACAATATTGCCAAAGGCTTTCTTGTCCAAATCCGCCTGAGGCGTACCGTTTACCCACGGCTGCGCTTCTGTAAGCGGTAGCGGTGCTTTGAGGCGCCGTGCGGCCTCTTCCAGCCGATCCGGCCCCTCGGGGGTTATCAACAACAACGAGTCCTTGACGGTATCGTATACTGCCAGAAGCCTTGGCCGCACCAGAATAGCGTCTTCTAAATCCAGCGGATCCGGCTTCGTGTCCGGAATAGACTCCTCCAGCCACCGCACCGCCGCATACCCCAAATACCCAAACAGCCCCGACGCCATGGGCGGCATTCCGTCGGGAAGCTTGAGTCGGCATTCCGCCCACACCGCCCGCAAACTCTCCAACGGAGGCCGGGAATCCGCTACACCGTTGCGGTACGCCACGCCCTTTCGGCACGTCCAGACAATATCAGGGTCACAACCCAAAAAAGAATACCGCCCCCGCGCCTGCCCGCCTTCCACCGACTCAAACAAAAATCGATAAGGGCGATCCCCGCACAGCTTTAAGTACGCGGTCAACGGCGTGTCTAAATCCGCAGGAATAGTGAGGGTGTGAAGGGGAAAAATGGACATGGTCATGCTAGATACTCCTACCGCTGGGCCGCATCGGTAAACAGCGACAGCGCCGCCATAGACACCACCAGCTTGAAAGCGTTGTCGTTAAACGCACCCAGAAACTGCGCCGCCAAAAAGGCCAGAAAGCGGGGGTTATTCAGGGCAACGATTCTGGGCATCACAAGGGGCATTTCGTAGCGGGCAAGGCTAACATAACCACCCTCTGGGGGAATGAACAGGCGGTATTTGCGCAAAGCCTATTACTTAATTAACTGGCTTCTTCTATTTGTTTTTTTATTTTTACTCTGCGGAAAATTTTTTTCGCCCCCATTGTGTGGATAATACCAAAATACAGGTATCCTTCTGAAGCCATTTTCTCAATCTCATCATCTTGTAAGGCTTGTACCATCCATTGTTCCCCGGGATTCACAACTTTAGGAACCTGATGGGTATTCACAAACATTGTTTTTACTGGTTTTTTGAATGTTCTATCAATCCTATTTTCCCAATAGAACACCACAAGATGCGTTAATGTCGTTGGAAACTCACCTTTGTTCACTACTTTAGTGCAAATGTACTTGTTATTATTTGCCGAAGGAACAATAATCATGTTTGCGCTGCATCTTACTTCAATACGATTGCGGGCACGCCATTTTATAAATTCCCAGACAGCAATCATAGTGGACAAAATTGCCGCATATAAAGCAACGGGGTCGATAGTGCCCCCAAATGAGAAGTTTAGTTCCATAATCTTTATTCGCTGCGTTCTTTATCAGCAGTTTCCCAATATATCTCTTCTATTGCCCTTGAGGCAATTAATCCGCAATTCATAAAGTCTAAGAAGTTTCCACAATCTCTCATGGTTTGAATACTATACCTTGTTGATACTGCAAAAGCCTTAGGATCAGATGCCGCATGACTGGAGAGGGCTTGATCGTCATCGAAAAATGATTGAAAATCACTCCATTCATCTGCTGTTTTAAGTGGAAGCTTTCTCAATTTCTTTTTTTGCTCACTAACCAATGCCTTCTGCATTAAATATGCACTCAATAAATGAGCAGGAATGTTTTTAAAGCGCTCAACCCAAATTGCTAGAGGCAATCCCAGCGCGAGGAATAAAAAAGCAATAATAAAATTCGTATCGGCGGTTTCTGAAATTATCCATGCTACTACAGCACTAGTAATCAGAGAAAGCACCCACCTTAAAGTTTTGAATTTTAGTTGTACGAATTTCATAATTCTTACCAAGTTTTGCTTCTAAAGCTTTTCTCTGGAAATAGCTGTGCACTTATTTTCTCACGAGTGCAAAGCCTCGGCAGAGAAAAACTTGTGCAAGAGAATCAAGTTGCGCCTCAACCTACTCCAAATTTCAGGTTAAGCTACTCATAATAAAGTAGGATTACAAGAAATAATTAACCCGCTGATTCGCCTTCACAACACCTAAAAACTTCAGACTTCTTCCAAGTTCTGCGTACTAGCCTCTAGGAATTGGCGGAGAGAGAGGGATTCGAACCCTCGATACCCTTGCGGGTATAACGGTTTTCGAGACCGTCCTGTTCAACCACTCCAGCACCTCTCCAGCGGCTATGGGCAAAGCCCTAGCAATTTTCTTTTAGGCGTACAAGGCCGGCCGTGGTATAAGAATCCTGCTGAGATGCCCGTGAGCCACACGCATTCCCAGGTCCGATATGTTCCGCATGGGTGCTGTCCCTGTCTAGGCCGTGGTCTAGGTATATGGTGCCCCCCTTGTTACAAGGGGCCGTGGAAGCAGCTGGTAACGGCATCT
>JBKCUA010000007.1:0-5931 GCA_046318675.1 Holosporales bacterium
CCTCTATTAACCTCATTTCTAGGGCGATTGGCGTCGTCAGGTCTATGCTCGCAATCCGCACGTACGTTTGAGTACGCTTACGTTTGCTCGCCTAGCCCTTTCTAGCCACTCATCCCTATAAATGGGTTAATAGAAGTGCCCGATAGAACTCTACAAAAATATCCCTAAACCCCCCGTTGCTTTTTAAGCGCACACGCTTTAGACAAGACACACTGCGCCAAAGAAATACCATCGGGAGAATTATTCATGCGCCTGTTATCCTTTATTTTTTTTCTTGGATGGAGCCTGATGAGTGTCCATGCCCAACCTCATAATAACGACCCGATGGTGCAGGCAACATTGCTGTCATCCCGCCAGGCCGCCGCGCCGGGTGAGACGTTTTCCATGGCCTTACGTCAGGATATTACCCCCGGGTGGCACACCTATTGGCGCAACCCCGGCGATTCGGGGGAGCAAACCCGCCTTGTCTGGCAATTGCCCGAAGATTGGAATGCCAGTGCGATCAGTTGGCCAGCACCTCAGGCGATTGCGGTGCCGCCTATTGTAAACTACGGCTATAGCGGCACGGTGATCCTGCCCGTGACAATATCCGTCCCGGATACCGCGATTCCTGGCACGGTTGTTCCTGTTAAGGTGCGGGCAGTATGGTTGGTATGCAAGGACGTGTGCATTCCCGAATCCGCCGATTTGAGTTATTCCCTCACCATTGACGAAAACAGTGTGGAGGATGTTGCCGGGGCGGCCATGATTGCCGAGGCGCGTGAAATGCTTCCCCGTGCCGCTACCACACCGCTGAGCCTTAGCCTCAACAACCAGAGTTTGTTTCTTGATGTGAGTGCTTTACAGCGCAGCGATATTAAAGACGCGTACTTTTTTCCCTACGACAATGGCCTTATTGATCATGCTGTACCACAAGTGTTTCAGGATGGAAAATTAACCCTGAAAGCTTCCAGTGCCATACGTGGTTTACTGGCCAGCCCACCATCTCAAGTAGAGGGTTTGTTACGCCTGACCAAAACCTCTGGCCAGATAAGCGATGTTATCATTCAAGCCCCGTTCACCGTTGCCGCCGCTCCTGTTACTATAGAAACTGGTCCAGCCAACTATTCAGTCACAGTGCCGCAGCTCACGCTTGGTATGGCGTTGGTATTTGCGCTGTTGGGCGGCCTTATTCTTAACCTGATGCCCTGCGTCTTTCCAGTGTTGAGCCTTAAGGCGCTCAGCTTTGCCAATGCCCATGATAAAGATATTCCGGCCATTCGCCGGGAAGCCTTGGCCTTTATTGCTGGGGTGCAGGTGAGTCTATTAAGTCTTGCCGGGGTATTACTTGGTCTGAAAGCCAGTGGCATGGCTGTTGGCTGGGGCTTTCAGTTGCAATTCTTGCCCTTTGTCGCCGCCATGACCGTGTTGTTTTACCTTATTGCCTTGAACTTGCTGGGTATTGTGTATTTTTCCGGCAGCAAGCTCCAGAACATTGGTCAAGCTCTCACCCACCGCACGGGTGTACGGGGCGCGTTTTTTACCGGCACGTTGGCCGTCCTTGTGGCGACCCCTTGCACTGCGCCGTTTATGGGGGCGGCTATGGGGTTGGCCTTTGCCCAGCCTGGCATTATTACCTTTTTTATCTTTTCGGCTTTGGGGCTTGGTCTTGCCTCGCCCTTTGCTCTGTTTGCCCTTCGGCCATCGTGGGTGCGTTGCTTGCCCAAACCTGGGCCGTGGATGGAGACACTGCGTCAAGCACTAGCGTTTCCCATGCTGGCAGCTATGGCGTGGTTGTTCTGGGTGGCCACTCGTCAAGGTGGGGCAACGGTGGCACTATGGCTGCTGGGCTTACTTATTGTTATTGCTTTTCTTGCCTGGCTACGCCGACGCGGCGTGCGGGCATTTACTCTCATGATCGCTGGCCTAGCAGTGATCATAGGTGTTCTTGCTACACTGGATCGTCATCATGCCAGTGCAGGCCTTACCCCGCAGGCTGGCAACTGGTCACCTGAAGCAGTCCGGCAAGCGCGCCAACAAGGGCATTCGGTCTTTGTCAATTTTACTGCTGATTGGTGCGTGACTTGTCTAGTGAATGAGCGCACGACGTTATCATCTGCCGCCGTGCAGGAAGCCTTTAGCAAACGCGGCGTTATCGTTCTGACCGCCGACTGGACGAACCAAGATGAGGTTATCGCCGATGAACTTGCCCGGTTTGGACGCATTGGCGTGCCTTTGTACCTGCTCTACCCCGCCGGCGTTACCAGTGAGCCCCAAGTATTGCCGCAATTACTAACCCCAGGCATTGTTCTTGATGCCCTAACCGCAATAAGGAAACCAGCCCCATGAAAAAAATTCTTGTTTTAGCCCTGATCTTTGGAGGTCTTATGAATGCGCCCGTTCTTGCCGCCCCCACCGTGGGTCAACCTGCCCCAGTTTTTACGGCGGTGGCCAGCAGTGGTAAAACTGTGACCCTCTCCGAATACCTTGGCAAAACCGTTATCCTTGAATGGACGAACCACGAATGCCCGTTTGTCCGTAAATTCTATGATGGCGGTGCGATGCAGGCGTTGCAACAAAGTGCGGCTAAAAATGGTATCGTCTGGCTCTCCGTCATTTCTTCTGCCCCCGGCAAGCAAGGCCATGTCACCGCTGCACAGGCTAATGAACTCACCACCTCCCGCAAGGCCGCCCCTGCCGCCGTGCTGCTTGATGATACTGGCGCGTTAGGCCGCCTCTACGATGCCCGCACCACACCAAACATTTTTATTATCAATAAGGAAGGCACTTTAGTATACGCTGGTGCCATTGACAGTAACCCCAGCAGCGATCCCAAGGATATTCCTGGTGCCACCAACTACATTACCCAAACCTTGAACGAACTGGCCGCGGGCAAGCCTATCTCTGCCCCTGTTACCAAGCCTTATGGGTGCAGTATCAAGTACTAACCCCATGCCCGATACGCCATCACTAAAGCCGGGTTTCTGGAAACGATTAAAGCAGGGGCTTTCCGGCTCTGCGGCGCGCTTGGGCGGCGGGGTCACGGCGTTATTCACCAAACGAAAACTCGATGCTGTAACGCTGGAGGCACTGGAAGAACTTCTTCTCAGTGCCGATTTGGGGCCAGCCTTGGCCATGAGCTTGACAGAAAAGCTCCGCAAAACTCGCTTTGACAAAGAAATCACCGATAAAGAAATCAAGGAATTTTTAGCCGCGGAGCTGACTGCGTTGCTCGCCCCTGTGGCCGTGCCCTTTGCCTTTGGTGCTGGCTTGCAGGTCGTTTTAGTCGTGGGCGTTAATGGCAATGGCAAAACCACCAGCATTGGCAAGCTGGCACACTTTTATAAAGCTCAAGGCCGTACCGTGGCCATTGCCGCCGCCGACACCTTCCGCGCCGCTGCTGTGGAACAGCTGGCCACTTGGGCTACCCGCGCCGGGGTGCCTTTATACACTGGCAGTGAAGGCACCACCGATCCCGCCGCCGTCGCCTTTCAAGCCGCCCAGCGCGCCGAACGCGAGGGCATCGATCTGCTGTTCATTGATACGGCAGGACGGTTGCACAATAAAGAAAATCTCCTTGCTGAGCTGACCAAAATCCGCCGGGTTCTCACAAAAATCAACCAGGCATTGCCCCAGCACACGGTGTTGGTGCTGGACGCCACCACTGGCTTGACGGCTCTTCAGCAAGTAGCGGTTTTTAAAGAAGCCGCTCACCTCACCGGCCTGCTCATCACTAAGCTGGACGGCACGGCACGGGGCGGGGTGGTGTGTGCCCTGACGGCAGCCCACGGCCTGCCGATTCATGCTGTGGGCGTGGGGGAAGGCCTTGAGGACTTACAACCCTTTGCGGCGGATACGTTTGCTAAGGGGTTGGTGGGGTTGGAATAGCCGGGGCTTAAAATCCCGCTTGCTTCTTTTTAGTCTACAGGCTATGTGGTTCGCCTTGTATTTCTCTGTTAAAGGTTGCCCCGCCCATGAAACCCGATATTCACCCTGCGTACCATGAAATCAACGTCATCATGACCGATGGCACGCAGTTTAAAACACGCACCACTTGGGGCAAGGCCGGGGATACTATGCGCCTTGAGATCGATCCGAAATCCCACCCTGCTTGGACCGGAGGGAACCAGCGGCTGATGGATACCGCTGGGCAATTATCCAAGTTTAACAAGCGCTTTAGCAACCTGAACTTTGGCAAAAAAAGCGGGTAGAGGAAAGATAGTTTTCCCCCTCTTGTTAAAAACCGCGAACGTGCCTACATGATCCATGCGGGGCACAACACCATCGCCCCTTTTTACAGGAGGTCTTTATGACCGTGATAAATTTAAAAAACCAAAAAAATATCCCTGTCCATACCGAAAAAAGCTGACGAAACCAGCAAGACGAGAAAGATTACCGTAAAAGCGGCGGCCTAATCCTGTTTCGCTCCGGTTCTTGCCGAGGTAAGGGGGAAAGTGGTTTTTTCCCCCTTGCCTGGCTCTTAATCCCCGCCCATACCTGACCCATGACCCATCGTTCTTTATCCCTTGCTATTATTGGTTCCGGCGCGGCCGGGTACACAGCGGCGATTTATGCTGCGCGGGCAAACCTCAAGCCCGTTATCTTTGCCGGCGAAGCTCCCGGAGGCCAGCTCACCATCACCACCGATGTGGAGAACTACCCCGGCTTTGCCGCCCCGATCCAAGGACCGTGGCTGATGGAACAAATGCGCCTTCAGGCCGAACACGTTGGCACCGAAATTATTTATGAAACCATTGAGGCGGTGGATTTTTCTGATCGCACTGCCCACCGTTTGACCAGCAGTTATGGTGGTATTTATACTGCTCCGGCCGTTATTGTGGCCACGGGGGCACAGGCCAAATGGCTGGGGGCACAAGGGGAGGAAACCTTCCGCGGTTTTGGCGTCTCTGCCTGCGCCACTTGCGACGGTTTTTTCTTTAAAGATCAGAATGTTGCTATTGTTGGTGGCGGCAATACTGCGGCGGAGGAAGCACTTTACCTCACCCACCACGCGGCGAAAGTGACCCTAATCCACCGCCGGGACAGCCTCAGGGCGGAAAAAATCTTGCAGGATCGCCTAAATAAGAATCCTAAAGTATCGTTTATTTGGGACACGGAAGTGTCCGAGATTCAGGGGGAGACAACACCAACGCCGATGCTCAAAAGCCTGCGCCTGAAGAATCTGAAAACTGGCGCTGAATCCACCCTTGCCGTGGATGGCCTGTTTGTCGCCATTGGCCACCAACCGGCCACGAAAATCTTTGAAGGTAAACTCCCCACCGACAAGGCCGGGTATCTCAAACGCCACCCGGACAGCAGCCGCACTGACGTCGCCGGGGTTTTTGTGGCTGGGGATGTCTGTGACCCCGTTTATCGCCAGGCCGTCACCGCTGCCGGCATGGGGTGCATGGCGGCACTTGATGCTGAGCGGTATCTGGCAGAGCATTTTTCTTGAGCTTTATTTAAATTAGCTTTTTTATGATCTATTCAATATTTTCCTTGCTTTTGCTTTTTTTTGCCTGGAGATTTAGCAAAAAACGTAAATATAAAACTTTATTTTTTGTTTTATGGTCCGTAGGGCTTCTTGCCATTTCATTCTTGATTTTATTAATAATATTTCACTTGCTGTGGAATGCTCAAATGGCTGGTTTTGTTTTTGCAGGAAGCCTTCCTTGGTTATCGATTCCAATATTAGCGACTATTACAGCGATTTCATTTTTTAGGCTATTGTTTTTATTTTTCAAATTTATTAAAGAATCGATTTTTTCCTTCAAAAGAACCTAAAGACTCATAAAAACCTCAATGATCTATAGGGCACCTCTATTAACCCATTTATAGGGATGAGTGGCTAGAAAGGGCTAGGCGAGCAAACGTAAGCGTACTCAAACGTACGTGCGGATTGCGAGCATAGACCTGACAACGCCAATCGCCCTAGAAATGAGGTTAATAGAG
>JBKCUA010000008.1:0-4822 GCA_046318675.1 Holosporales bacterium
GCAACATATATCTTTTCTGGATGGCCACGGCGCTCCGCGCCTCGCCATGACGGAGTTTAATTTTTAAAATTCATATCATTACAAGAAAAAATAACATGGGAGACATGCCAATTGCAACCCACCCATTCTGGAAAAGAGCCAAAAGTCTTTAGGGTGCTATAAGTTATCTTTGTTCAGCCATTCGGGTGCGGCACTTTGTACTGTGTGCTGGTTGCATTTATGCTTTTAATTGGCTCTTAGGCAAAATGGGTGGGTGAAAAACGCCTGCCGCTGTCCAATTCTAGGTTATTGCCAGTGCCACAATGGCGTGGTGATTAAGAAAATACAGAGGGTTGCATCATTACTGAATGTTCTATTTTGAAATGCCCTCACCCATTTTGGGAAAGAGCCTTTTAATTATGCAGCCAGCTATACAATATTACTTCGAAGCTACTGAAGTGGCTTACGCCCGGGGGTTCCGGCGGACAAATGCTTAATTAGTTCAAATATTTTAGTTCGAATACCTGTGTCCGAAATACGCCAATATGCTGTTACCAATTCCAGTGTTTCTTTACGGGACAACGGGTGCTCGTCATTATATAAATTATCTTTATTTTCTTGTAAAAGAACGGCATGGAAATCCTCAGAAGAGTAATCCTGTGATTCCAGATCAGTACCATACCCTGCAAAAAAAGCACCTATAGACACTTTTAAAGATTGAGCAATCTCGTACAGTTTGCTTGCACTGATGCGATTTGCACCACGCTCATACTTTTGAACTTGTTGGAACGTAAGACCTATATCAGCAGCGAGACGCTCCTGGCTTATGCCAGACATACTACGCAAAAGCCGTAATCTTTGGCCAACATGACGGTCTATAGGGTGCATAATAAAATATTTTCCACAACTTCAATTAAGGCTGAGCGCATCGAATTATGCGCTGATTAGCATACTAATAAGTGTATAACACACAAATATACTCGTCAAGCGTAAAAAGTTGTCTTCCAAGATTCAATTACCATTTATAAACATAAGCATTCCCAACAAGGTGAGCCGGCGCATAGTTTTATTAACCATCTGTCGCTATCACCTACATCATGAGTTTTATTGTGCGCTTTTGGGGCACCCGCGGCACGATACCCTGTCCCCATCCTAACTACATGAAATATGGCGGCAATACAGCCTGTGTTGAAATTGTCGCGGGTAAACATCGCCTTATTCTTGATGGTGGTACGGGTATTCGCCGCCTAGGCCAAGCATTACTTAAAAATGCCCATCGTGACCCTATCACTATTCTTTTATCCCACACCCATTTTGATCATATTATTGGTCTACCATTTTTCCAGCCGCTATATGAAAAAAATTGGCCTATCTGCCTTTACGCAGGGCACCTTGGGCATCAAAAATCCCTCAAACATATCTTTCGGGATATGATGCTGTCCTCTTTTTTCCCGGTAAGCCCGGATGCCTTTATAGCAGCACCAGAATATCATGATTTTAAGGTTGGGGAGACCTTGCGCCTTTTACCCGATGTGACTGTAAAGACATTTGCCCTAAACCATCCCGGCGGCGCAACGGGGTACCGCATTGAGTACAACGGCAAGGCATTTTGCTATCTTACCGATGTTGAGCATCAGGGGGACAATGTGAATCCTGCCTTAGCCCATTTTATTACTGATGCCGATGCGGTAGCATATGATTGCACTTTTACACCAGAGGATTACCCAAAACACCAAGGTTGGGGTCATTCCACGTGGGAGGCTGGCTTGCGTCTCGTCAGGGCTGGGGGGGCCAAACGTCTAATAGTTTTTCATCACAACCCAGATTATGATGATGCAACGTTGGATGCACTGGCTTCAGCCGTAAAGCGAGCTGATACAAATGCCATCATGAGCCGGGACGGGCTAGAACTCACCCTATAAAACCTGCAAAGTAAGCTTATCCCCCTCCACTGTTACCTCAACAGTGCTATCATCAGTAATCTTACCCGCCAGAATATCAAGAGCCAGAGCATCCTGTAACTCTCGCTGGATAACCCGCTTGAGGGGGCGCGCCCCAAAAATAGGATCGTAGCCAGTTTTTGCCAGCCAATCCCTAGCAGGTTCCGTAACTTTTAAAGTAATACCTTTAGCATACAGGAGAACATCAAGACGGCTGAGCTGTATACTTACAATCTTACCCATATCCTCCGCTTCTAAGCGGCGGAAGAACAGAATTTCATCAAGGCGATTGAGAAACTCTGGTCGGAACAACCCACGCAGCTTGTCCATCACCAGCGGACGGATAATCTCCTCACTGGTACCTTTGGGTTGGGCAGCAATAATTTCAGAACCGGCATTGGAGGTCAGCACCAGAATGGTATTTTTAAAATCCACCGTGCGCCCTTGACCGTCGGTTAGGCGTCCCTCGTCAAGAACTTGCAGAAGAATATTAAATACATCAGGGTGAGCTTTCTCGACCTCATCAAACAATACCACCTGATAGGGACGTCGCCGCACCGCCTCAGTCAGAGCCCCTCCCTGCTCATAACCAACGTAGCCTGGCGGGGCACCAATAAGACGGGCAACGGAATGTTTTTCCATATATTCGGACATATCCACCCGCACCATGGCGGTATCATCGTCAAATAGAAACCCTGCAATAGATTTACATAGCTCGGTTTTTCCTACCCCTGTCGGCCCAAGAAACAAAAAGGAACCGATGGGTCGGCCTGTGTCTTGAAGCCCAGCACGGCTGCGACGAATAGCATTGGCCACGGCCTTAACAGCCGCATCCTGACCCACAACACGGGAGCGCAATATATCTTCCAGCTTGAGAAGCTTCTCCCGCTCGCCTTCCAGCATTTTTTCCACCGGAATACCCGTCCAGCGAGCCACCACCCCGGCGATGGTTTGTTCGGTCACGGCTTCTTCGCCTATTTGCCCTTGGGCGGCAGCCTCAAGGGTTTGCAGGCGGCGGGTTTTATCGGGAATAAGACCGTAGGCAATCTCCCCCGCCCGGGCAAGATTTCCCGAACGCTGCGCCAATTCCAGTTCCCCCCGCAGGACATCAATATCAGCCCGCAACGTACTTATTTCATTGTGCTTGGCTTTTTCAGCCCGCCACTTACTGGAGAGTTCCGTTTGTTCTTTTTCTAAATCTTTCAATTCAATCTCTAAAACCACCAGGCGATCGGCACTGGCCTTATCGGTTTCACGTTTAAGCGCAGCCTGCTCAATGCGTAGCTGGATAATGCGACGATCCAGATTTTCAATCGCCTCGGGCTTAGAGTCAATCTGCATACGCACCCTGCTGGCTGCTTCATCAACCAAATCAATGGCTTTATCCGGCAAAAACCGCCCGGTAATATAGCGATCCGATAGCGTGGCCGCTGCAACCAACGCCGCATCACTGATACGAATACCGTGATGAGCCTCGTATTTTTCCTTAATACCCCGCAAAATTGAAACTGTCTCCGCCACAGTGGGGGCATTAACAAACACCGTCTGAAAACGCCGGGCTAGGGCAGCGTCTTTTTCAATATGCTTACGGTATTCATCCAAGGTGGTCGCCCCGACACAATGCAGCTCACCCCGTGCCAACGCAGGTTTCAACATATTAGAGGCATCCATAGCCCCCTCCGCCGCCCCCGCGCCGATAAGGGTGTGCAACTCATCAATAAAGAGAATAACCTCACCGGCACTGGCGGTAATTTCACTGAGCACCCCTTTGAGGCGTTCCTCAAACTCGCCCCGAAATTTCGCCCCAGCTACCAATGCACCGAGATCAAGAGAAAGTAATTTCTTATTTTTCAAAGCATCGGGGACATCCCCAGTAATAATGCGCAGGGCAAGCCCTTCGACAATAGCCGTTTTACCAACCCCAGGCTCACCAATCAGAACTGGATTGTTTTTTGTCCGTCTGGCCAGAACCTGAATCGTACGGCGAATTTCCTCATCCCGGCCAATAACGGGGTCAAGCTTGCCCGCCCGGGCGCGTTCGGTAAAATCAGTGGTGTATTTTTTCAGAGCCTCAAAAGTAGCCTCGGCGTTGGCACTGTCGGCAGTGCGCCCCTGACGGGTTTTAGCGACAGTACCTGCTAAACTGGCCGCAGTTAGGCCAGCGGTTTGCAGGATTTTTGCCGCCTCTCCCCCAGCAGCCAGAATTCCTTGAAGCAAGCGTTCCACGGTCACATAACTGTCGCCAGCTTCTTTTGAAGCTTTCTGAGCCGCATCAAGAGTCTTCGCAAAATCGGGGGTGGGATACAGGCCGCCACTGCCGCCTTCGACAGCGGGTATTTTTTTCAAGGCAGCTTCCACTGCTGTGTTAGCTTGGGCGGCGTTGCCACCACTGGCATCAATAAGGGTGCGTGCCTGACCCTCATTATCCGCCAATAACGCTGCAAGGATGTGCAGGCTACTGAATTGTTGATGGTTGCGGCGCAGCGCAAGATTTTGTGCTTCTTGTAAAAAGCCTTTAGCTCGGTCGGTGAAAACTTCAAGATTCATAGCCCATCCTACTCTCTTCAATTAATATGGAGGCGGCAGGTCAAGAGTTCAAGAGAGCGTGTGTGCATGGTGTTTTGTTATGGGGTGAATCACACTAATTTCTTGTATAAATATTTAGTTTTAATAAAATCCAATATATCAGGCCAAGCCTTCCCCGCCGCATAAGAAGCGGGGGGAAGGGGGGATCAGTGCCCGCGATCAGCGATGGATCGGGGCTCCCGTTGTTTTGATTGAACCTGCTTTCCTGATTGGTGGAAGCTCTTTTACTGCCTGCAATCACAAGGGGGAGAGATTTTCCTTCTCTCTCCCGAATCTTGCGTCGTACTTTCAAAAAACGCCTTCCGGGAAGGTCTTTT
>JBKCUA010000009.1:0-27561 GCA_046318675.1 Holosporales bacterium
CCTCTATTAACCTCATTTCTAGGGCGATTGGCGTCGTCAGGTCTATGCTCGCAATCCGCACGTACGTTTGAGTACGCTTACGTTTGCTCGCCTAGCCCTTTCTAGCCACTCATCCCTATAAATGGGTTAATAGAGGTGCCCATAGGTTCCCCCAGCCGGGTTTGGGGCACAACAAGAAAAGAGCCGCCTCGGGGCGGCTCTTTATTATTTACAGCTCTTCAAGTAAGATTTGAAGCGCTTTCTCTACTTCCTCTCTTCCGATAAGGAGTCCCTTTCGGTGCAGTTCCGTTAGAATTTTGTAAATTGTAGCGAGCTTTTTCTCGCTTACCTCTTGGGTAAGCAGAAATTTATAACCAGCGATATCGAGTTTGATCATGGTAAATATGGTAATTGTACTACCTAACCACGCCATCTTTTCAACCTTCTATCAAATTAACGTATTGTTAAAATGAAATTTTTAAGACAGTCATGAAGGACTGCACGAAGGTCAAAAAAGTTTGACACTGGTTAGATGGCATGAGTATGCCCTGCGGCTGCGGCTGCGGCTGCGGCTGCGATTTTTATCACTTTTTAACAAAATAAAGAAAATTTTTTCTGCGAAACCGGATGCTGCCTCATCCCTGCAGCAACAGATCGTATCCCCCAAACCGCTTGTGAAACCGTGCCGCCGCTGGTGCCTCCAGCCGCACCGTTAGCTCTTCCCCGTCTGTCTCCACAACCTCCCCATGGGCGGCGAGCCAGGCCCTGGCTGCCCCGTCGCCGTGGGGAATGTGAACAGTATAGAGCAGCCAGTCGGCCTGATGCCGCTGGGTCATGGCCTCCAACAAAGCCGCAATCCCTGCCCCGGTGAGGGCGGAGACGGCAACCACCCCCGGCGGGGGCACAACGGGTTCCGGAAGGCAATCGATTTTGTTCCAGACTTCGATGACGTTATCCTCCAGCTCGGCATCGGTCAGGCCGATGTCGCGCAGGACGCCGAGGACGCTGTCTTTTTGGGCATCGGTTTCCGGATGGCTGATGTCCCGGACGTGGAGGATAATATCGGCGGCGAGGACTTCCTCCAGGGTGGCGTTGAACGCTTCTACGAGTTGGGTTGGCAGATCAGCGATAAAACCCACGGTGTCCGACAGCATCACCGTTTGACCATTGGCGAGCCGCACCGCCCGCACCGTAGGATCAAGGGTGGCAAACAGCATATCCTTTGCCGCCACAGCCGCGCCGGACAGGCGGTTAAACAGCGTGGACTTCCCCGCGTTGGTGTAGCCCACCAGCGCCACCAGCGGGTACGGCACATCAGTACGCCGCCGGCGGTGCAGGCCACGGGTGCGGCGCACGTCGGCCAAATCTTTTTTGATGCGTTCAATACGGGTGTCGAGGAGACGGCGGTCCATCTCCAGCTGTGACTCCCCAGGTCCACCAAGAAAGCCGAAGCCGCCGCGCTGGCGTTCCAAGTGCGTCCAGGATCGCACCAGGCGGCCGCGCTGGTAGGACAGTGCCGCCAGCTCCACCTGCAACTTGCCCTCATGGGTGCGGGCGCGGCGGCCAAAAATCTCTAAAATCAGCCCTGTGCGATCCAAAACCTTGACGTTCAATTCTTTTTCCAGATTGCGTTGCTGTACCGGCGATACAACGCCATCAATGATGAGCAGGGTGATGTGTTGATCCGCTATGATCGGTTTTAATTCCTCGATAATCCCCGATCCCAACAAATGCGAGGGGCGCACGCGGGACAACACCACGGCGCGGCTGTCCGCCACCTCCAGATCAATGGCCTGCGCCAATCCCACCGCTTCCTCTATCCGCCGGGCATCGGGGCGCACGATAGGTTGGTTTTTCACGCGGGGACACAAAACAATGGCGCGGGTTAGGGGGTTCATCAAATAAGGCCTGCCGTGATTGTACCGTGGTTGTGGATTGAGGCAATGGGTTATAGCGCGTTGCGTAATTAGCGGTAGATATTGATAAAGTCTTCAGCGCGCTATAAGTTATTTTTGTTCGGCCATTTGGCCGCGGCACTTTGTGCCGTGCGCTGGTTGCAAATATACTTTTAATTGTGCAACCATCTATAATAGCGGTGCTCTTGGATTGTTTGACCACCACCTGCCCCCTACCGCGTCAGCACCCCGTCCTCCAGCTCCACCACCCGGTGGGCGAGGTCAAGAATACGGTAGTCGTGGGTAACCAGCAGGATGGTGGTGCCGTTTTCCTCGGCCAGGCGTTTAAGGATATGCACGCATTCCTGGCCGCTGGCTTTATCGAGGGAGGCGGTTGGCTCATCCGCCAGCACCATTTTCGGGTTATTGACCAAAGCGCGGGCGATGGAGACGCGCTGTCGCTGGCCGCCGGACAGTTGCCCCGGGTGTTGATGCAGGTAATCGGCCAGCCCCACTTGTTCCAGCATCTGCGCCGCCTTGCGCTGGCGTTCGGCCTCGCTTGTATCAGAGGCAATTTCCAAGGTCATGCAGACATTCTGTAACGCCGTGAGGGAATCAATAAGGTTGTGCTGCTGAAAGATATAGCCGTTTTGACGGCGGACGGCGATCATTTGCTCGGTGGTTGCCCCTACCAGTTCACAGCCTAGAACCTTGACGCTGCCCGTGCTGGCGTGGCGCAAGGCGCCGACGATGGTTAAAAATGTGGTTTTGCCTGATCCCGATGGACCAGTCATGATGACAACTTCGCCTTGGGCAATGGAAAGGCTTATCCCTTTGAGAACTTGGCGTTCCAGAGCGCCACTGCCAAACGAAAAGCGCAGGTCGCGCACGGCAATGGTGGGCAATGCGGGCATCATTAAAACATATCCGCCGGATCAACCGCCCGCAGCTTACGAATGGCCAACGCTCCCGACAGGGCGCACATGGTCAAAATCATGCCAAAGATAGAGATAATCTTGGAAAACGGCATGGGCATGGACATATAGGTCTTGGATTCACTGTAATCATACACCCACCAGGCCAACAGCGTCCCCGGCACAAACCCCAGCACCGCTAAAATAATCGCCGATGCAAACACCACCTGCAACAAATAACCGTGGGAATAGCCCATGGCACTCAACGTGGCGTATTGACTGAGGTGGTTGGTAATATCGGTAAACAGAATCTGATACACAATCACCATCCCCACCACCAACCCCATAACCATGCCAAAGCCAAAGATAAAGCCAATGGGCACGGCTTCTTGCCAATAGTTGCGCTCATGCGCCACCATTTCGGGATAGGTGAACAGATAGACGTTGTCGGTCACGTTCTGCGCCAGCGCACGCTGTACCGCCACCGCATCCGCCCCTGGCCGGATGCGGATGACCCCCAAATCCACCCTATCGGGATTGAGATGGGGGAAGAGGCGAAAATAGTTCAGGTCGCTCATCACAATATTGCCATCGGCGGAAAAGGTATTACCAAGTGTAAACAGACCGATCATGGAGACTTTGCGGTCATTCATCTCTGTTGTGACCGAACCATTGGCCAACAGGGACGGCAGGGGGCCAAATTCCGGCCTTGAAGTGCGATCGAACACGGCTGTATCCGGTTGTTTCAAGGCATCGCGCATGGCGATGACCTCCGGCAGGCGCATCAGGTTACTGGCCGGATCGTAGCCAAAGACAAAAATTGTCCGCTGCTGTCGGGTGATGGGATTACGAAACGGGGTTAGGTTCATGTACAGCGGCACCACCTCCACCACATCGGGGTGCGCCATGGCACGCATCAGCTCACTGCGCGGAAAAGAAACAGTACGCCAGAAAGCCTCGGATTGACGATGCACTAAAAACAAATCCCCTGCCACCTTGGACGGGGCAAGCGCCATGCTGGCGTACAGCGAATCACGAAAGCCCGTTTGAAAATATACCAGCACCGCCGCGAACACCACCCCCAGCACCGCCGCCAGCAGCTTTGCCTTACCAAAAGTCAATTGCCGCCACGCCAGCCGACTCGCAAACCAACATTGCTGTAACCATTGTCTGCTATCATTCATGGCAAAAATCGTACATGCACGCGGCGGTAAATCTGGTGCCTGAGCACGCCAATAGCCTCCTCCGGCATGGCAATCCGCACCGCCACCACGCGATTGTCGCGGTCAGCCAGGGGATCGGTGTCGTTGAGGTCGTTGCCCCGCACGATAAAGCCCACCTGATACACCGTGCCCACAAAGCGTTGCTGTTGCTGGGGGAGGAAAACCTCGGCTTTTTGCCCCTGCCGGATGGCGGGGATATCGGTCTCGTACACCTCGGTACGTACGTCCATCTGGCTCAGGTCGGCGAATTCCATCACCGCGCCGCCGCTTTCAACCCGTTCGCCCGGACGAGCAAGAATAGTGAGGACGGTACCGGCAAAGGGGGCGTAAATCGTGGTGTCTTTGAATTCTTGTGCGGCGCGGTCGTGCTGGGCTGTGGCTTCTAAAATTTGCGCCTCCAGCATGACCAGCCGCGCCACCGAAGTGCGCCATGCCTGTTCGGTTTTCTCCCGCTGCGCCAGACTGACGGCGGATTGATTCTGCATCTTTTTGTAGCGCAAGTATTCGCGGTTGTTGAACTGTTCGTTAATCTGTTCCATTGCCAGTTGCGCCTTGAGGGATTGCAGGCGAGCCTGGCTTTCTTGGAGCGCGGCCTGTTTGTTAACGTGGCTGCTGAGGATAGCCAGCGGCGTATCGGCAGGAACATCCTGGCCTTCTTCGACTAACAGTTTGTCAATCTGTGCGCCGTCCGGCCCGGCGTTGTGGGATAGCTTCACCACCCGTGAGCGCGGCTCAATCGTCCCCAGTGCCCCCACGCCCGTGGCCTTTAAAGGCTGTGGGTTTTGGTTCTCCCGCCCGATGAACAGGTACGCCGCGATGACCATTGCACACATAAGTAGGGCAATGCCGATAAAGCGAAGGCGATACGGGATAGTCATGGCAAGGTATTATAAAGAAAAAACTAACAATTTCCTAGTGCTTGTTGATAACTCTTTTTCTGGCGTGCGAAGGTTGTATTTCTTGCTCAACATTCATCAATTTTCGAGGTGATTTATTTCCGGTTTCGGTTCGTCTCGTTCATAAAAAGCCACTCCAACCCGTTCAATATGCGCGCGCAGTTGGGGGTTAGTAATCTGATGCAGCAACGATATATCCACCATGTAGGGCAACGGCGAATCGTCCAATGCGCTGGCGATGCGCCACTGATCGCGGGTGGTCAGGGAGTCGCCCACCAAGGTCAAATCAATATCCGATCCGGCCTTGTACGTCCCCTTGGCTCTGGAACCATAGACAATGGCCTTTTCAATGCCGGGGTATTGCCTCAAGATATCGTGAAGAAGGGCAATGCTGCGATCCGGTAAACCAAAAGGCACGCTACGTCCCCGCCCGTGTCGAGAACTGTTTGGCAAACAGGGTTAGCTCAGCATAAAAAACGCTGCTGATGCGGGCGGCGATGTGGGCGGCTGTGTCGGGATCATAGGTGTGCGACGTCTGATTTCGGGCTTCAATCATGTCCATCCACGCCTCGCCATTGCTTAGCAAGCCCTCTTTAAAAGCGAGGCGGGTGGCGTTTTTAGAGCCGATAATACCGTTGAACCCCTGTTCCTCCAGATAGTCCTTTAACACTTTCCAGGCCAGCTCATGGGTGTATTCAAAGCTTTGAATCAGCCCTTGCTGTTCCAACTCCGAAAGCGGGCGCGTATTGGCCAGCTCAATGGCCTTGCTGAGGCTTTGATAGGCACGCTGAAAATTATTAAAGCGTTGTTTCCAGCGAACATCGGGGGCGGTTTTATCCATTTTTATAAATCCTCCGTCCTGAACTCGTTATACCCCTCATAATGATAGCTTACGTCAATGCCTTTCATAAACACCGCACGTTCATGAATTTTATCCGTCAGGGCGTTTTTCAGGAGATGTTTTATTTCAATGTCTTTGACAACGCTGCGCTCCATAGCCGCGAGGTAATCTTCTTTATCAATCAGGTTCCAGTCCACGACTTTCTGTAGCTGTTTTTTTAAAAGAATATCGAGCCACAAGCGCGTGGCCCGGCCATTACCCTCCCGGAACGGGTGGGCGACGTTCATCTCCACATATTTTTCTATGATTTGATCAATGGTTTCTTGGGGCATGGCATCAATGTGTTCCAGCGACTGTTTTAAATACATCACCGGGGCAAAGCGGAACTGACCCTTGGCAATGTTCACGTCCCGAAGTTGACCTGCAAAAGCATAAATATCTTCAAACAGGTAGCGATGGATATGGGCAAGCCCCGCAAACGTCCCCGCCTCAATAGTATTGATGTCCCCGGTTTCAAAAAGCTGTTTGGCTTTTTGCTTGCTGATTTTCTCTTCGGCCTTGCTGAGGGCTACCTGGTCGGTGATGTTGAGTTTGTTTTCCAAAACCATACCCCTACCCCGCCAGACTGGCCTCTAAAAACCGATCCAAATCCCCGTTGAGCACCCCGGAGGAATCGCTGGTTTCCACGTCGGTGCGCAGGTCTTTGACCAGTTGATAGGGGTGGAGGACATAGCTGCGAATCTGATGCCCCCAGCCGATGTCGGTTTTGCTGGCCTCGATGGCGGTGGCGGCGGCTTCGCGCTTTTGCAGCTCGGCCTCGTACAGACGGGCTTTGAGCATCCCCATGGCGGTGGCACGGTTGCGGTGTTGGGAACGGTCGTTCTGGCACTGCACCACGATGCCCGTGGGAAGATGGGTGATGCGAATGGCGGAATCGGTACGGTTGACGTGCTGTCCCCCGGCGCCGGAGGCACGGTAGGTGTCCACCCGCAAGTCCTTATCATCAATCACAATATCAATATTATCATCCACCACGGGGTACACCCAGACGCTGCAAAAGCTGGTGTGCCGCCGGGCGTTGGAATCAAAAGGGGAAATACGCACCAGGCGATGCACCCCCGATTCATGCTTGAGCCAGCCGTAAGCGTTCGCCCCCTTAATGAGCAGGGTCGCCGATTTAATCCCCGCCCCGTCGCCGTCGCTGTGTTCTAACTCGTCGAGTTGATAGCCATGCTGTTCCGCCCAGCGGACGTACATCCGCAGGACGATTTCCGCCCAGTCCTGTGCCTCCGTACCGCCAGCCCCCGAATTAACCTCCAGGTAGCAGTCATTGCCGTCGGCCTCGCCGGACAGCAGGCTTTCCAGCTGGCGCGTCCGGGCGGTTTTGCCCAAATTGATAAGGTTTTGCGCCGCCTCATCGGCAATCGCGGTGTCGCCCTCGGCCTCGGCCAGCTCCAAAAGGTCAATATTGTCGTTAAGGGTTGTTTGAATGTCCCTGCACACGCCAATGTTTTTCTCCAGCGTTGTGCGCTCTTTAAGAATCTTTTGCGCCTTGGCGGCATCGTTCCACAGGGCGGGGTCTTCGGCTAAACTATTGAGTTCCTCAAGGCGCAGCAGCGCATTGTCCCAGTCAAAGACGCCTCCTGAGCAGATCAAGACAACTCTCGATATGCTCAACAATGGGGCGGAGATCGGCGCGCATGACTTTTATCATTCTACACCCACTTATTTTTTTTCAAAGGATTTTTTATGCGTCCCCTTACCCCCGTCGGCATGGCGTTGATTCAGCGTTTTGAAGGCTTTGTGGCCAAGCCGTACCTGTGCCCTGCCGGGTTCCTCACCGTTGGTTATGGCCACCGCGTGCATTTGAGTGAGCGCAAGGCCATGGAGGGCGGCATTACCAAGGCCGTGGCTGAAGAACTCCTCCTGCGGGATGTGGCGGCGGCGGGCAGCGCGGTGCTGCGCCTCATCGAGGTGCCGCTGCTGGACAGCCAGTACGACGCCCTCGTGTCGTTTACCTTTAACCTTGGCAGTGCCGCCCTGCAACGCTCGACCCTGCGCCAGAAAATCAACCGCAATGAGCACCTGGACGTCCCCGCCGAACTCCTCAAATGGGTCTGGGCCGGGGGGCGGAAATTGCCGGGGCTGGTGGCACGACGGGCGGCAGAGGGGGCGAGGTATTGGGAGGGGTGAACAGTGAACGGTATTGCTTTTTAAAGAGAATTCCGTATGTTGAGAGCATCATTGCCAATAGGCACACGCAGCCTCCAAAAGGGGGTTGCTTATAGGGTTTACTCTTTTACCTGCGAATTTGTGTGCTGTTGTCGTGCTGTGATGACCTCCCAATTCGTATCTTCTTCTAAAAATTTTGGATCCATCATTAAAGCGTGATGAGGAAGAACTTTTGCATTATCAGGGAGAAAGGGTGCTCGTTCCTCCCCGTCCGGGGTGTGAGAGTAAAGCCACGTGTTCATTGCCGCAATCGCCTCATTAATAGATGACATTCCCATAGCTTGCCGCAGTACATCAATATTTTCACATTGTTGCTCAACGAGAACGGGAACAATGCGGTCGGCTTCTCGCTGGGCAAACTGCAGCCACGAGGTGTCCTCGCTTGGACCTTCGTGTTTCATTTGTTGTTCTGCCACGGATCCCTTATCGAACTGAACTCCGAAGTTTAATAAGCCTAAGTTATTAAAAATATTAAGACGAATCATCTGACGGATATGCAGCTGTTCTATTGTTTCTTGATGTTCTTCTGATTGCAGGACTGGAGATTCTCGCATATATTTAGAAATTGTGAGGTACAACCCAAATAAATGAGGGGAATCTTCTTCTAAATTACCTTTGCCGCAACGAGTTATCATGGTCGTCATGCCTGCTTGAGAACCATGAGCAATCAAAGATTGGATATTGTTAGTTTCAAAAAAAATCTTACAATCCGTCCTGCTGAGTGGAGCAATGGTATTGCTTGGATGATTATGATGGAAGAATATTAGACAATCTGGGGTTGCGATCTCCACCTCAGTATTATTAAGCTGGCTTGCATAGCGCACTCTATATGGTGGCTCTACATTGTAAACAATAGCATGTTCATATGCAGGATTATAGTTTCTCTCTCCCCCCCCAGTGACAAAGTTCTTGGCCCATGCGTAAAGATTCGGAACGGGATGATCAGCTTCATATGGTCGTTCTTGTGTAGCGGTAAAATCGCCAGCAAGTTCTACTTTTTTATCTGGATTCTTCAAAATTTCTTCTAATTGTTGTGTATTGTCCATGATTCTATTGGCTATCCATGTCATTTCGGTTACTTGTTTTTCTATAGCGCCCCCTAGGTATAGCGTAAGATAACCCAAAGTTTCCTGCCTGTTTTTTGTAGGATCAGTGGTAAATTCTAGCATAATCTCGAACCTTTTATCATTTGTAGTAAAAATTTATAAAATTATACATCATTTTCCAAAAGGAATCAACCCCCATGCCCTCAACCCCCCGTCTTTTATTCCCCTACATCGCCACCAGCCAGGCGCAAAAAGAAGTCACCCACGCCGACACGTTGAACCGGCTGGATGCGCTGGTGCAGGCGGTGGCTGAGGACAAAGACCTCACCGCGCCGCCGGCCAGCCCCGTGGAGGGAACAGCGTACCTTATTACTGCCGCTACCCCCACCGGGGCGTGGGCGGGGCAGAGTGGCCGCCTGGCGCAGTATCTGGCCGCTACCTGGCGGTTTTACGCCCCCTTTGCCGGGATGAGCGTCTGGGTCAAGGATGAAGCGCGGGCGTATGTCTATACCGGCACGGCCTGGGGTTTTGCCATGCCGCAGGTGCCCAGCTTTACTGTTGCCACCCTGCCCCCGGCGACGGCGGCGGGAAGCCTGGCCTTTGTCAGCAACGAGGTGGGCGGGGCGGTGCTGGCGTTCTCCGACGGTACAAGCTGGCGCCGGGTGACGGATAGAGTGGTTGTTTCCTAATCACCGAATCAGCTTTACTTTAACCCCCACGTTAATAGTCGCCCAGACCCTGTCCGCCGTCACCACGGGGCATTTCAGGCGTTGGGCAAGGGCGAGGCACGCCCTGTCCGCTAAGGATAGCCCATGTTTTGCCGTCTTCTCCCGCAGGGCGGCGACGGCCCAAGCGTCTTCGGCTTCAAAGGGGAGGATTGTGCGAGCAAAGTTCAGGACGATGTCCCTGGCGGTGGCGGCGGGAACATTGTTGCGGCGCAGAACATCCACCACTTCCGCCGCGTTCACCGCCGATATGTGCACGGTGCCCAGCAGGGGGGCCACCTGCTCCCCGCCCGGCTCATCGTTGATGAAGGCCAGCAAGGCAGAGCTGTCAATGACCAGCGGCGTCATGTTCGCGCTCAAGGCGGCGTTCCTCCAGCAACGCGTCCACGAGGGATACGCCCTTGGGGAGGGCTTTTTTGATGTTGGCCTTAAGGCGGGCTACCTCTGCGGCTGGGGAGGTTATTAATAAACCCTCATCCCGCTCCCGCAGGATGACCTCACCCCCCGGTTTGAGTTTCCACTTTTTCCGTACCGATGCGGGCAGCATCATGCGGCCATTGTCGTATATTTTTACCATATAGTCCATAAATGTACATATACACTTTTTGTACAGAAAACACAATAGTGAAATTTTCAAAGGATGTACAAATGAACTCTTCTTTTCAGGAATTTAATGAGCGCATCACGATACTGACCCCCTCCCCCGCCAGTGACGCCGCCGGTGGCCAGACCATCACCTACGCCCAGGCCGGGGATGTCTGGGCAATGGTGGAAACTTTCCCTGCTGGCGAGGCTATTCGCGGCGGTGCCCTGCGTAGCGATACCCTGTACCGATTCACGGTGCACGCGGGTACGGTTCTTGCCCCTGACTACCGGATTATCTGGCGGTGGCAGACCTTGCGGATCACAGCCCTTGCCGTTTCCGTGCCGAGGGAGCTGTATCGGACGTTTGAGGCCAAGGCGGTGGATGGGGTGGGGTAAGCAATCACTGTGCCCACATTTTTGTTATCATAAGGAGCTTCTGCGTATGTCTATTTCTCTCCCCCTGCAAAAAGCTATTTTCACACGATTGTCTTCGGATCCCACGCTGTCGTCCCTCATCAGCGGGGTGTACGATATCGCGCCGCGATCGGCGGCCTACCCTTATGTTCTTATTGGTGAGGATGACGTCACCGATGCCAGCAGCAAAACCAGCCGGGGGTTTTCTGTGCTGCTGCGCCTTGATATATGGAGCACGGCCATGGGGCGCAGCCCCGGCAAGGCCATTGAAAAAGAGCTGTACCGCCTGTTGCATCAGGCCAGCTTTACTATCGCCGGGTTTACCTTGGTGGACTGTCGGTTTGAGAGTAGCGAGTCGAGTTTAGAGGAATCAGCGCGGTTGTTTAGGACGGTGGTGCGGTTTCGGGTGGTGGTGTGGGGGTAATTAATAGAGGCGTCCATTTTGTCTTTATAATTAGAAAATAGTCGGTTATTTTGTTGGTCTCAAAAAGACATCCGCTTTATGGCAATATATAAATGTTTTTTCAAATATTTTATAATTTCTCTGCCCTTCATTTTTATAATGGATCATGCCGCCGCACAATCGTCCTATTCGATTTCTGGCACGGATCAGCCTTTATGTTATTCCCAAACAGGGGCTATTATTGATTGTAGTAATCTTCAAGGTCATGCGGTCAGTTTACAGCATCGTCATGCCAACAGTGCCCCAATATACCGTGACAACGCTGACGGAACAGTATCGGATCGTAGCACTGGATTAATGTGGACAAAAGCACGCAGTGCGCCCATGCCATTCTCACAATTAACAGCGTACGCAGCAAACAATCGTACGGGTGGTTATGATGATTGGAGGGTTCCAACAATTAAAGAGCTATATTCATTGATTATTTTTAGTGGCGGATATACAGGCGATCCATCAACATCACGCCCGTATATTGATCAATCCATGTTTGAATTTTCCTATGGATCGGGAACAGGGTTAGGGAGTGCCGAAAAGCAAAAACGCCCCATTGATGTGCAAGAATGGAGTTCAACACAATATATTGGACGCACCATGGGGCACGACAAATCTGTTTTTGGGGTCAATTTCGCAGATGGCCGAATCAAAGCCTATCCCATAATGGATCCCAGTAATCAGATGAAAACACCCCATCAATTATCGGTGCGATTGGTTCGTGGTTCTGTTTATGGAATCAATGCTTTTATTCTCAATCCTCATAGTGTTATTGATCAGGCTACGGGTCTTGAATGGCAGCGCCGCGACGATGGAAAAAGCAGGAATTGGGTGCAGGCGCACACTTATTGCAGACAATTACAGCTAAATGGTCATACTGATTGGCGCCTGCCCACAGCAAAAGAGCTACATTCCATTGTTGACTACCAGAAAATTCCAGCAATTTATTCTGTATTTTCAATATCAGATAGGCACGCCTATCTCTGGTCATCAACCACTCATCTGGAAGCCCCGCCATCAGATACTATAGAAAAAGCACCCTTTAAATATACGGGTGAGTTGGCGATTTATGCGGCCATTGGCCCCGCGATGGGATGGGTTGAATTGCCGATAGGATCAGGAAAATTCAGATGGCTAGATGCACATGGAGCTGGGGCAATGCGCAGCGATCCAAAAGTCATCCCACCCAACGAATTTCCAGAAGGATTTGGACCACAACGCGATGATGTGCGAGGGTACAATTACGTTTTATGTGTCCGTGTGCTATAGATATTTGTTTTAATATAACATTTACGCTGCTACATTATCAATCAGCCTTGTCCTCCCCAGCCACGCCGCCCCCAGCACCCGTTGGACGCCTGGCTCCAGGCTGCGCTGTTCGATATAATCTACTTTATCAAAGCCATGTTCTAAAAGATAGTCGCTGGCCTGTGCGGGGGAAAGCTCTCCCCCGGCAACCCGTTGCAGGGCTTGGTATAATCGTGGGGCGATAGCGCGTTCAGGGGCTGTTAAATAACGGTTACGCGACGACAGGGCGAGGCCGTCGGCCTCCCGCACCGTGGGCACGCCGATGATCTTCCCCGGCAGGCGCAGATCGGCGGCCAGGCGTTTGATGATGCAAAGCTGCTGGTAGTCCTTCTCGCCAAAAAACGTCGCCGTCGGGCGAACCGTGTTGATGAGAATGCTCACCACCGTGGCCACACCATCAAAATGGCCGGGGCGATGGGCACCGCACAGGATGCCCGTCAACCCCGGCGCAATATGCACCGTGGTGGCAAAGCCTGACGGGTATATCTCCTCTACAGTAGGCCGCCATACAGCGGCAACGCCGTGGGCGCGGCAGAGTGCGTCGTCCTCCTCAACAGGTCTGGGGTAGCGGTCGAAGTCCTCACCCGCCCCGAATTGCTTGGGGTTGACAAAAATACTCACCACCGGGGTCAACCCTTGAGCCTTCGCCGCCTCTACCAAGCGCATATGCCCGGCGTGCAACGCCCCCATGGTGGGGATGAGGGCGGTTGATGGGGGGAAGGTGGGCATGGGGGGAGTATAGGGGGCTAAGCAGCCGAATCAACCCGGCGGTTTTAAAATATCAAACCAACGTCTTGCACACCCCACAAAAAACCCTATAATGGATTCTTCAAACTGTTTATGAGTACCGTGTCGCGCGCGTCGTCTGTTGCTAGGGAAACCCCTCTTCTTGGCCTTTCACCCCTTGAAATTGAAGAGGAAATTCGCCTTTTGCGTAAGGAGCGCAAGGCTGTAATCCTCGCCCATTACTACCAGGATGAGCATATTCAAGACCTTGCCGACTTTATCGGCGACTCGCTGGAGCTGTCCCGCAAGGCCGCCGCCACGGACGCGGAGATGATTGTGTTTTGCGGCGTGCGGTTCATGGCCGAGGTGGCCAAGATTCTCAGCCCTCAGAAAACCGTGGTGCTGCCTGACATGAAGGCCGGGTGCTCGCTGGAGGAATCCTGCCCTCCGGATAAATTCCGCGCCTTTTGCGCGGCCAGACCCGATCACGTGGTTATAAGCTATATAAACTGTTCGGCGGAGGTCAAAGCCCTGTCGGATATTATCGTCACCTCCAGCAATGCCGAGGCGATTATCAACCAGCTCCCAGCGGATCAGAAAATTATTTTCGGCCCGGACAAGCATTTAGGGGCATATCTGGCGGCAAAGACTGGCCGGCCTCTTGTTCTCTGGCCGGGGGCGTGCATCGTTCACGATCGTTTTTCGACCGAGCAGCTGGTCAAGCTTAAAACCCGCCACCCCGGCGCGGTTGTGATTGCCCATCCGGAATGCCCGGCGTCGTTGCTGGCGGTGGCGGATTATGTCGGATCGACCAGCGGCTTGTTGCGCTATGTCGCCACCAGCCCTGCCCCCGCGTTTATTGTCGCCACCGAAGAAGGGATGCTGCACCAGCTTCGCAAGGCCGCGCCGGGAAAGGAATTTTTTGTTGCCCCCGGCTCTGATGGCAGTTGCCATTGCGCCACCTGCCCGTACATGAAGCTCAACACGACGGAAAAGCTTTATCTTGCCCTGCGAGACGTGCAGCCAGAGATTGTGATGGATGAGGGCTTGCGGCTGGCGGCACTGAAGCCATTGCAGCGGATGTTGGAGATGTCGCCACGGGCGGGGGGTGGGTTGTAGGGGTTGGTGTGGCCCCCTCTCCCGCGTGCGGGGGAGGGTTGGGGAGGGGGTGAAAAGCATGAAGACAAATCCTTGATTTTAAAAATTTTAAAAACCCCCTTCCTCACCTTCCCCCGCTGCGCGGGAGAGGGGGGCAATAGGCGGCGGTTATTTTCTTCAAGGCCGCGGCGCTGCACCGGGGTTGGGTAGGATAGGCTGCGTGGGGGTGGGGGGGATTTAGCCAATGCCTAGCTCATTGTCCCGCATGGTATTTGCTAGTTGACTGAGTGCGATATAGTTAGGGTCTGTTTCTCTAGCAAGGGTATCCGGTGCTTTTGCTGCTTCTGTGGATTCAGCAGTTGGCTCGCGTTCATTTGCAGAATTGTCCTCAGTCGCTTGTACTACAGGCTTATCCTTAACTTCAGAGGGCTGGCCTTCATCCACCCCCGTGGCAATGGGCTGATTCTCTTGTTCTGCTTCTGTCAAAAACGACTGTGTTAATGCGTAAAAATCTTGACTGGATGCTTTTTCAGGAAGGTTGTTGTAAAGGATGCCAATCTGCTCCTTGCTAAGGGAAAGGGAATGAAGAAGTTCCATATATTCTTTAGGGGGATGCTTGAAAAAGTTTTCTTTTAATAAAAGTGGTTGGTTATTTGGGTTCTGGGAGTTTAATTCATCGCTTATTTCCTTCGAGCCTTCCACTAAATTTTCCTGCATCCTGTTTGCATCTGCCTGTTCTTGTTTTTGGATTTCGTACTTTCTTTTATCTATTACTATTCCAGCAATAGGACTTCCCCCAGCGAGGAGTAACAACCAACTCAACCCTGTTGCTAATGCCGCACCGCACAACACCACACCGAGAGTAACACCGATATACGTTGCCATTTTGTTTGATGGGGTTGCTTCTGCACCGCCTTGATCGCCGCCCTTATTGGGTGGCTTTTTCCCACCCAACCAAGAAGGCCACCCCCATTCTTGTTCATCAGGCATAGTCGCAGTTGTCATACCAAGACCATAAAACATCACGTTTTTTTGTCAAGTAAAAAGCAAATTTTTAAATATCTTGAGTGAATTTTCCTGCCAGTCATCTCCATCATCTCTGCTAACCTTCATTGCCAGGGCAATTGACAGCCTCTGTCTAACGGTGCCAGAACACCATGCCGTGGTAATGAACTCCTCCTCTTCTTTGGTCTATCCTGCTGTCAGTATTGCCCGACAGCAGGATAACCTTGTTTTGCTGGTGGTGGAGGATGCCGCAACGGCGGCACGGAATTTGGCGGCAGCAAAGTTTTTCGCCCCGGATATTAAAGCCCTGCCCCTGCCGGCGTGGGATTGTGCGCCGTATGACCGCACCTCGCCAAGCCCGGCGGTGGTAGCTGAACGGCTGGCGGCCTTGACGGCACTGGCGGGGTATCAGGGGGGGGCGTTACTTATTATCGCCACCGCCAACGCCGTGGTGCAAAAGGTTCCGCCACCGGAGGTATTCCGTCGCCACGCGGTACTGTTAGAAAAGGGCGGTCGCGTTAGTCTTGAATCCCTGCGTGCCACCCTGGCCGCCGAGGGCTATCGCGCCAGCGCGACGGTACGCGAGGCCGGGGAATACGCTGTCCGGGGCAGTATCATTGATTTTTTCCCGCCCCACCGCGATGCCCCCATTCGACTGGACTTATTCGGCAGCACCATTGAAAGCATCCGTACCTTCGATGCCGCCACCCAAAAAAGTGACACGTTTTTAGAGCGCATTGCTATTCCCCCCAGCCGGGAAATCCTCCTTACCGAGGCCGCGGTGCAACGGTTTCGCCAAGCCTACCGCATCTTGACCCCGGGGCGGGTGGATGCCGATCCCCTGTTTCAAGCAATTAGCGCGGGGCAAGCCTATCCCGGCATGGAACACTGGATGCCGTTGTTTTATGAGGGGTTGGAGTTGCTGGCCTCTTTCCTTCCGAAGCAGGCCACCGTTTTTATTGCCCCCGGCGCGGCGGCGCATGTTGCCGAACGCCTGCACTTGGTGGAGGAGATGCTGGCGGCACGGCAGGCATCCCTGTCACCCAAAGACCCCGCGCCCTATGTTCCAGTACCGCCGGAAAGCCTATATGTTCTGGGGGAGGCATTGGCTCAATTCACGACGGCCACCATCCCCGATACCGTTACCCGCCCCCGCAATTTTACCCTTGAGAAACCCACCCCAGGTCAGAGCATTTATGAGGCCTTGATTGAGGCATGGAGGGCTGAAAAAAAAGCCAAGCGCAAGGTTATCATTGTCGCCGCAACCCCCAGCAGCGCGGAACGCTTTGTCGGGCAGCTTATGGCCTTGCCCGACACCCTCATCATGACGGCCAGCAGTTTTGCCGAAGCCCTTGATCAGTCTCGCAGTGCCCTGAGCATCATCACCGCTCCCCTGACTGAGGGCTTGCAAACCGCCACGTTCACCGTTTGGGTCGAGGCAGAAATCACCGGTGAGCGCCTGCGGCAACGTACCGCCACCAGTGCCGCCGAGACGTTTTTACTGGAAGCCAACGCCTTGGACATCGGCGATTTTGTCGTCCACCTTGATCACGGGATTGGCCGGTATGAAGGGTTAGAGCATCTGACCGTTGGTGCGATTGCCCATGATTGCGTCCGGGTTGTGTACGCTGGCGGCGACAAGCTGTTTGTTCCGGTAGAAAACATGGACATCCTGTCCCGGTATCAGGCCGGGGATACCGAGGTTGTTCTTGATCGCCTCGGTGCGGCTCAGTGGCAGGCACGCAAGGCCAAGGCAAAGGAACGCATCAAGGCCATTGCCGCCGATTTGTTGCGCGTTGCCGCCGAACGCGCCCTGGACATCGCCCCGGTATTTGAAACCCATGAGGACTACGCTGCTTTTTCTAGCGGTTTTCCCTACCTTGAGACCGAGGATCAAGGCAGAGCCATTGCTGATACCCTGGCCGATCTTGCCGCCGGGCGGCCGATGGATCGCCTGGTGTGCGGGGATGTGGGCTTTGGTAAAACGGAGGTTGCCCTACGGGCGGCCTTTGTGGTGGCCAATGGAGGAGCACAGGTTGTTGTTCTTACCCCTACCACTCTGCTGGCCAGGCAGCATTACGCCAATTTTACCCGCCGCTTTGCCGGCACACCGATGCGCATCGCCCAGCTTTCCCGCCTCGTCACCCCTAAGGATGCCAAAATCATCAAGGAGGCCGTGGCCTCCGGCACTGTTGATATTCTTATCGCCACCCATGCTGCCCTGGCTAAGAGTATGACATTTGCCAACCTTGGCCTTGTGGTGGTGGATGAGGAACAGCATTTCGGGGTCAAGCAAAAAGAACGCCTGAAAGCGTTGGCACCCACGGCGCATGTCCTCACCCTGTCGGCGACGCCGATTCCCCGGACGTTGCAGTTGGCCTTGTCCGGTGTTCGCTCCATGAGCCTTATCGCCACCCCGCCTGTTGATCGCTTGGCCGTGCGGACATTTGTTGCCCCGTATGATGGCGTGATGATTAAGGAGGCCCTCGATCGCGAACTGGCGCGGGGCGGTCAGATATTCTATGTTGCACCGCGCATTGCCGATCTGGAAGGATTGGCGGCGGACTTGGCAAAACTCGCCCCGGCCGTGCGTTTTCGCGTCGCCCATGGCGGCCTGTCCCCCACCGCTCTGGAAGACGTCATGGGGGATTTTGTTGATGGTAAATTTGACTTACTGCTATCCACCCAGATTATTGAATCAGGTATTGATATTCCAAGGGCTAACACCTTAATTATTCATCGGGCGGAGATGTTTGGGCTTGGGCAACTCTACCAGCTTCGCGGCCGGGTCGGTCGCGGCAAGGTGCGCGGCTATGCGTATCTTACTCTGCCTGCGAACAAAACCCTGCCAAAAACATCGTTGAAACGCCTTGAGGTCATGCAGACACTGGATCATCTGGGGGCGGGGTTCAGTTTGGCAAGCCACGATATGGATATACGCGGATCGGGCAACCTGCTGGGGGATGAGCAATCGGGTCATATTAAGGATGTGGGCGTGGCATTGTACCAGCAAATGCTGGAGGAAGCCATTACCGCCGCCAAGGCCGATCACGGCAGGGATTCCCCTGTCGCCGATGCCTTTACCCCGGTGATGCATCTGGGGCTGCCCATTGCTATTCCTGAAGCTTATGTGCCGGATTTGTCCTTGCGTCTTGGGCTGTACCGCCGGGCGGCAGGGTTAAAAAATGAGGGTGAAATAGAGGCCTTTCGGGATGAGCTGCGGGATCGCTTTGGCGTTTTGCCTATTGAGACGGAAAACCTTCTGGAAACCGTGCACCTGAAACGCCAGGCGTTGGCCTTGGGCATTTCGCGCCTTGATGTTGGCGGCAAGGGCGTGGTGGTAGCGTTTCATCAAAATAGGGTGGCCGATCCTGATAAACTCCTCCGCCTTATTAACAACCCCGCCAGCGCGGCAAAGCTTCTTCCTGATCAGCGGGTGGTGTTTTTGCGGACACTGGACGGTAGTAGGCAGAGTGTGTTGCAAACGGCGGCGGGGGTCATGCACCTATTGGGTGCATGAGAATGCCTACAGGGCACCTCTATTAACCTCATTTCTAGGGCGATTGGCGTCGTCAGGTCTATGCTCGCAATCCGCACGTACGTTTGAGTACGCTTACGTTTGCTCGCCTAGCCCTTTCTAGCCACTCATCCCTATAAATGGGTTATAGCGCGTTGCGGAATTAACAGTAGACTTTAAAAATTCTTCAGCGCGCTATAAGTTATTTTTGTTCGTCCATTCGGACGCGGCACTTTGTGCCGTGCGCTGGTTGCAACTATACTTTTAATTGTGCAACCAGCTATAATAGAGGCGCCCTACATATTGAACGCAAAGAGGTATTATACGAAAAAGAAATGCCCTATTGCTTTCTTTGAAAAAAACTTTAGTTCTTTTTTAAGAACTTTGTTTGCACATTGCAACATCATAAAATAACGGATACCCTCGTAGATGCCTCATCAAGTCTCTACCGCTGCCTTGCGCCAAGAACGGGATCGTTTTGTAGCTTTTTCTTTTGCTGCGGCTGATTTATTGTTGGAAATAGAGAGCCGGGACGGCAAGGTTTGTTTCGCCAGCGGTGCCAGCCGGGCAATTACCGGGGAAAACTGTGAAGCTCTGTCTGGACAGTCATTATATAGCTTTTTGCTGGAGGCCGATCGGTTGTTGTTCATTCGGGTGCTGGAACGCCTGAAGGAAGGTGGCCGGATTCAGCCTATGCTCTTACAGATTGTTATGCCCTCTAAAGCATACCTGCCTGTCATTGTCGGGGCGTGCCGATTACCTGGTATGAAAAATATTTTTATTACCATGACGATTGCGGAAAGGCTCTTGGGTCAACCTCACCTATATCGAGATGAAAAAACAAACTTTTTGGATGTTGATACTTTTGTAGATAAAGCGGCGACGTTGATGAAACAATATAATAAGGGCAATAGTAAGCTTACCTATGTTGATCTGGGTGACATTTCGGCATTAACCGATGGTGTGGCCGCCACTAAAATGGAGCAGTTTTTTAATAAAATAAGTGCGTATATGCGAAGCTCTTCCATTGATGGTGATACCGTGGGACAAATTACCCAAAATCGTTTTGGCATTGTGCATCACGTTGCCCTTACTCAGCGTGAAATTGCTGAGACTATCGGTCAGCTTAGCCAAGATATGGGCGTTACCGATGCACCCCTGCCTGTATCAGCACTTGAAATTAATACCGCAGGGTTGGAAAATGATTCTCGATTGTTTGCTAAAACACTTTTGTATTCCCTCAAACAATTTGCCGATGAAGGGATTAATAATCCACGAATCGGGGATTTAGGTGTGTGCGTTAATACCATCATGGAACAAACCCTTTCTAGGGTAAGCGATTTACGCAGCGTAGTGAATAATGATGAATTTAATATTGTTTTCCAGCCTATTGTTAATCTAAAAACAAAAGCACTTCATCACTACGAAGTCCTGAGCCGGTTTGACGGAACGGATAAAAATCCTTTTCAGATTATCACCTTTGCCGAAGAAGTTGGCATGATCGAAGAATTCGACATGATGGTATGCCATCGGGTTATTGACGCCCTCAAAAAAGCGGGGGAAAAAAATAAAAAACCTGTTGTGGCCATTAATTTATCGGCTCAATCGCTAGCCAGTACGATTTTTGTTGGCACATTGAGAAAATTATTAAATAAAAATAGTAATTTTCGCTCGCAGATTATGTTTGAATTGACGGAATCAAGCCGGGTTAGCGATTTCGATGCCGTTAATGCCGCCCTGCAAACCTTGCGGCGGGATGGGTATCGGGTATGCCTTGATGATGTGGGTGCGGGTGCCACTTCATTTCATTATGTTCGTAGTCTTCAAGTTGATTTTGTAAAAATTGACGGTAGTTATATTCGCAATATTCACGAAAACGAACGTGATCGGGCTTTTCTAAAAGCAATTAAAAATCTTTGCGTGGATTTAGGGATTACTACTATTGCGGAAATGGTTGAAACCGAACAACAACGTCGTATTCTTATTGATAATGGGATTGTTCTTGGTCAAGGGTGGTTGTTTGGCAAGCCGACGGCCATCTTGGGCGATATCGAAATAAAAAAACATTTTATTTCTTAAGGGCTCTATAAGTGCCCCTTGCTTTCTCTAATAAAACCGCCTAACCCCTCACCACTATGAAACTTCGTAACATTGCCATTATCGCCCACGTTGACCACGGTAAGACCACCCTTGTTGATGCCCTTCTACGCCAGAGCGGTAGCTTCCGCGACAACCAAAAAGTCAACGAACGCGCCATGGACAGCAATGATCTGGAAAAAGAACGTGGGATTACTATTCTCTCCAAGTGCACCTCCGTTGTCTGGAACGACACCCGGATCAATATTGTTGACACCCCTGGCCACGCCGATTTTGGCGGTGAGGTAGAACGGATTTTGTCCATGGTGGACAGTGTTGTGTTGCTGGTGGATGCCGCCGAAGGCCCCTTGCCGCAAACAAAATTTGTCTTGGGCAAGGCACTTAAACTTGGCTTGCGCCCCATGGTGGTGATTAACAAAATTGATCGCCCCGATGCCCGCCCGGATGAAGTACATGAGGAAATTTTTGATTTATTTGCCAGTCTTGATGCCAGTGAGGAACAGCTGGACTTCCCCATGCTTTATGCCTCTGGCCGCAATGGCTGGGCTACGGAAAAATTAGAGGGCGAAGAGCGCAAGGACTTAACCCCGCTGTTTAATCTTATTGTTCGCCACGTGCCCGCACCCAAGGCCGATGCCAGTACCCCGTTTTCCTTGCTGGTAACGATGATTGAAGCTGATCCCTTTTTGGGGCGGATTCTTACCGGCCGCATTGCCAGCGGCACCGTCAAAACTGGGCAGGCCATCAAGGCTTTGGATTTGAATGGTACATTGCTGGAGCAGGGTCGTATCACGAAACTGCTGGCCTTTCGCGGCCTGGCGCGCCAACCTATTGATACCGCTGAAGCTGGGGACATCGTGGCCATTGCTGGCCTGACCAAGGCCACCGTGGCCAATACCATTGCCGCTATGGACGTGACTACCGCCTTGCCGGCTCAGCCTATTGATCCGCCCACCTTGGCCATGACGTTTTCCGTCAACACCTCGCCCTTGGCCGGAACGGAAGGCACGAAACTAACGTCCCGCCAGATTGGCGATCGCCTCTTTGCTGAGGCCGAGGGCAACGTCGCTATCCGCGTGACCCAATCCGATGATAAGGATTCCTTTGAGGTCGCCGGGCGCGGCGAATTACAGCTTGGTGTGTTGATTGAAACCATGCGCCGGGAAGGGTTTGAGTTGTCCATCAGTCGCCCAAGGGTTTTATTCCAAACAGATGAACATGGCCAAAAGACAGAACCCTATGAAGAAGTCATCGTGGATGTAGATGAAGAATTTGCAGGCGCAGTAATGGAGCAGATGAGCTTTCGCAAGGCCGAACTCCAAGAAATGCGTACCGCCAGCGGCGGCAAGTCCCGCCTTGTGTTTCATGCACCATCTCGTGGTCTTATTGGCTTTCACGGTGAGTTTCTTACCATTACCCGGGGCACCGGGGTGATGAATCGCCTGTTCTACAAATACGGTCCTTTTAAAGGCCAGTTGTCCGGGCGTCGTAATGGTGTTCTTATTTCCAATGCCCAAGGCGAAGCTGTTTCTTACGCCATGGGGCCTTTAGAAGATCGCGGGGAGTTGTTCATCAGCCCCGGTGATAAAGTGTACATGGGTATGATTGTTGGAGAGCATTCCCGGGACAACGATCTTGAGGTTAACATCCTTCGGGCAAAACAGCTGACCAACTTCCGTGCCGCTGGCAAGGACGACGCTATCCGCCTCAGCCCGCCGCGCCTGATTACCCTTGAATACGCCATTGCCTATATTGAGGAAGATGAGCTGGTGGAAGTTACCCCTAAATGCCTGCGCCTGCGCAAAAAACACCTTGATCCTAATGATCGCAAGCGTGCCAGCCGAGCGGGGGGGGGATAAAGATATTGGGGGGCACCTCTATTAACCTCATTTCTAGGGCGATTGGCGTCGTCAGGCCTATCCTCGAAATCCGCACTTACGTTTGAGTACCCTTACGTTTGCTCGCACATCCCATCAGAGCCACTCATCCCTATATAGCGCGTTGCGTAATTAGCAGTAGACATTGATAAAGTCTTCAGCGCGCTATAACACCCCCTTCCTCACCTTCCCCCGCTGCGCGGGAGAAGGGGGCAATAGGCAGCGCTATCCCCTCCCCAACAATCTCCGCTTCACCTCCATCATCTTTTTCCCCTGCCGGGCGGATTGAAGGCAAAGGCCAATGGTTGCCTCGCACTGTTTGCTTAGTTCTTTGCGGGAGGCGGCGGCAAGGGACACAGGCGGGTGAAACGTCACCTCTACCCCCAAACGGCCAAGCTGGAGGACGCCCCAAACGTGGCTGGCCAGCTCCATATCCCCGAACCACGTCACGAGGGGCCGATGCACGCGCCCCAAGGGGATGCCGTCCAGTGTCGCATAATTAATGGTAATAGGCTGCACCATAATGTGTTGCTGTTGTTCAGGGGTGAAGGCATCGGCAATGCCGAACAGCGAGGACTTAAAGGGTAACAAAGCGTTGCCGTCCCCGCAGGTGCCCTCAGGGAATAAGACCAAGTTGCGCCCCTCGGCCAGCAGAGCTGCGACCAGATCGCGCTGCGCCTCGGCCTGCTGGCGGGTGCGCTCAACAAATACGGTATTTTGCAACTTGGCCAAAAACCCAAATATCGGCCATCCAGCAATTTCTTTCTTGGCAATGAAGGAGCATTTCAACAACGATCCCAACACTAAAATATCCAGATACGAGGAATGGTTTGCCACAAACAATGTCGGCGGGGCGCGGTGCACCCGGCCAAACCGCTGTACCTTCAGCCCCAGTAGGCGGCAAAGGGTGCGGTGCCATAACCGGGGCAGCTTCCCCCGCAACGGCAGACGCAGGGTATGCAAAACCACCTGTATCGGCAACAACGCCAAGGTCAGTAAAATAATCCCCAGCAGCCGTAAAGCCGCAATAAAACGATTGCCATCAGGCATCGCTTGCACCCGGTATATCAAACCTTTTTAAGTATTTATCCGCAACGTATTCTGTCTGTACAACGATACAGACATCGGTGGTGTTAAACTGCCAATCCACCACGGCACCGTCACCAATACGCGCCCCAACCCGTAGGTATCCCTTTACCAACGGCGGCAGGCTTTGTAGAGCCAGCTTGGGATCAATGCGTTCTTTAGGGAGAATATTCATGGCCACCCTCCGGGCGGGCAAGGCAATGGGGCGAGTTGCTTCCGGGGCAAGATGGTGGTGGTGCAGGTAGGACAAGCCAAGGCGTAACGCCTCCACATCCACCCCCGGCAGGCTGGCGCAGCCGAACATCAATTCCACCCCGTGGGCGGTGACGTAGATGGCAATGGCGCGCCATAAAAGCTGCATCGTCGTGCCGTTGCGATACTCCGCGTCCACGCAGGATCGACCCAGCTCCAGCACCCCGCCGGGGTAGGTCTCTAAGCACCCGATATCATATTCCCCCGAGGTATAAAAACCGCCGCGCTTGACGGCCATAGCCCGGGTAATCAGGCGATAGGTGCCCACCACCACCTCGCGGTTGTTATCATAGACCAGCAGGTGATCGCACACGGGATCAAGATCATCAAAATCGCGTTCAAGCCTGCGCATCTGCCATGTTGGCTGGGCGTGCATCTCCTCATAAAAAATGCGGTAACGCAGAGCCTGCGCCGCCTCAATATCCTCATTGTTTTCGGCCAAGCGCACTGTCAAATCGCCCACCCGTAACCCGGCCAGATCGCGCTGGACAAGTTCTTGGAGGGGTGAGGCGTCCCGTTGTGCCTTGTCCGCCTTGCGGCGGCTGGGGAGCAATGCGGGTAAAAAACGCAGGTGCATATCAGGCTTTCTTTTTTCGGGCGTAGAGTTCAAGGCGGTGATCCACCAACTCAAAACCCAGCCGCGCCGCAATCTGTGTTTTTAAGGCTTCCAGCTCAGCATCAAAGAATTCAAGCACCGCGCCGCTATCAATGTCAATCAGGTGATCGTGGTGGCTGCTGTCGGCCTCCTCATAGCGGGCTTTTCCCTGGCCAAATTCATGTTTTTGCAGGATGCCGGCCTCTTCAAACAGGCGCACCGTGCGGTACACCGTGGCAATGCTTATCTTCGGATCAAGACGCACCGCCCGCTCAAAAACCTGATTTACATCGGGGTGATCCGTAGCCTCGGACAGTACCCGGGCAATCACCCGCCGCTGGCCGGTAAGCTTTAACCCCTTGTCAAAGCAGGCTTTTTCAAGGCGTGAGGCGTGTGGTGCAAGCATCACGGGGTGTGTAGCAGAACGGGGGGAGGAATACAAGGCGGAGTTTGGGGGCGGAGTTGGGGTGTGCTTTTTATCGGCACAAGGGGTGCTGGTGTAAAAAATTTAAATTGAATTATTTATAAATATAATATATAATGCACTAACTAAAGGTAGGTAAAATGGCATCCACAACAGACCACGACCGATATGCGAAGTTGATCACACAGTTTTGTCACATAAAGCTTGCAGAAGTTTTGGGTGCGCTCTGCCAGCAGGATGACGCAGATGTTTTTAGAGAAATTTTAAAAAGCCTTACGCCAGAAATAGACAAAAAAATAGCGGCGGAACTGACGGAGAAAAACCTCTCACCCCATATGAGCCAAGAGCGAATCAAAAGATTATCCCGGAAGGCCGTCTCTGGCACCTATGATACAATCATGAAACTTTTTCAAATAAAAGATATCATTAACGATCCAAAATCAACATTCACCAAGGAGCAAATAGAACTCCTGCAAACGGTTCCTGATGTGTTTAACAAACAGCGATTGCAGCAGCTTCATCTGGTGCGTGAAGAGAGAGCACAGGTACCTTTGTACGGCACTTTGCCCATCAGTATGCATGGCTTATTATTGATCAGCAATGTTATTTCTGCAGAAATAATTGAAGATAAAACTATTGCCCGAAATCTCATTATTCATCATGGTGTATTAAATTCATTACGAACAAACTTACAACAAAAAAATACTGCACCGATTCCTCAACAATCCGCGTCAAACCCACATGCAACTGCAAGACCTCAAAAATCTTCAGATAATATATATCAAAAGAAATGTTTGATATTAATGATATTAATAGAGATTATTCGGAATGAAGACATGTATAATGTTCCTCAAATACGCAATCTTTTCGCACACTCTACGGTCAAACAAGATCGTGCCACTCTCAAACAGTTTTTTGACAATGTAGTAGAGATTCTCGAACCAACAAGCCCGCTGGAGGGTCTTTTTGGGTATTCTCAAACAATATCGACACCAGCATTAACTGATTTGATAACTGGAATGGCAGAATACAAGCTAGAACTCATTAAGAAGATGCAAAATATATTAAATATCCCCGTGCTAAAAGAAATATCAGAAACGCACGAACAAACAGTATATGGGAAATTTGTGCGAGAATTTCTAGGGTTTTTTAATGAGTATAACAACGATTGGCCAAGGGCTTTTTCCGATGAAAAAAACAAAACTTTTATTAAGTTTATTGAAAATATAGCAAGCTCTCTGATGGACAAGTATGGCGATTTTTTAAGCCAAAAAGTACCTGCTTACGAAATGCCGCTGCTGCGACATTTTCTTGAGGGGATGCTGGCACCGCAACTGCGTGCAGTGCCAGAATGGCAACAGAAGACGGAGGCCATAGTAGCTTTAACAGAATACAATCGAACACAATTCGCCAATCTAGGACGAGCAACCAAGAAATTCCTAGCAACGTGCCGCAACGAACCAAATAATGACACTCTAGTAATTGGCTCGACAATAAAAGAAGCAACCAAGCTCTTCTTGGCAATGTGCAAACTCAACCAAGAACGGTAAATAATATTGTTTTTAAATAAAAGGACACCCTTCATGACATCATCCCCCACCGACTCAACCCTCAAAACCCTCGAATCCCGCCTGACAACGCTGGCGGAAAAGACATTGCCTAAGGCGGCGGCGACGGGGCTATCCAGCATCAATAAAGAGGTGCAGAACAATATCAACCGCAGCAAGACCAGCTTTGACGACTTTGGCCGCAGCTTGCGCGCGAGCCTAGAGCGTTCCCTCACCGCCCTGGCTCAGACCGCCATCAATCAGGCGGCGGCCAGCAATAGCGGCGGCGGTGGTCAGGGCGGCATCGGCAGCCTGCTCGGCAACCTCTTCGGCGGGGCGCGGGCTAAAGGCGGGCCCGTGACCGCCGGCCAAGCCTACCTTGTGGGTGAACAAGGCCCAGAGCTGTTCGTCCCCGGCTCCTCAGGGGGCATTGTCCCCAACGGGGCATTGCGCCCTGGTGCTGCTGTAAATGCGCCAGTAGTTAATGTTACCATCACCACCCCCGATGCCGGGAGTTTCCTTGCCTCCCGCAGGCAGGTCGAGGCGGCACTGGCCGGCGCGGTAAGGAGGGGGAGTGGGGGGTTGTAGGACAATGATACTAATCTCAAACAAAAATATCTGACAACTTTATAGCCTTGGAAAAAACAATGCATGCGCCTTGGTTTTAATCGGGAGGAGAACCGTCGCTCATTGATCCCTTCCCCCGTGTAGCGGGGGAAGGTGAGGAAGGGGGTTTTTGATGGAACGTATTGTTCTTCTTTCATATCCCCCACCCCGCCCTCCCCCGCAGGCGGGGGAGGGATCACCATCGAGCACGGCAACACA
>JBKCUA010000010.1:0-34444 GCA_046318675.1 Holosporales bacterium
TTATAGCTGGTTGCACAACTAAAAGTATAGTTGCAACCAGCGCACGGCACAAAGTGCCGCGGCCGAATGGCCGAACAAAAATAACTTATAGCGCGCTGAAGACTTTATCAATGTCTACCGCTAATTACGCAACGCGCTATAATGTCTACATATTGAACGTAAGGCGGTATAATTACGCAACCCTAGCTATAATAACAATGTCCTATAGCTCTAGGCGGCGTTATCGGCCAACGTCTGACGATCTCGCTCTGCGGCTAGGCGGCGCAGGCGTGCCACCACACTGCCTGTTCCGGCAGGGATGAGACGCCCGACAATCACGTTCTCTTTCAGTCCGTTTAGGGCATCGATCTTGCCAGCAGTAGCGGCCTCGGTGAGAACGCGGGTTGTTTCCTGGAACGAGGCGGCAGAGATAAACGAGCGGGTTTGCAGGCTAGCCTTGGTAATCCCTTGCAGCACAGGCTCACCCAACGCTGGGCGCAGGTTTTTTGCCAGCAGTTTGTCGTTTTCCGCTGCAAACTCATCACGATCAATGTGTTCGCCCAGCAGCATGGTCGAATCACCGGCATCGGTGATTTCCACTTTTTGCAGCATCTGGCGGACAATGACCTCAATGTGCTTGTCGTTAATCTTCACCCCTTGAAGGCGGTAAACTTCCTGGATTTCATTAATGAGGTACGCGGCCAAGGCTTCCACGCCCAACACCCGGAGGATGTCATGGGGCACAGGGTTTCCGTCCATGAGCAAGTCACCCTTCTGGACGTGATCGCCTTCGTGGACACTGATGTGTTTACCTTTAGGGAGCAAGTACTCTTTAGGCTCTAAGGTGGCATCATCGGGCATAACCACAATACGGCGTTTAGATTTGTAATCCTTGCCGAATTCTACCCTGCCTTCGATTTCGCTGATAATAGCGAAGTCTTTTGGCTTGCGTGCCTCAAATAGTTCCGCCACCCGGGGCAGACCGCCGGTAATATCCCGGGTTTTGGTGGATTCCCGAGGAATACGACCCAGCACGTCGCCGGCACGGACTTTGGCACCATTTTCAACGCTCAAAATCGCATCAACGGACATAAAGTACCGTGCTTCAAGACCATTGGCCAAGGTGAGGGGGTCGCCATTATCATCGCGGAGGATAATCCGGGGGCGCAGCTCGCCGCTTTTTGGTTGCTGCTTCCAGTCCACCACGAGGCGTGACGACATCCCGGTGGCCTCATCGGTGACTTCACGAACCGAAATACCGTCAATCAAATCAACGTAATGAACCACGCCAGCCTTTTCGGTGATGATAGGAACGGTGTAGGGATCCCACTCCGCTAGGCGCTGTCCTTTTTTGATTGTCTGTCCTTCATCCACCAGCAATTTTGCCCCATAGGGAACGCGCACCCGGGCTTTTTCACGGTTATCAGTATCGCGGAGAACGACCTCGGTGTTGCGAGCCATGACAATCAACGCGCCATCGCTGTTTTTCACCACCAAACGATTGTGAATATGGGCTGTGGCATCGTGGCTTGCTTCGGCAAAGGATTGCTCTGCTCCGCGCTGGGCGGCACCGCCGATGTGGAATGTTCGCATGGTGAGCTGTGTTCCAGGCTCACCAATGGATTGGGCGGCAATGACCCCAACCGCTTCACCCAAATTCACGGGCACACCGCGGGCAAGGTCACGGCCATAGCATTTGCCGCATACCCCGGTTTTGGTTTGGCAGGTTAACACGCTGCGAATGCGAACTTCATCAATTCCAGATTTTTCAATTATTTCTACGGTACGTTCATCGAGCAAATCACCGCTGTAGGCAAGAACTTTTCCTTTAGCGTCACGGATATCCTCAAGCACCGTGCGGCCAAGAATACGTTCACCCAGTGAGGCCACCACTTCCCCGCCATCCACGACGGCGCGGACAGTGATCCCTTCGGTAGTGCCGCAATCGTTTTCCAAGATGATGCAATCTTGCGCCACATCCACCAAGCGACGGGTTAAATAGCCAGAGTTAGCGGTTTTAAGGGCAGTATCGGCTAACCCTTTGCGCGCCCCGTGGGTGGAATTAAAGTACTCCAGCACGGTTAAACCTTCTTTGAAGTTAGAAATAATAGGGGTTTCAATAATTTCCCCCGATGGCTTCGCCATTAGGCCGCGCATTCCGGCCAGTTGTTTAATCTGTGCCACGGAACCACGGGCACCAGAGTGTGCCATCATGTAGATGGAGTTGACGCCACCTACCTGATTGTTCGGGCGGGATATTTCTTTTATCATTTCCTCGGCGACTTTATCCGAGCACTGTGACCAGACGTCCACCACCTTGTTGTATTTTTCCCCCTGGGTGATCAGGCCATCAAGATATTGCTGTTCAAACTCTTTGACCCGGCCTCTTGCTTCGTCCAAGAGACCCCCCTTCGTTGTTGGAATCACCATATCATCTTTACCAAAGGAAATCCCGGCACGACACGCGTGGTTGAACCCAAGCCCCATAAGCTGATCGGTGAAAATTACCGCCGCTTTCTGGCCACAATGGCGGTACACGGCATCAATAACCACAGAAGTTTCTTTTTTGGTGAGTAGACGATTAACCAACGAGAAATCAATTTTTGGTGATTTAGGTAGTAGATTGGCTACCAGCATTCGACCCGGTGTGGTTTCTACTCGTTGTACAACGGGTTTACCATGTTCATCCACGGTATGAAAACGGGTTTTGATTTTACTGTGCAGCCCGATTAATCCTTGGGCAAGGGCGTGTTCAATTTCACCCATATCACCAAGAGTCATTCCTTCACCTGGCGCACCGTCGCGTTGAATGGTAAGGTAATACACGCCAAGAACAATATCCTGAGACGGCACAATAATTGGTTTGCCATTAGCAGGGGATAGCACGTTGTTGGTGGACATCATCAGGGCACGGGCTTCGAGCTGCGCCTCTAAGGACAAGGGCACGTGAACGGCCATTTGATCGCCATCAAAGTCAGCGTTAAACGCCGTGCAGACGAGGGGATGCAGTTGAATGGCTTTGCCTTCGATTAACACTGGTTCAAACGCTTGAATCCCTAGGCGGTGCAGCGTCGGTGCGCGGTTAAGCAGCACGGGATGTTCTCGAATCACTTCTTCGAGGATATCCCATACTTCCGGGCGTTCCTTTTCCACCATACGCTTGGCTTGTTTGATCGTGGTAGACAAACCGTAAAGCTCTAGTTTTGAATAAATAAATGGCTTGAATAATTCCAAGGCCATTTTCTTGGGTAAGCCACATTGGTGCAATTTAAGCTCAGGCCCGACCACAATTACTGAACGGCCAGAGTAATCAACCCGTTTGCCAAGCAGGTTCTGGCGGAAACGACCTTGTTTACCCTTAAGCATATCGGCCAAGGATTTAAGAGGACGCTTGTTAGCGGCAGTAATCGGACGGGAACGACGGCTATTGTCAAACAGCGCGTCCACGGCCTCTTGCAGCATCCTTTTTTCATTGCGAACGATGATATCTGGTGCGCGCAGTTCAATAAGACGTTTCAATCGGTTGTTACGATTGATGACCCGGCGATACAAGTCATTCAAGTCCGATGTTGCAAAACGACCACCATCCAACGGTACTAATGGACGCAATTCTGGCGGAATCACGGGCAACACTTCCAGCACCATCCAATCCGGACGGGTGCCAGAAGCAATGAACGCCTCCAGAAGTTTAAGTTTTTTCACCAGTTTTTTGCGTTTTAGCTCACTATTAGTGGCGCGTAATTCTTCATGCGCGGTCTCGGCCTCGGCTTTAAGATCAATAGACGACAGCATGACTTTGATTGCCTCCGCGCCGATGGCGGCGGTAAAGGAATCCTCGCCATACTCATCTTGCGCCCGAAGGTATTCTTCCTCGGAAAGCAAATCGTAGAGTTTCAGTGGGGTTAGACCCGGTTCAAGCACTACATAGTTTTCAAAATACAAAACCTTTTCCAGCTGTTTCATGGTCAGATCGAGCATAAGGCCAATCCGGCTAGGCAGGGATTTAAGGAACCAGATGTGCGCCACCGGGGCGGCCAGGGTAATATGCCCCATCCGCTCACGCCGCACCTTGGTCAGGGTGACTTCCACGCCGCACTTTTCGCAGATAACGCCCTTGTATTTCATGCGCTTGTATTTGCCACACAAGCACTCATAATCTTTAATAGGACCAAAAATCCGGGCACAGAATAAACCATCGCGCTCTGGCTTGAACGTCCGGTAGTTAATCGTTTCAGGCTTTTTCACCTCGCCAAACGACCAAGAACGGATTTTATCCGGGCTGGCCAAAGCAATCTTAATATGATCAAATGTTTGAACAGAAGGAGCGTTGTTGCCGAACAGATTAATAATGTCGCTCATGGGATCCTCATTAAACGCTGATTAGAAAGGGTTGTGAAAAAACTGTCAAGGATTAGTTTTTTAAGAACTGTTGGTGGCGTGTTTTTCATGGCACCTGCTTTGAAAAAAGCACGATGCCCTCTTGATTGATAACCTCGCGCAGCGCTGGCGGCACCTTATCATAACGAACAATGTCAATCGTTCGCAAGGTAATGGGCGATTCCCGCATAGCTTTTATCATTGTCCATTCATCATCATCATCCGCCCCCGACGCTATCACGGCCAGATCAATATCTGACCCTGATCGGGCATCGCCCCGTGCTACCACTGCCTTATGCTACGCCGCCGGAAGCTGTCGCGGGGCTTCCGTATCGCCTTCCTCGGCCTCATCACTGGTGGAAGATTGATCGTTCAATGCGGCCTGTTGAAGATCAATATTAAGCCCCAAGGAACGAATTTCCTTGATCAACACGTTGAAGGATTCCGGAATTCCGGCCTCAAAGTTATCATCACCGCGAACGATAGCTTCATAGACTTTGGTACGACCGGAAACGTCATCGGATTTGATGGTGAGCATTTCCTGCAAGGTGTAGGCTGCCCCATACGCCTGCAATGCCCAAACTTCCATCTCCCCGAAACGCTGGCCACCGAATTGAGCCTTCCCACCCAGCGGCTGTTGGGTAACAAGACTGTAAGGACCAATCGAACGCGCGTGAATTTTATCGTCCACCAAGTGGTGCAGTTTAAGCATATAGATATAGCCCACGGTTACATCCCGGGCAAAGGCTTCACCCGTACGGCCGTCAATAAGGCGCACCTGACCACTCCGGGCTGCCCCGGCCAGATCAAGGTGATCCTCAATATCTTTTTCTTTCGCACCATCAAACACCGGGGTAGCCATGGGCACACCCTTGGTCAGATTGCGGGCAAGCTCACCCAGTTGGGCATCGTTGAGTTTTTTAATAACCTTGGATGTTTCTTCACCGTAAACCTTGAGCAGGGCTTGCTCAATCGCTGGACGTTGTTGCGCGGTATGGGTTTTGAGGGCTTCGCCAATTTGACGACCCAACCCATGGGAAGCCCAGCCTAAGTGGGTTTCCAGAATCTGCCCCACGTTCATCCGGGAGGGAACCCCCAGCGGGTTGAGCACGATATCCACTGGCGTGCCGTCCTCTAGGAACGGCATATCTTCCTGAGGCAGAATACGGGAGATAACCCCCTTATTGCCATGACGGCCAGCCATCTTATCACCGGGTTGCAGTTTGCGCTTCACGGCAATAAAGACCTTCACCATTTTCATGACGCCGGGGAGTAAGTCATCACCACGCTGAAGCTTTTCCACCTTGTCTTCAAAGCGGGCATTCACCCGTTTGATGCTGGCTTCAAATTGGAGGCGCATGGTCTCAATTCGTTCCATGACGCTGGCATCTTCAACGCTGATTTGATCCCATTGACGTTGGGTCAGGCTCTTGAGTGAGGCTTCATCAATTTTTGATCCGGCCTTGAGCTTGGGCGATTTGAGCACTTCCTGGCCGAGCAGTTTTTCATAAAGACGCTCATAATAGCTGCGCTCAAGAATATCACGTTCGGCGTCACGATCCTTGGCCAGAGCCTCGATTTCAGCCTGTTCAATGGCAAGAGCACGTTCGTCTTTGTCAATACCGCTACGGGAGAATATACGAACATCAACAATGGTTCCCGATACCCCGGCAGGAAGGCGCAGGCTGCTGTCGCGAACATCGGCGGCTTTTTCACCGAAAATAGCGCGGAGCAGTTTTTCTTCTGGCGTCATGGGCGATTCGCCCTTGGGGGTAACTTTACCGACTAGAATATCTCCGGGTTTTACTTCGGCACCAACATACACGATCCCGGATTCGTCAAGGTTGCGCAAGGCTTCCTCACCGACGTTGGGAATATCGCGGGTGATTTCCTCTGCGCCCAGCTTGGTATCCCGAGCCATCACCTCGAATTCCTCGATGTGGATGGAGGTGAAGACGTCGTCGCTGACAATCCGCTCATTGATGAGGATGGAATCCTCAAAGTTATAGCCATTCCAAGGCATAAACGCCACTAGGACGTTTGCCCCCAAGGCTAATTCGCCTAAATCTGTGGATGGGCCATCGGCGATAATGTCGCCGGCTTGCACCACATCGCCAACGCGGACGAGGGGACGCTGGTTGATGCAGGTGCTCTGGTTGGAACGCTGAAACTTACGCAGGTTGTAGATGTCAACACCGGGACCAACATCGCCTTTGCTATCTTCGCTGACCTTTACCACCACGCGGCGGGCATCCACCTGATCAATAATTCCGGAGCGGCGGGCGACTACCACTGAACCGGAATCCCGAGCCACGGTTGCTTCCATCCCGGTGCCGACTAAGGGGGCTTCGGCACGAATCAAGGGCACGGCTTGCCGTTGCATATTTGATCCCATGAGGGCGCGGTTGGCATCATCATTTTCTAAAAAGGGGATCAGCGATGCCGCTACAGAGACAAGCTGCTTTGGAGAAACGTCAATAAAATTAATATCATCCTTGCGAAGAACCACAAATTCCCCGGCCTTGCGGCAGCTAATCAGATCATCAAGAAACGCCCCATTCTTGTCCAAAGTAGCATTAGCTTGCGCAATGGCGTAACGACCCTCTTCCATGGCAGAGAGATAAACAACCTCATCGGTTACCCGGCCATCCACAACTTTGCGGTAAGGACTCTCAACAAAGCCATACCGATTCACTCGCGCATAGGTTGCCAGCGAATTAATTAACCCAATGTTCGGGCCTTCCGGCGTTTCAATGGGGCAAATACGACCGTAATGGGTTGGATGCACGTCGCGGACTTCGAAGCCGGCACGCTCCCGCGTTAAACCACCAGGCCCAAGGGCGGACAACCGCCGCTTGTGGGTAATTTCCGACAACGGGTTTGTTTGATCCATAAACTGCGATAGCTGGGAGGAGCCAAAAAACTCCTTAACTGATGCCACCACTGGTTTGGCGTTGACCAAATCATGCGGCATGATGGTGTCAATATCAACACTACCCATGCGTTCACGAATGGCACGTTCCATGCGCAACAAGCCAATACGATATTGATTTTCCAACAATTCACCTACCGAGCGTACCCGACGATTGCCAAGATTATCAATATCATCAACTTCGCCACGACCATCTTTCAGGTCTACCAAAGTTTTGACAATAGCTAAAATATCTTCCTTACGCAGCACCCGTACATCATCAGGGCATTGTAAATCCAGACGAGCATTGAGTTTTACCCGGCCGACGTTGGAGAGATCATAACGCTCAACATCAAAAAACAGTGAGCGGAACAGGGCATCGGCAGCCTCCGGGGTGGGTGGCTCACCTGGGCGCATGACGCGGTAGATGTCAATCAAAGCTTCATCACGATTGAAATTTTTATCAGCGGTGAGTGTATTACGGATGTGAGCGGATACCGTGACGTGATCAATATCCAAGACTGGAATGGCTTTGAGGCCAGTATCCAAAAGCTGTTCCAACAACTCCTCAGTAATTTCATCTCCCGCTTCACAGAGCACTTCCCCTGTTTTAGCATTGATAAAATCACGGGCAACATAGCGACCGAATAAATCTTCTTCACTGACTAAGCAAAATTCGAGGCCAGCTTCAGCCCACTTTTTTGCCTGACGCGCGGTAACTTTAGACCCGGCTTCGGCAATTTCTTTGCCTGTTTTAGCATCAACCAGTGGCGTGGAAAGCTTTGTGCCCGCAAATCGCTCGGGGTAATATGTTGTTTTCCAGCCGTTTTTTACTTTTTCATAATCGCTTGTTTTGTAGAAGTAGTTGAGGATTTCCTCTTTGCTCATCCCGATAATTGGTGCCGCTGGGGCGGCATTGGCATTGCGTTTGTCGGCTTTTGTTTTGCTGCGCGCCTTGCTGCTTTCTTCGGACTCAAGGCACATTAACAGTGTCGTCACCGGCAATTTACGGCGGCGATCAATACGGGCGTACACAAGGTCTTTGGCATCAAATTCAAAGTCTAGCCAACTGCCCCGATAGGGAATTACTCTAGCGTTAAATAAGAATTTCCCCGAAGCATGGGTTTTACCCTGATCATGATCGAAAAACACTCCTGGGGAGCGGTGCATTTGGCTTACGATAACGCGTTCTGTACCGTTGACGATAAACGTACCGTTTTCTGTCATGAGCGGCACATCGCCCATATATACTTCTTGTTCTTTAATGTCGCGGATAGATTTCAGGCCTGTGCCTTCCTCAATATCCCATACCACCAAACGTAGCGTGACTTTCAGTGGCGCAGCAAAGGTTATGCCGCGTTGGTGGCATTCCTCCACGTCGTATTTTGGAGCTTCAAACTCATACTTGACGAATTCTAGGTGTGCACGCCCAGAAAAATCTTCAATCGGAAAGACCGACCGAAACACTTCCTGAAGCCCGGAATTGTCCCGCCGTTCTGACTTGACGTGAATTTGCAGGAATTGTTCATAACTTTGCCGCTGTACCTCAATGAGATTTGGCATTTCGGCTACTTCGGCGATATGGCCAAAGCTTTTGCGAAGACGTTTGCGCCCTGTAAAAGACAAGCCTAATGAGCTTGAGAGTTTTTTGGCCGAAGTTACAGAAGATGCCATGCTGCAAACCCTTATATGAGAGATGTTTTAATAAAAAAAGGCAACGCAATCGTATCAGCCAAAAGCCGATCAAAAGAAAAAAAGTCCACACCGTAATGACGGCGACGACACAAAAACGAAAAAAATAACATTGCTGCCTATGCGAGGGATGAAAAATATTGATTTATCTTGATATGTCAAGAACAATATTTATGATTATTTATCAGTCTATAGTCAGGTGAAGACTGAATGAGCACATAATTTAAGGACATCCCTATTAACCCCTATTTTACTTCTCTTGCGTACACTCTTTCTTAACGAAAATGCAACACAGGAGGGGTATGTTAAAGAATAAATTCGTTCTTTTGGGTGGGATCGCCGCGGTTCTCCTTTTATTGGGGGGTGCTGCGCTATTATTGATGAGCGGGAAAAAAGCGGATAAGTCTACTACTGTTGTGGAGGATAACTCACCCACATCGGAGCACGCTGACAATGGAAAAAGCAAAGCAAAAAAAGACGATCGCTCTGGTACGGGGGGGTTTTTAGGAAACTCTAAAGCTATTTTTTATCCCCTCCCTGATATTGTGGTGAATTTGAGCAGCACGGGTCGCCGCTCTGCCACGGCATATTTGAAAATAAAAATTAATCTAGAATTGTCTAATGCCTCGGATCAAGCCAGTATCGAAGCGGTTCTTCCTCGGGTGGTTGACAATCTTCAGATGTACCTGCGGGAATTGAAGGTTGAAGATATTCAAGGTTCCGATGGTCTTTATCGTCTTCGGGAAGAATTGTTGCATCGGGTTAGCATGGCTGTAGCACCGGCCAAGGTTAACGATGTGCTGTTTTCTGAAATGCTTATGCAATAACAAAAAGAGATTTAACCCATGGCCGATGCCGACGATACACTTGCTACAGAAAATGATAATGCTGCTGAAGGCAATCCAGAGGGATTGACCGATCAAGAGCTTTTTGAAGGCGAACAACATAGTCGCCTTTTGAATCAGGATGAAATTGATAGCCTGCTTGGGTTCGAACAAAGCTCAGCACAGCCTAAAGCCACCGGTATTCAGGCCATCGTTAATAGCTCGATGGTGAGTTATGAACGTCTGCCTATGCTGGAGGTGGTCTTCGATCGTCTTGTGCGCCTTATGTCCACCAGCTTGCGTAATTATACATCTGATAACGTTGAGGTATCACTGGATAATATCACTTCGGTGCGTTTTGGCGATTACCTGAATGCCATTACATTGCCCGCTCTTTTGGCGGTGTTTAGGGCGGAAGAATGGGATAATCAGGGGATTATCACCATTGACTCGTCCCTTATTTATTCTGTGGTGGATGTTTTGTTGGGTGGGCGTCAAGGTGCTCCTACCATGCGTATTGAAGGGAGACCCTTTACTACTATTGAACGCAATCTTATTGAGAAGATGATTCATCTTATTATGAATGATCTGTCCATTTCCTTTGATCCGTTGTCGGCTGTAACGTTTCGCTACGATCGGTTGGAAACCAACCCCAGATTTGCTACTATTGCTCGTCCGGCTAATGCTGCTGTACTCATACGCCTGCGTATTGATATGGAGGATCGTGGCGGCAAGTTGGAGTTTTGTTTGCCATATGCCACGTTGGAACCCGTGCGGGAAATCCTGTTGCAAATGTTTATGGGAGAAAAATTTGGCCGTGATTCCATTTGGGAAAACCACTTGGCTTCGGAATTATGGCTTACCGATGTGGATTTGCACGCGGTGATGGGTGAAACGGTGATGCCACTGCGTGATGTATTGAACTGGGAAGTCGGAACCCATCTTGATTTTCTTACCACACCGCAATCAAGCGTCGAGTTGAGATGTGGGGATGTTCCTATTTTTGCCGGTAAAATGGGGCAAAGGAATCAACATATTGCGATTAAGGTTCACGATCGGTTGATTAAGGTGCATTGATGTTAGTTCTTGATGCCTGTTTATTGGCGGCTTTAGTAGCTGTTTTGATGAATGTTCCCCGTTGGTTGAAACGATTGGAAGGCCTGCGTGAATTGCGCGAAGAGTTGCAAAGTCTCTCGCTGCGTTTTATTCAAGCCACAAATGAGGCTGGTGCAGCCATTGAGGAATTGCGGGCACTTACCACTACGGAACAAAAAAGTCTTTTTGATGCTCGAAAAAAAGCTCTAGAAACTGCTGATGATCTGGAATTTTTGCGTCAAAAAGCTGAAAGTTTGTGTAGCAAACTTGAAGCCGTTGCCGCCGTTGGCCGCCCGGTAACTCGGCCAGGCTTTATCCCGCAGGTGCCTTCCACTACGACGGTTGAGGCAACATCTAAGGCAGAAGAAGCCCTGCGGGAGGCTATGCGCCATGTTTAGACCAGCAAAAATCTTTTTTGTGCTTTTGGTAGCAGTGGTTGGTATTGGTAAAGGGTACGATCTCTACCATCATTCCACCGCCCCTGCCCATGCTCAGCCCACCAATAATGCGGACGCCGCTAAAGAAAATAAGAATCAAGAATCAGCACAACCTCCTAGCAATAATCAAACCACAAAAGCAGAAGAAAACGACACAAAGCCTCTTACCGATTTTACCAGCAGCGAAATCAAATTACTTCAATCCCTGCGCGAACGCCGGGAACAATTGGCCATACGGGAAGCCGCAGTTGAAGAGCGGGAAAAACTTTTAAATGCCATGGAAGGCCAAATTGAGGCCAAAATTAATGAAATGAACATTATCAAAGGCCAGATTGAATCCATTAAAAAGGAAATCGAGGAACGCAGTAAACAATTTGACGCCAAGCAAGACGATCAAGCAAAAATGTTGGTACGTGTTTATGAGAAAATGAAACCCAAGGATGTTGCCGTGATTTTTAATAACTTGGAATTAACTATTTTATTAGATGTTACCAAGAGCATGAGGGAAGCAAAACTGGCTCCTGTGATGGCGATGATGAATCCTGAAAAGGCCATGATTCTCTCAAGCGAACTGGCGCGTCGTAAGGCGTTGCCAAAGCTACCAGAATAAAATCGCAAGGAGGGCATTACGATGTCGGTTAATAAAGATATGAACGTCCTCATCGTTGATGATTACAAAACTATGTTGCGTATTGTGCGCAATCTGCTCAAGCAAATTGGTTTTAATAATGTTGATGAAGCAGAAGACGGTGTTGCTGCTTATGCAAAGCTCCAACAGCGCAATTATGGCCTGGTGATTTCTGATTGGAACATGAAGCCTATGTCCGGATACGATCTTCTTATCAAGGTGCGTGCCGATCCCCGGTTTAAAGACTTGCCTTTTATTCTGGTCACGGCAGAGGGCAAAACGGAGAATGTCATTGCTGCTAAAAAAGCCGGTGTAAATAACTATATAGTAAAGCCATTTAATGCGCAGACACTGCAATCTAAAATGGCTGCCGTGTTAGGCCCGTTTACATAAGGGAATGAGTATGTACGGCAGCCATAAACTAGATAGAGATTTAGCGGAAAAAATGGCGGCTACCGCCGGCATGAATATTGTTGATCATCATGTGATTGGTAACATCTTGGATGAGCTTATTCGGTCATTGCAGGGTGATATCACCGTTGCTGATATTAAAATTTTCAAACAAATGCGCGAACTTCAAAAAACCATTGATATGGCGAAAATTGAGTTAAGCCAATTGGCTCCCGTTGATCTGACAGCTGAACATCTTCCTGGTGCCGCCGATCAGTTGGAGGAAATCGTCCGCGCCACGGAAGAAGCCACCGGCAAAATTCTTGATGCCGCTGAAACAGTACAAAACATTGCCGAAACAGTGGATGAAAAAAATAAACAACGCCTTGTGGAGGCTGCAACCTCTATTTTCGAAGCCAGTAATTTTCAAGATATCACCGGTCAACGTATTACCAAGGTTGTCAAAACCATGCAAATCATTGAGGATCGTTTACAAGGCATGGTGGAGGTATTGGGCGGTGAGATCAAAGGAAGTTTGCGGGGCAAACTCAACAATGAAACAAAAAATGAGAATGCAACAAATACTTTGATGAGCGGCCCGCAACTTCCTGGTAAGGGCGTAAGCCAGGATGATATTGATACATTGTTTAATAGTCTGTAAGGCTGGGGCGTGACTGCCTCTCGGTTTACTGCTGTTGATATTCGCGCCTGTAAGGGCGTTCGCCCTGTGGTCGTGTTAACCGCCTATGATGTGTTGATGGCGGGGCTGGTGGATACAACGGCAGAGATGATTTTGGTGGGCGATTCTTTAGGCATGGTGCGGTTTGGCCTGCCGGATACGTTGGGCGTATCGCTGGAGATGATGGAACACGCCGCCGCGGCGGTGCAACGAGGATCAAGTCGAGCACTGGTTCTTGTTGATTTGCCCTTTGGTTCTTATGAAGCCTCGCCCCAGCAGGCATTTTCCAGCGCATCGCGGTTAATGCGTGCTGGTGCCGGAGCCGTAAAGCTGGAAGGCGGCGCACCAATGATTGACACGGTGCGCTTTTTAACCCAGCGGGGTATCCCGGTGTGTGGTCATTTGGGCTTAACGCCCCAATCGGTTCATGTTTTAGGTGGCTATAAAGTACAGGGGCGGGATGCGGCCAGTGCTGAGCACCTGCGCCGGGATGCCGTGGCTCTGGCTGAGGCGGGGGCTTTTGCCCTTGTGCTGGAAGCTATACCAGCCTCTTTGGGTAAGGAAATTACTAACAGCCTTTCGATCCCTGTCATTGGGATTGGTGCGGGGGTTTGCGATGGGCAAGTTCTGGTAAGCGAAGATTTGCTGGGGTTGACACCAGGAAAGCCGCCAAAATTTGTTAAGCGTTACGCGGATATTGCCACTACGATCAAAGCTGCTGTTGCTCAATTTGCTGATGATGTGCGGCAGGGACGCTTTCCCGACAGTGCCCATAGCTATAGCGTTCATAAATGAAAGGGAATAAGAATGGCTCTTTTCCAAAATGGGTAGTTTTTTTAGAAAAGCCCTCACCCGCCAAAGGCGGCGGCTGAAGGCCTGCTATGCATAGATAACCCTTTGGGAAAAAATCATAAAAATGCTTCCTTTTCGTGCTTTTCTGGATAGCCTGCCCAAGGATACACGGCGCAATCTTCCCCGCGAACACACGCCATATTATTGCGATTTTTCCAGCAACGATTACCTCAATCTATCGCGTCATCCGCTGGTGGTGGCGGCCTTTCGGGATGCGGCGTGTGCATCGGTGGGCAGTCGTGCCTCCCGTCTTGCTGGGGGTAGCCACCCAGAGCACGCGCTGGCCGAGGCAGCCTTAGCGCGTCTCAAAGGCACGGAGGGGGCATTGCTGTTGGGGTGTGGGATGGTGGCGAATCTGACAGTGCTGCCGGCATTGCTGGACAAGGTTTTGTGGGGGAATAAGACCCCCATCGTGTTCATTGACCGTCTGGCGCATCATAGTTTGCTGCGCGGGGTACAGGCCAGCGGCGCGCACTGGCAGCGTTTTGTCCATAACGATCTTGATGACTTGCGGCGACGGTTGGAACGATTGGAGGGGCATCAACAGCCGTTCATCGTTGCTGAGTCGGTGTACAGCATGGACGGTGATATCGCCGATATAGCTGGGTTGGCTGCCCTGCGCCGGGAGTTTGGTGCCTTCGTCTACCTTGATGAGGCGCACGCCACCGGGGTGTTCGGGGCGGGCGGGGCAGGGTTGTCGCCTGGGCATGGCATTGACGTGGTGCTGGGCACGGGGGGGAAGGCCTTGGGCAGTTACGGGGCGTTTATTGCTGCCGGGGGGGATATTATTGAGTATTTGGTGCAGCGTTGCGCCGGGGTTATCTATACCACTGCTTTGCCCCCAGCGGTGGCGGCAGCTCTTACCGCTGCTGCTCAGCTATTGCCATCGTTGGAACGGGAACGGGCACACCTGCACGCCCTAGGCGATCAGGTACGCGGCTTGGCCAAAGCGGCGGGGTATGCCGTGGGAGCCAGTGCCTCACCGATTATTCCCCTCATCACCGGGGGTAATGCCTCAGCGTTAGCCTTGGCCGAACGCTTTAAGGCTCACGGCTGTCGTGCTCCAGCCATTCGCCCACCGACCGTGCCCCAGGGGGCGGCGCGGGTGCGGTTGTCGCTGACGGCGGCAATGGGGGGGAAGGAGGTGGAAATGTTGGAGAAGATACTATATAGCGCGTTGCGGAATTAACAGTAGACTTTAATACCATTTTGCCATCAAATGATTGCAAAATGATTCGCTCAAACGCCGCGCGGGCTTGCCGCTTTGCGCAGATAATTTCTACATATTGAACGCAAAGCGGTATAAAAATTCTTCAGCGCGCTATAAGTTATTTTTGTTCGTCCATTCGGACGCGGCACTTTGTGCCGTGCGCTGGTTGCAAGTATACTTTTAATTATGAAACCAGCTATAGAGGTTTTTGTGCCTGAACATAACTTTCCAATACAGCATTAATGCGCCGTTGATAGCCTTTTACCCCGGAGGCCTTGAAATAATTCAGCACGGATTTTTTCACCCGCAATGTTATGGGTTGAGTACCATGAGGATGGTGCACAATAGCGTTTTCCCAAAACTCTTTATCGAGGGGCGGAATGTCTGAAAAATCAATTTTCTCATCAGGCATTGACGATAATTCATTCATTGTCATCGGTTTTTTGTAGCGCGACATTGTACAACATCCTTTCCTGACGTGATGCCCGCCGGGCAGATATAAGGCGGACATGATTATTACGTTGTGTATAAACCACGACGACCACCACGCTGTCTCCAATGGTGCCAATGCTAACAAAACGGGGCTCACCGTAATCACGGCGCGTATCTGCTTTTGTTATAATGGCTTCTTCAAAGATGCGCTTGGCAACAGCAAAATCAATGCCGTGCTTGGCAATATTGTAAAGGTTTTTTTCTTCATCCCATTCATACACGGTTTTCATGTTAATACTTTTTGTACATACAGTCAAGTCTCTTCACATTTTTAACACTTCCTTGCTATAGATTTAATAACAATGGAAACAATACCTCTTGTCTGTGACGCTTTTGATCGATCCTGGCGTACTTCAAAAGAAATATTTCAGGCCTGGGGCATTGCGGTCGTGTTCGCGGATGACCAGATCAAGAGTGCGGCGAGTTGGCGTCCTAATTCTACCTTAGGCTGCCCGGCGGCGGCTAGCGTTGTTGAACTAACCAGGCGACAGAGCATTACCAAGGTCACGGTGTGCACCAATGAACCGCTGGATAACATCCCCCTCATTGAATGGGCGTTGCTGAAGGCGTATGGGGGGGAGAACCTCACCGTTGATATTGTTCATCCCGATAATCCACAAAGCCGCCCCACAAGCTATTCTATTAATGATCTCTATCCTTACCCAAGCCAGCGATCAACAGCAATGCCAGAGGGTACGCCAAAATATCTAACAATTAATAATGATGAACTGACCATTCTGCACCATCCGTTGCTTGATCCCCCCGACGCCGCCGAACCCAGCACCGTGCGCCGAGCCTTGGGTCTCTGGATGCAAACCTACGATAACTGCGACGGTATCAAAGATATCGGCGGACTGTTGCTGGAAGACATCAGCGGTGCGGACTGGCAAGCCTTAAAACGTATGTGCCCACATGCCAGCATCAACGGCAAAACCGTTGCCGAGTGGACGCGGCACCTCTACGCCTCCGACAATGACCCCAGCAATCCTCAAGCTGTGTCCGAGGCTTGGGGGCACACGCTACCTCCAACAACGGAGTCATGGGTTGAAAAAGCCGAAGACCTACTGCGAAAAGTCATGGCAACTATACCTCAAGAGAAAAAAGCCCACCTGCGCCTTGCTGTTGTCACCAACGGGGAAAAATATTGTATCGTGTCCAACGATCCGGATAGCGCTCCGCCGGGGTATTGGACTTGTGCTGAACGCAAAGCGTTAGAGCTTTGGACATCCATATACCCGGATACCGTTACCGACCCACTGATGCTGGTGCACAGCGTTCATGATGCAAACGGTGACGGCATGATAGGGCCGCAGGCGTGCCCGTGCGGCTCTTGCGCCGAGGCTATTGGCCATCGCCTCCTGACGGTGGTGGGAACGGACCTTAAAAAAGGGCGACAGGTTTTCTCAAATACTAAAGATCACACCCTGACCTTAGTACCGGACAATATCCCGTCCCGGCCACTGGCGCGAGAGCGGATAAAAATTCACTGTGCGGATGGCACCACACACGAATCCTATGCCCTTCACACCGAACACGTTGACTGCAGCCACCCGCCACCGTTGGCTTGGCCTGTTGTGCCATGGGAGGATGATAATGTCTTGGTTTCCAGCCGCCTGGCGCCGCTGCTAGGCCTGTCCGTGTCCCCCATCACCGGGATTACCCTTAATACGAAACAACCATCTATTTTAACCCTTGAGGCCTCACGCCGCCAGCACCCCGGAGCACCGCCCATCCCCATATTGACGATAACAGGGAGCCAGCTACCACGCCCAGTATAATGGGGTTTTGCCATGCCCCAGCAAAAGCCAAATTGCCGATAAACAGGCTCATGGTAAAGCCAATACCGGCAAGGATGCTGATGCCATAAAGGTGCCGCCAGGTGGTACCCTCCGGCAGGGTGGCCAGCCCACCGCGTATCGATAGCCAAGCGATGCCCATAATGCCCACCTGCTTACCCACAAAAAGGCCAAGCGCAATCCCCAGCGGCAATGGGTGGGTAAGATCATCAATCCCCAAGCCCCGTACGTCCACCCCGGCACTGACAAAGGCAAACAGGGGCAGGATCAAGAAACTCACCCACGGGTGAAGAAGCTCCAGCGCGCGTTCCGCCGGGGAATGTTCCCCCATCCGCATGGGCACTAAAAGCCCCACCACCACCCCGGCCACCGTGGTGTGTACACCGCCGTGGTGCAGGCAAAACCATAAGGCGATGCCTAGGAGCATATACGGGCTAATCGCGCCCACGCCGCGCTTATTCAATAGAATTAGCCCCCCAACGACCCCCGCCCCGGCCAGCAATGACAACGGCACTATCCCATGGCTGTAAAACAATGCCACCACGATGATGGCACCCAAATCGTCAAAAATAGCCAAGGCCAGCAAGAATACCTTGGCCGCCGGCGGCACCCCCTTACCGACAAGGCCAAGCACGCACAGGGCAAAGGCAATATCCGTGGCCGCCGGGATAGCCCAGCCGCTGGCGAGTTCGGGCATATTTCTGGTCACATATAAAAACACCAACGCCGGCACCACCATCCCGCCCAGTGCCGTCAGCAGCGGCAAGATAACCTGGGTTTTGTGTTGCAAAAAACCCTCCCGCGTTTCGCGTTTGAGTTCCAAGCCCACCGATAAAAAAAACAACACCATCAAGATGTCTTTAACAAACGGCATTATGGGCGTGACGTTGTCTTTATATATCAACGATACAGGACTATTGGCCAGTACGATGGCCAACCCCGCCGCGCCCAACATGATCAAACCACCGGCGGCTTCCATGGCGAAAAAGCGTTTGAGAAAGGTTGAGAGCATCGGGATTATATATTGAGGTTGTAGTCATTAGTCACGGTATTTGTTAGTGTTCGGCTAATCTTAGATTGAATGCTATGTGATAGCCGATAATGGGTAAATCTATCCACTTCCCTCCAAATACGATTGCCGCACAAACGGATCATTCAGCAGCGCAGTACTTTCTCCCTCCAATACCACCCGGCCTTTTTGCAGCACATAGCCCCGATGGGCGAGGCGCAGGGCGGCGTGGGCGTTTTGTTCGACAAGGAGCACTGCCACCCCTTCCACCGCGTTAATCTGGCGGATGGCCTCAAAAATCTGTTTAATCACCAAGGGTGCAAGGCCGAGGGAAGGCTCATCCAAGAGGAGTACTTTCGGGCGACTCATCAAGCCCCGGCCAATGGCCAGCATTTGCTGTTCCCCCCCCGACAGGGTTCCGGCGCGTTGATGTTGACGCTCTGCTAGCCTAGGGAAAAGGCTAAACACACGATCCAAATCTTTTTTGTGGTGGTTTTTGGCGACAATGGTGGCTCCAAGGAGGAGGTTTTCCCGCACGCTAAGCCGGGCAAAAACTCGACGTCCTTCCGGGACATGGGCGATGCGCCGTTGGGCAATAGCTTGGGGTGATAAGCCGTGGAGGGATTGTTGTTCTAATGCTACCGAGCCGTGCAACACTGTGGTCATACCACTGATGGTCAGCAGTAGGGTGCTTTTCCCTGCGCCGTTGGTGCCGATTAACGTGACAATCTCTTTTTCAGCAAGTTCAAGGGTGATGTTGTGTACGATGGCCGATCGGCTATATCCAGCGGTGAGGTTTTGAAGTGCTAAGATCATTCTTCATTTCCCTCCCCTAGATAGGCGCGGATAACTTCGGGATGGTGGCGGATGTGGGCTGGGTTGCCTTCGGCAATTTTTCTCCCGTATTCCAGCACAACGATGTGATCAGAAATACCCATAACCATGCCCATATCATGCTCAATGAGCAGCAAGGCAATCCCGCGTTCCCGGGGCAGGGCGGCCAGCCGGTGCATTAATTCTGCCGATTCGGCGGCATTGAGACCGGCGGCAGGTTCATCAAGGCATAACAATACTGGATCAGTGCACAAGGCGCGGGCAATTTCAATTTTGCGTTGCTGGCCGTAAGAAAGGCTGCCTGCGGTGGTGTTGGCGGTATGGCGAAGGCCAAAAAAATCAAGCCAACTTAATGCTTTTTGAATAGCCTGTTCCAAGCGGTGCTTAGCACCGGAGGTATGGATGAAATCGGTGAAAAAATAACTGTGCCGGGCATTGCTGGCTACAAGCAGATTTTCCAGCACCGTCATTCCGGCAAACAGGCGGATGTTCTGAAACGTGCGGGCAACGCGTGCCTGGCGGGGGATGGCGGCTCTTGCCATTGTTTCAAGGGCGAAAGAGGTTTGGTGATGCTCAAGAAAAATATGGCCGCTGGTTGGGCGATAAAAGCCGGTGAGGCAGTTGAACAGGGTGGTTTTCCCCGCCCCATTGGGACCGATGATGGAGGTGATGGCCTGAGGCTGGGCGGTAAAACATACCTTGTCCACGGCCAGCAGGCCGCCAAAACGCATGGTGAGGTTTTCAACGCGCAGTAAGCTCATGCGGGGGGCACCGTGATAGAAGGAATGCGTTTACCCCCCAACCCTTGAGGGCGCCACAGCATCACCAGCACCAGTACTGCACCAAACACCATCATCCGGTAATCCTCAAGCCCCCGGGCAAGTTCCGGCAGCAACACCAGTACCCCCGCGGCAATAAATGTCCCCAGCATCCGCCCGCCGCTAAGCACCACCACGGCAAGGACAAGCACGGATTCGTTGAAACTGAAACTCTCTGGACTGATAAAGCCCTGTCGGGCTGCAAATAAGCATCCCATCAGGCCGCCAATACTTCCCGCGATGGCATAAGCAGCAATTTTGAGGCGGGAGACAGACAAGCCAACGGCTTGGCAGGCGATTTCATCCTCCCGCACCGCCTCAAGGGCGCGTCCAAAATCGCTGCGACTTAGTCGCCGGGTGATAAAAATAACAAGCCCAAGAACGGCCAATGTCAGGTAATAATAAAACCACAGCCGTTGTTCCGGGGCAAAGGACACGGACAGCACTTCATGAAAAGGCACCTGCCCTGGCGCGGCGGTGCGGGCAAAATCAATACCAAACAGCGTTGGGCGCGGCACGCCGTCAAGGCCATTGGGCCCCCCGGTCAGGGCAGACTCATTGCGAAGGACGATGCCTAAAATCTCGGCAAACCCCAGTGTGCCAATGGCAAAATAATCCCCGCGCAAGCGTAGCAAAGGAATTCCAACGACAACGCCAACAAGCCCGGCTACCAAGGCTGACAGAGGTAACGCTACCCAGAATGAGACACCATACCGCACGGCCAACATGGCAAAAGTGTATGCCCCCAGCGCATAAAAAGCGGCGTAGCCAAGATCAAGAAGACCCGTGCGCTGAATCGTAATACTCAATCCCAGTCCCAAACCAACATAAAGCAACCACAGCCCCGCCATGTCTAGCCCGGCACGGTTTAAAAAAAATGGTAGGATAAACAGAATACCGACGCCAATCCAACCGGGGAACATAGGCACCCGCTCCGCAGAAAGCACGCGCAGCAGGGTATGAAGAGACCCCCGCCAGTGTAAGGCTTGGATAAGTAACATCAGCACCACAAAACCCGCAAACAAGATCAGTGGCTCCGGCCTTATAATCAACCGCACTCCAGCCATGGTATCTTTGCTAACCAAGCCCAGTAAGGGGCCAGCGGCAAGCAATGCCAGAAATAACAGGAACAATCCCCGGCGCATCAGACCTTCTCAAACTCAGGGCGGCCAAATAATCCTTGGGGACGCAGTAACAGTACCATAATCAGTACCACGAACCCAACAGCGTGCTTGTAATCGGCACTAACATAAGCAGCCCAGAATGTTTCGCTCAACCCAAGTATAAGGCCGCCCAGCACCGCACCCGGCAACGATCCAATCCCCCCCAGCACCGCCGCCGAAAATGCCTTAATCCCCGCCAAAAAGCCCATGGTAAAATCCACCACACCATAATACAGCAGGGTACAGGTACCGGCAACGCCGGCAAGCATTGCGCCGATGGCAAAAGTGCTGCTGATAACGCGATCGACGCCAATCCCCAGCATGGCGGCCATGCCGGCGTCCTGCTGAATCGCCCGTTGCTGACGACCAAACGCTGTACAGCGAATGAGAACAGCAAACCCGGTGAGCAAAACCGCGCTTACCCCCATGATGATGAGTTGCACCGTGGTAATACTAACCCCTTGGGCAAGGGTATGTTGCGCCTCAAATAATGTACCAAGTGCCCGTGGTCGTGTTCCTTGGGCTACCTGAACAGCGTTTTGCAGAAAAATAGACGCACCAATAGCCGTGATAAATGGTGCCAGCTTCGGTGCACGGCGCAGGGGGCGGTAACACACACGCTCCAGCAATACGCCGCTGGCTCCCGTGCTTAGCATGGCCAACCCCAAACCGCCCAGCAATAATAAAATCGGTGCTTCTACCCCTAAAGCAGTGGCCGCCAAAACCCCCAGAAATGCAAGGTACCCGCCCATCATGTATAGCTCACCGTGGGCAAAATTGATGAGGCCTAAAATGCCATACACCATGGAATAGCCAAGGGCTATCAAGCCATACACAGCCCCAAGAGTAAGGCCGTTGACAAGCTGCTGGCTAAAATACGCGGTCTCTGGATCGATCATGCGCACCCCTGTTGTCATTAAATGTTCACGGGACAAAAGAAAAACTACTGGTTATAATGACCAGCGCATTTTTATCCCGTGCAACAGTCGGCATCTGTGCCGCAATTACTTTCAAAAAGCGAGGGGAATTTTAGGGGCAATCACGGCACTGACCCATTCAAGTCGTTATGCATGCAGTGCCTTTCCAAACGCCGCTGCCAATGCTGCCTCTTTCACGGCCTCATTATGCGTCGGGTGGGCGTGGCAGGTGCGGGCGACGTCTTCGGCGGAAGCTTTAAACTCCAGCGCGAGAGCTAGTTCGGCAATAAGGGTTCCGGCGTTGCTGCCGATGATATGCGCCCCCAACAGGCGATCGGTGGCGGCATCGGCCAGTAGCTTGACAAAACCCTCGGTATCTCCGGCGGCTTTGGCGCGGCTGTTAGCAGCGAAGGGAAACTTGCCGACTTTATATTTAATACCGGCGGCTTTGAGTTCTGTTTCCGATTTGCCTACCACGGCGATTTCCGGGGATGTGTACACCACGCCGGGGATAACGTCATAATTGACGTGGGGCTTTTGCCCGGCAAGGCGTTCGGCTACGGCGACGCCTTCTTCCTCGGCTTTGTGGGCCAACATCGCCCCGGCCACCACGTCGCCAATGGCATAGACGCCGGGGGCTGTGGTCTGAAGGTGGGCATCGGTGATGATCTGCCCTTTCTCATTGGTTTTTACCCCGGCGGCGGCGAGGTTGAGGCCTTCCGTGTATGGGCGGCGGCCAATGGAAAGCAAAACAACATCAGCGTTAAGGGTTTGCGCCGCGCCGCCAGCGGCGGGTTCAATAGTGACGGCGGCAGTCTTGCCCGTGCGCTCTACCTTGGTCACTTTGTGGGCAAGGTGGAATTTTAATTCTTGTTTTTCAAGAATTTTTTGCATTGCCGCGCTGATATCTTCATCCATGGCCGGGACGATGCGGGGAGCGTATTCAACGACGCTGACGGCACTCCCTAGGCGTGCCCAAACACAGCCAAGCTCAAGCCCGATATACCCACCGCCGATGACCACAAGACTTTTGGGAACGCTGCTGAGGGACAGGGCACCGGTAGAGCTGACGATGACCTCCTCATCCACCGCCACGCCGGGCAGGGGCGCGCTTTCGGAACCGGTGGCAATGATGATGTTTTTGGCTTTATACTGGGTACCTGCTACGTCTACTGTTAGGGGGGCAACAAATGTTGCTTCGCCTTTGAGATGGGTGACGCCATTCTTGCGAAATAAAAATTCAATGCCTTTGGTTAGATCGCCTACGACTTTATTTTTGCGTGTCATCATGGCCGCAAGATTGAGGGAGACGCCCTTGATGTCCACGCCATGATCACTGAGATGCCCGGCGGCTTCAGTGTATTTCTCCGATGATTGCAGCAACGCTTTCGACGGGATACAGCCGACATTCAAACAGGTACCGCCCAAGGTGGGGCGCTTTTCCACGCAGGCAACCTTGAGACCAAGTTGGGCAGCCTTAATTGCTGCCACGTACCCGCCAGGGCCCGCCCCAATAATCAGAACGTCGAAATCCATGTTAATCCCTCTTCATTGACAAGACCGTCACATCTAACATCCCACGACTCACAGGGCAAGACCGCCCGCATTTGCACCGCAAAACCGACGCCTATAATCAATGGTTTTTTGGCAAGCCCCGCCAGTGTGGTATCATAATACCCGCCGCCATAGCCAAGGCGTGTCCCTTGTTCCGAAAACGCTAATCCGGGGACAAGCACCACTTGGGGCGTTGCTGGCGTACCCACGGCAGGTTGAAGAATGCCAAACTGCTGGGCTTCCAGCGGGGTATCTTCTTCCCACGGCAGGAAGGTCATGATCCGGTGGTTTTCTTGCACAGTGGGCAACACCAACCCATGCCCCCGCGCCCGCAGCGCAGGCATCAGGGATAACAGGTTTACTTCTTCGGCCAGCGGGTAAAACACCGCCACCGTTGTGGGCGTCATCAGCACCGGGGTGTTGAGCAGGTGATCGGCGATGCGGGCACTGGCGGTGGCGCGCTGCTCTGGTGATAAACCGCCCCTGACAACCCGGTATGCTTGGCGCAGGGCGACTTTATCGTTCAGCACGAAGAACCTCCCTGATCAAGGTTGCCGTCTGCACAGGATGCGTCCATTGCGGCATATGCCCGGCGTTGGCAAGAACGCGCAGCGATGAAAATTCCTGCTGGGCATGATACAGCGGCACGATGGCGTCCTTTTCCCCATGAATAGCAAGGCGCGGTTGAAAAGCAACCTGATCATGGGCGAGGCGGTCCAAGGCATCGGCCAAGCGGGGCAGGTTTACTAAAGGCGGGGGATAATCGCTGCACCCGCTTTTGGCATAAAAACTGAGCAGGACTTGCTGGGGCTTGCTGGCAAAGGCTTGCCGCATGGGGGTTAACACCCGCTGGCCAGCCGGAAATCGTTGGAACCCACCAAGGGTGATGAGGTTTTTTATTGCCGGCTGCTGCGCCAGCCACCAACCGCCGATGGAATGACCAATACCCACCACGGGCGTGGGCAGGCGGGGAAGCACCGCCTCCTCTTCCCCCCACAAAAAAACATGGTGATGCGAATACTCTGGCAACAACGCCTGGCACGGCGCAAACACATCCGCCGCCATGCCCCACCCGGCAACCCACAGAAGCGTTGGTGGCGAAGGGTGAAAGATGGACGGCATGGGGGATTTAAGTGAAACGATAAGCTCAACGATGCAAGGGGTTTTGGTTAACGCCCGGTGTAATTGTCGGTGGAATAGTTGGTCCATAATTGGCTAAGATCGATATTTGGATGTTTATCCTCTGGTGTTGTTTGTTCTGGCACTGAGGGTGACGATTCTGAATTTTCTGTAGGTTGCATAACAAATTGCTCAAGATCATCGGGATTTTTTATCGTCTCAAAAAGATGCGATAAAACTCCTGCTAAAGCCGCTGCTTTAACGTATTTACCGTCCAGAATATGCGATAGCGTTTTTTTATCTATGCCTGTGCCGAAACGAAAATTTTTTTCATCGCCATCATATTTTAATTCAATAAGCTTTTTGCAGGCCACAATGCCTTCTGATGACAAGGCAAGATTTTTAAAGTGTAGTCCTGAAGAGAGAAGAATGTCGCCTTTAACAAGGCTAATATTCTTAGCTGCGTCATCTCTAATTTTTTTATCATACGCCGCATAATCCTGCCTGAAGCACGCTGCAATAATTTGACATATTTCATCTTTTTCCGATTTTCCTTGGACTGCCTTTAGAAGCCTTGCATAAAAAGGATCAATCTTCTCGCGAGCTTCTTGTATATTTTCAATAGGATAATATTTAAACACCAACTCATGGGCCGCATTAAAAAAATTAGGATACTGCTCTTTTAAAAGATTGGTAAGTATTTGAGTTAAAAAATTTTTATCTTTATCAGATTTAGCAAGATAGGCAAGCAGCGTATCTTGCCTGACAAGGTCCTCCAAGGCATTCGTCACTGGATATTGTGGAATGCTGTCTTGTTGTGGAACACATACATCCGGCAGTAGTAGATTATTCGTGTGTTGCGATGGGATGAGGGACAAATCATTCATCTTTTGTTCTATCGTTTTTATCACAGAATCATAGCCATTCTCATGGCGTAATCGTATATCGGCTAAAAAAGCATTAATATTCTCCAGCATATCCAAGTTTGTATGCTGATTTTTCAAAAAATTCTCCCCGTCAGGCAATCTTTTTATTTCTGCTTTGATGGATTGTATATGCCGCGATAAGTTATTGTTTGTGGCGTTGTCTTTTCTATTTTTAGTGAACCTGGAAAAATACTGCACAAGATTGTTGTACAAAAATACGGTATATGTTGCAGTTGCAGGGTCATAAAAGGGTGTATAGGGCTGGTTGACAGCCTTATAGTACGCGCGAAGCTCCTGTAGGTTTCTCTCGGTTTGCGCCTTTTCGTCTTCGGGCATTTGTGGTAAATAACGCAGGCCAGCTTGCAAAAATAACATTTCACGCTTTATGACCCTGTTTTGAACTGTCTTGGACCCCTCTATTAACCCCGATCCGGGAAGTTCTGAATCAAATAAATCAGTGTCTTCTGAGGATAGGGGTGAGGTTAATAGAGGTGCTTTCTTGCTTGGGGAGAGCGTTTGCAGATACTGAGGTACAGGAATCTGTTTTTTGAGGGCTAACGATTGGATGACCAGTGTTTGCAGGCGATTTATGAGCTCTGAAGTCGTTTCATCTTGTCTTTTTAAACGATTTGCTGCACTGGTAATACGTTCTTTGTGGAGTGCTAAAAAAATAGTACTTATATTATTCAATGTTTTTAAATATTTATTGTCTATATTATTTGGCGCCTCCAAAGCTCGGTACGCAATCGTTAAGAGCATACTTAACCAGTCAACCTGCATATTTTTTTCCTGCATATTTTTTTCTTTATCGGGTTCTTCCGAAGAGTATTGATTGGCTAATCCAGCGTTGTATGCTTGGTCATAGTATTCCTTTAGCTCCTCCGGCACCGGAAAATGTTTCACCATAGTCTCGCGCGCAGTCGTGCTAGTCAAAGACTTTTTACCCGCTAACGTTCTAAAATTACCTAGTATTTCCAGTTGTTCTTGCCAATTGGAAGAATCTTTTTCTTCCAATTTTTTGACGATGCGCGCACGCATTTCTAATAGGTCTTCTTTCTTTTGCTGTTCTTCTTGGGACAAGGATTTTGCCTTGGGCATATTTTATTATATTATAAATTCTATTTATAATCAATAAAAATATTTAAAAAAACCTAATCTCCCAGAACAAAGCACCGTAGCTTAACCGCCGAAAATGAAAAACCTCTTGTCGTTACTACGAAGGAAACCTTACGATGCCCTATGTTTCACTCTGTTCTTCCCCCTGATGCCGTTCTTGATACGGCGGAGGCCATGGCTCCCTTTGCGTGGGAACAGCGGGGGGCATTTCAAAACACACCCACGTGGGTGCTGCAACCTGAAAATACGGCGCAGGTTCAAGCCATTGTTCGTTTGGCTGTCGCTGAGGGTATTGGCCTGGTGCCCCAGGGCGGCAATTCCGGCCTGGTGGGCGGCACCGTGGCTATCAAGGGGCAGGCTCTCGTCAATTTTAACCGGATGAACCGTATTCGGGCACTGCGCCCGGAGGCCGCGGCTATGACCGCCGAGGCTGGGTGTATTTTACTGGATATAAAAAATAAAGCTGGCGAGGTGGGGCTGAGTTTTCCCCTCGGCCTATCCGTGGCTTCATGGTGTCGCCTTGGGGGAAATATTGCCAGTAATGCCGGTGGGATTAATGTGCTGCGTTATGGTATGACACGGCAATCCGTACTGGGGCTGGAAGTCGTCCTTGCCGATGGGTCTGTGTACAGTGATCTGGAACCCAATCGTAAAAAGAACGAGGGCGTTGATTTAAAGCATTTGTTTATCGGCAGTGAGGGCAGCCTAGGCTTTATCACTGCCGCAACCCTCGCCTTGGTACCATTGCCAGCGCAGCGGGCGGATATCCTGCTGACCAGCGATGATCCGGTCGCATTGGTGGCGGCGGTGGCAACGGCCAAGGTGCTGTCCGGGGAGAGCTTATCCGCCTTTGAAGTCATAACTGCACCGTGCCTTGATTTGTTGCGGCAATTACGGCCTGCTGCTTGTGCAGGGATGACTCTACCGAAAACGGCCTTTACCGCTTTACTAACCCTCGAGACCAGCGCGCTGGAAGACATTAAGCCAGTGGCCAAAACGCTTGCAGGACGGGTGCAGGGCAGGGCATTAAACCGTGATGAGGCCGAGGCTTTCTGGCACCTGCGCCGGGAATTGCCCACCGTCCAAAAGGAAGCGGGCGACAGCGTCAAGCATGACATTGCCGTGCCGCTGGATCGCCTGCCGGAGTTATTTGCACAGGCAGAGCCGTTAGTAAGAGCCATTGAACCGGCGGCACGGTGCATTGCTTTTGGTCATTTTGGTGATGGTAATATTCACTACAATCTTCAAGTTCCTGATGCGAAAAAAGTCCGGCCAGCCATTAATGCGGCGATTTTTGCTCTTGTCCGGCGGCTTGGTGGCGCGATAAGTGCAGAGCACGGTATCGGCCTTGTGCGCCAACCTGATTACGCCGCCTACACCGATCCCGTGACCAAAGCCTTGCAGCGGCAACTCAAACAGTTTTTTGATCCAAAAAATATTTTTAACCCCGGTAAAGGAACAGGGGCGGTATGACTTCTTGCTGGACGCTGACTACCGGGGAAATCGGTATGCGCCATCAGGCCGAGGGGCTGGCCAAGCGGCTTGGCCTTGCTTTTGTGCCGAGGTTAGTACAGCCGCGCCGGGGGTTTGATGTATTGCCCCCTGCTCTTGCGGCTCGCCTTGGCGGCTGGGCGACGCTGGATGGAAAGGTGGCGGAGCCGCCGTGGCCTGACGTTGCCATCTCTTGTGGGCGGCGAAGTATCCCTATGTGTCTGGCGTTAAAACACCTGTCCGGCGGCATCACCAACGTGATTCATGTCCAGAACACCAAAGGTCTCACCCCCCGCTTTGATGCCGTTGTGGTGCCCGAACATGACGGATTGCAGGGTCGCAATGTTTTACCCACCTTGGGCGCGGTGCATCACCTGACATTGCAGGATTTGGAGGCAGCGCGACCGGTTTGGGCCTCCCGCTGGGGCGCATTGCCCAAACCGTGGATTGCCGTGCTGGTAGGCGGGGCAAGCCCTCATAATGCCTTCACCGTTGAGGATGCTCTACGGCTGGGGATAGCACTGGGCAAGATGCAAGAGCGGCTCAAGGGAAGTGTACTGATCACCACCTCCCGCCGTACGGGCGTAAACCAAGCGGCGGCATTGCGCCAGGCATTAACAGGGACGAATATCTGGGTGTGGGATAATCATGGTGATAATCCCTATGTGGGGTTGTTAGCCTGCGCTGATATTATTGTTAGCACGGCGGATTCTATCTCCATGTGCAGCGAGGCAGCACTCAGCGGCACGCCGCTGTTGCTCTGGGACATGGGGATCAAAAAACCGCGCCAAAGGCATTTTTATCAATCTTTTGTCGATCGGGGCATTGCCCGCTGGTTTACCCCTGATGTGATGCCGGGGGAACGCTATCCGCCACTGGATGAAACCGGGCGGGTGGCAAAATTGCTGAGTAGTTCTGGGCTTTTATCCAAAATGGGTGGCACGAAAAATGGGTAGTCTTGATGCGTGCTTGATGCGTGAGCGATACAACCCTAAAGTAATGTCCTAATCTGTATTATCATGCCCCGTCGTTCCCGTGTTCATGTTCACATTGTTGCCCCCGGTTGGCGCAGGGCGGTAACAATCGCGTTGGTCAACTTTACCCGTACCATCGTAACGCCCATGGTTTTACCCGCTCCAGTGACGGTACGTTACACCACCGATGCGGAAATGCGGGATTTGAATCATCGTTTTCGTGGCAAGGATAAAGCCACCAATGTGCTTTCTTTCCAGGCTCATGAAGCGGATTATTTAGGTGATATAGCCCTTGGGCTGGAGACGGTGGTGCAAGAAGCACAAGAGCAGGGCAAAACCCCCGCCGCCCATACGGCGCATCTGTTGGTGCATGGGGCGTTGCACTTGCTTGGTTTTGATCATGAAGATGATGCTGATGCCGCTATTATGCAGAGCAAGGAAATAGACATTCTTAAAAGCCTTGGCTACAAAGACCCGTATGCTTGATTGGTTGCGCCGCCTTTTTGTTGTTTCGCCCGATGTGCCTGCGCCACCAGTACCCCCTGTGGATACTGCTTATGTTGCCTCACCGGAAAGTGCTCTTGTTGCTAACATTAGTCGTCTGAAAGAACTCGAAGCCATTGATATTATGGTGCCAAGAGTGGATATCATCGGTCTTGATCTTGCCCTTTCCAAGGATGAGATTCTCAGTATCATTCATAACGCCGATCATTCGCGTTTCCCTATCTTTCATGATGACCTTGATGATGTGCGGGGGTTTATTGATATCAAATACCTTTTTGATCAGGTGACGCAAGGAAAAACTTTTGATTTAAAAGAAGTTATGCGTAAGCCAATGTTTATTTCCCCATCCATGCGGGTGATTGATTTGTTGGTGCAGATGCGGATAACCCATGTGCATCTTGCTTTGGTGGTGGATGAATACGGCGGGATTGATGGTCTTATCACCATTGAGGATGTGATAGAAACTATTGTTGGTACTCTGCAAGAGACCACGGATAGTCAATATACACAAGGCATAATTGAAGAAACCCCTGGGCGCTTCCTTGTTGATGCAAGGACGGAACTACCAATGCTGGAGCAAAAACTCAACGTCACCCTAGCATTAGACACCTCCGAACGTGATGAGATTGATACCGTGGGCGGCTATATTTCGTTTGCTTTGGGTCGTGTTCCGGCTAGGGGTGAGGTGGTGCGTATAGATCAGGGTATTGAGGTGGAAATTCTGGATGCAGACCCAAGGAAGATAAAATGGTTAAAATTAACTCGCGTTTAATGCCGTTACCGAAGTGGTTGCTGTGGGCGGCACTTCCTTTTATCGGGGCGTTGGCCAGCGCGGCTATGCCGCCGTTGGGGATGTACCCGGCGTTATTTCTTTTTTCCGTTGCCTTTGCCGGGCTTGAAAGGGCGCGAAGCATTGGTCAGGGTGCATTATGGATAGGGTTGTTTGCGTATGGATTCTACCTGCCACAACTGACGTGGATTCATCACGCATTGTCGGTGGATGCGGATAAGTTTGGTTGGCTAACCCTGCCGGCGGTGCTTGGTATTCCTTTGTATCTTGCTTTATGCCAAGCTGTTGCAGGGGTGTTGTACAAAATTATTGCGCCGCGCCCTCGTTGGGCTGCTATGGGGTTTGCCGCTTTATGGGCGTGTGCGGACTTCTTGCAGTCAGAGGTTGATTTCGGTTTTCCTTGGGCATTACCCGTGTACGCTTTGGATGGCCTGCTACCATTACAGCAGGCACACGCCGTTCTGGGGGCTTTTGGTCTCAATTTTTTTGTGGTGTGGGTTGCGACGTTGCCTGCATTGCTGTGGCAACAACGCCGACGGGAAGCGATTCTGCTGGCCGGATTGCTGGTGGGAACGTGGGTATTGGGGGGCGTACGCCTTGCTATTTTAAAGCCGGAACCCCTAACTACCGTGCGTATCGTACAACCGAATATTCCCCAACGCCTGAAATGGAATCAGGAAGCTTACGATAATAATCTTGCTTCTGTCTTGGCGTTGCTGGGTACGCCGTATGGATCGACGTTGCCCTCGATGGTGGTGCTGCCGGAGGCGGCATTGCCCGTTGATCCACAGAGGGATTTTCTTCTTCGGCTTGCGCTTGTTGATAATTTGCCGCCAGGGGCAAGCCTTATCCTTGGGGCGTTACGAGAATGGCAGGCGATGCAGGGATCATATTATTACAATACCATGTTCAGTTTGAATGGTTCCGGTACCATCGTTGGTTTATACGACAAGCGTCATTTGGTGCCTTTTGGGGAATATATTCCGTTTCGCAAGACGTTGCCTCTTGAACGCATCGCCCCGCTACCGGGGGATTTGTTTCCTGGGACTGCTACTGCGCCTATGTTGCTGGCCGATGGTTCGGAAGTTAGTGGTATTATATGTTATGAATCAGCGTTCAGCGGCAATATCCGCCTTCCTATGACCTCCAGGAATATTAAAGCCATAGTACAGGTTACAAACGATGCTTGGTTTGGAGCCTCCGCAGGACCGTATCAACATCTGGCGATTTCTAGAACGAGGGCGATCGAGGAAGGAGTGCCGCTTATTCGCGCTGCCAATACGGGAATTTCGGCTGTGATTGATCCTTTGGGTCGTGTTGTTGCCAAGTTGGGACTTGATCAACGGGGTGTACTGGATGCGCCGTTGCCCGGGCGTTTAACTTCAACAATGTTTCTGCGGCTGCATTATATTTTGGGGGGTATATGGTGTATTCCCTTGCTGATTATTATTGTATCTGCTTTTAAGCGGGAGTTTAAAAAACGATGATAAATTTTACCAATCACAAATTGGCCAGTGTTCTATTGGCCGAAATGATTGATGAAGATGACGAAGACCCCATCGAGATCGAGGCTCCCGAAGAAGACGAGTATTCAATTCCCGGTGAGTGTATGTATGAAAAACTCCAGCGGGATATTAAAAACACCTTCGTTTTGAAAAAATGGTCTATTGCTGTCATGATGGTGACTGGGCAAAAGCCAGCATCGCCTATCTCGTTAGCAGATGATGAAGACGATGACTTCCCTATTGAGGAGAATACATCGGGCACATCCTCAGAGCTGGTGCATTAGAAAGGCGTGCGTATGTCCAGTGTATTATGGCTCAACGGCACGTGGACAGACCAAGACAAAGCCGTAGTCCCTGCCGATGATCGCAGCCTGCGCCTGGGCGACGGTATTTTTGACACTATTCGGGTGCACAAGGGAAGACTCATCCACAGCGAGGCGCACTTGGCGCGTCTTGAAAAGGGGCTGGCGTTTTTTAAGCTATCTTATGACACAAGCCAGTTAGAGCAATGTTGCCATGAGGTGATCGCCAAAAACGCTCTCACTGAAGGTTTCGTTCGCATCACTATCCGCCGGGGCAATGGTCAAGACCCTGTTGTGGGCTATCGTCCTCCGGAAAATACAGAGTCTTTTTGTATCATTACCAGCTTTGCCTCCCCCCTGCCTGCGCCTAAACCAGTACGGTTGGCGGTTTCCTCGGTTCCTTTAGCGTGGCGGGTGCCGTGTAAGATTGCCAGTGCATTGCCGTACGTGGCCGCAATGCAGGAGGCAATCGAGCATGGCTGTGACAACGCCTTGATGCTCACCCCCGATGGGTTGGTGTGCGAGGCGACCAATGCTAATATTTTCTGGATTCAGGGCGGCACGCTGTACACTCCGGCACCGGATTTGCCCTTTATACCGGGCACCGTGGCGGCGGTAGTGCTACAGGCGTGGACAGGTGCCATAAAGCAGGGGCATTTTACCCTCAAAACCTTTAAAGACGCTGAGGAGATTTTTCTGGCCAATGTCGGCAGCATCATTACCCCCGTGGCGGAAATCAAGGGTGTGACGGCGGCGAAAAATACTTTTGAACAAACGCTGTTATTGCGTGCGGCGGTGCTTGCCAGGCTGGGGATCAGCGGATAGGGTTCGGCTTATGAGCAAGCTTTTGCATACCCCTCTTTATGACCTTCATCGTCAACAGGGTGCCCGCCTTGTGCCCTTTGCTGGGTTTGAAATGCCCGTGCAGTTTGCCGGCATCGTTGCCGAGCATACTCATACCCGCACGGCGGCCAGCCTGTTTGATGTCTCTCACATGGGGCAGGTTTTTTTTAAAGGCCGCGACGCCGAAGCGGCATTGGAAAAATTACTCCCCAGCCGCCTTGACACCCTGAAGGTGGGGCAAAGCCGATACAGCGTGTTGCTTAATGAAGCCGGCGGCATCGTTGATGACGTTATTGTGACCCGTTGCGCTGATGGTTTTGCCATGGTCATCAATGGTGCGCGGCGGGAGGCCGATTTGACCCATTTCAAGAAATACCTCACCGGCGATGTGTGCTTAGAGACGGCGTTTGATCGGGCGTTGCTGGCGGTACAGGGACCGCAGGCCGTAGAAGCGGTGAGCCGCCTCTGCCCTGAAGTCGCAACCCTGGCGTATATGCACGGCACTGCTGGTACTATTGCCGGGGTGCCTGTGTGGGTTAGCCGATCAGGCTATACCGGGGAGGACGGCTTGGAAATAAGTGTTCCTGGGGCCGACGCACAAAAGGTGGCCAAGCTATTGCTGGACACTCCCCCTATTCTTAATGCCGGGCTGGGGGCACGGGACAGCCTGCGGCTGGAGGCTGGGTTGCCCCTATACGGTCATGATCTGGATGAGACAACCTCGCCGTTTGAAACGGGCATCGGTTGGATTGTCAGTAAGGAGAAGCTGGAGAAAGGCTCCTTTCTCGGTGCGGCCAGGTTGCAACGGGAAAAGGCCAACGGTGCACCCCGCCGCCGGGTGGCACTTTTCCGTGATGATCGCCAGATCGTCCGAGAAGGTGCAACAGTACACACCGCCGAGGGCAAGCCCGTTGGCATGATCACCAGCGGCAGCTTCGGCGTCACCTGCGGTAAGGCTGTTGCCTTGGCACTCATTGAGGCTTCTGCCTTATCCGCAACGACGTTTGTTGTGCGTTACCGTGATGCCGATAAGGTCTTTAGTGTGTGGGACAAATTGCCGTTTGTGCCCAATAGAACTATAGCGCGTTGCGTAATTAGCGGTAGACATTGATAAAGTCTTCAGCGCGCTATAAGTTATTTTTGTTCGGCCATTCGGCCGCGGCACTTTGTGCCGTGCGCTGGTTGCAACTATACTTTTAATTGTGCAACCAGCTATA
>JBKCUA010000011.1:0-9464 GCA_046318675.1 Holosporales bacterium
AGAACAAGCTAGAAGGTCTGAAGCTAGAAGCCTGATCGTGGGAAGATGGTGGCTATCACCGATCCGGCGTATCTGAGGATTATTTTAACAAAAATTGCATCAATGTGACGCAAATCATCGTGCCGTGCCGTGCCGTGCCGTGCCGTGCCGTGCCGTAGGATGGGGGCAGTAAGTTCTTTGTCAAAAAATTTTTTTGCAAAGTGGTCGGTACTTATTATCATACCGCAAGGTGTGATTCGTTCTTGTTCTGCAGCCTTGTTGTTCACTGCAGAACTAAAAAATATGGGGGGAAGATACAACTCCAGCGCTCAGCATGGGCGTCTGTTACAGACGGCCAACGACATGCTGAGAAAGAACATAATCAAGGCTAAGGCTAAGGCGGCTAAAGCTAAGCCGCCCGAGCCCAAGCCTGAGTAAGTAATACCCCCGGTCAATCCACCCCGACCGGGGGTATTTTTTTCTGACCACTGACCACTGACCTCCACTCACCACTCACCACCTATTCCCTCCCCTCCGCCACCAGCACAAAATCATACTTCGCTTGCCCCACCACAATTTTGCCGTTCTGATCTTGGGCGCAAGAGCCAGGAAAAGCCACCGTGGGGTATTCCAGCATCTGGTTAAACGTGCGGGAATACACCTTAAGTTGATTGCCGTAGAGCAGGCTCACGGCGACGCTGCCCGCTGCATCGTTGGGGTGGCAACTGACGGCGACGGGGAAGGTACCGGTGTTGCGGGTTTTGATGATGGTATTGCTGGCAGGATCGATGATCTGAAGAACATCCTGACCCGATAGCGCAACCCAGATGTGCCCGGTAACGGGGTTACACGCCACCCCGGCGGGAAACAAGCCAACGGCGATGCGGGCTTTTTCCGCCCCAGTGATGGGATTCAGGCGCACGACGCTATCGCTCACGGACACCCAGAGGTCACCGTCGAGGCCGCGGCAGAGGCGGTATGGGCTGCCCACCACGGTGTATTCCGCCGCCACGGTGTTGCTGGCGGGATCGAGCCTTGCCACCTTGTCCCTAGTCGGAAAGCTCACCCATGGGTTATCCGATGCGTCCATCACAATATCTTCCGGGTAGTAGCCAACGGGAATCGTCGCCGCCACCGTTCCGGTGCCGGGGTTCAGCCGCTGCACAAACGCATCCCCCTTATTCGTTACCCAAAGGCTGCTGTCCTGAGCGCGCACGGCGAGGTTCAGGGGCTGCGCCTTGAGGCTCCCCAGATAATCGGCGGTATCCCGGCCAATAGTGACACGGGGTTGCAGGGTGATGGGGTCCAGCACGCTCACCGTTCGGCGCACTTGGTTGGCTACGGCAATAGCCCCATCGGGCAGGAAGGTGATCCCCGCCGGGCTGGCTTCGGTATAGGCACGGGGCATGGTGGCCACCAGTTCCGCCTGCAGGTTCGGCACACGGCCGCCAAAATCGCTAAGGCGAAAGCCCTGAAACACCGCATAGCATAGGCCGCGAAAGGCCGGAGCGTTGCCCACGCCGACATAGGACTCAATAATGCTATCGGGAAGCTGATCTTCGTCACCATCGTAAAAAGCGGCGAGGGTAAAGTTGTTGGTCTGCTGAATGCTGGCGTTATGGGTGCGGGCATCGTAGATGAGCTTGCCGTCCGCCCACAACCTCCGCAGGCCCGTGGTCGTCCCTCTGGTTTTGAAGCGGGTTTCCTCGTCCTCGCTGGCCTCCGCCGAACCAGCAACCCCGGCAAGGCCAGGGGCTTCGGCAAAGGCAATGGCAAGGTCACACGTGGTATAGCGATCCACCACCGTGCTGACGTTTTTGCTGGAGAACTTACCCGTTCGTACCTTCTGGGTTTCAGTCAGGGTAGTGACTTGGGGCGTGCTCATCCACACCACGTTGCCAGCCACCCGGGCGGTGCCGTACACTACGGGGATGGTTTGCCCATAAGCCGAGGTCATCACCTCCGGCACAGAAATGGGCGAAGTGCTTGTTTTACCCTTATTATTGCCAAAGCCAAAAATGGCGTTGTCAATATAACTGCCAACAATACTGCCCGCCGTGGCCAAAATCGGCCCGCCGACGACAGCGCCAAGGGTGGAAAGGATTACAGTTGCCATGGTGAATGTTCTTTCGTGATAAAATTTTATATATTTTTAAGAAAAAAGTTGATTTTTTTTTCATACCTGATAGGGTGATAGCTAGTTGTTTAGCAAGAGGATAAATGTTTTATATTTTTGTTTTTCAAAGAAAAAAATATCAGTTCTACATCATTAAAGCTGATATTAACAAGAACACACTAATCGTGCGCCTACCAGACGATCGATGTGTTCAAGTGTTTTTGAAGTGTGTAAAAAACCCAATTTTATGCACAGAAACAGAAACAGAAACATATACGGCCACTCGCAAGAAATAGGCCGTTTTTAACCTGAGAATCCCCCATGCGCCTTCGGGCAATGGGGGATTTTCTTTTACCCGCCAAAACACTAAAAAACCCTTTTTTAAAAATAATCCGGCAGTATACTGAATCGTGCAGCGACTCAACGCCCTCCGCCAACACCGTGATGCCGTGCTTGCCTTGGCGCATCAGTATGGAGTCAACGGCCTGCGCGTGTTCGGTTCCGTCGCCCGGGGGATGCCCGCCCAGACAGCGCTATTGATTTCCTCATCAGCGGCATGGACGAGGGCAAAGACTTGATCGATTTCATCGAGTTCAAGCATGATCTGGAAAAACTGCTGCACTGCCCCGTGGATGTTATTGGGGAAAAGGGGCTGTATTGGTATCTGCGGGATAAAATTCTGGCCGAGGCAGTGGCGTTGTAAGGCCAATGTGCAGTCTATGATTAGGCTGTGTTAGGAAATTTAACACAAGGTGTTAAAAATTATAACGTGACTTCTTCCACCAATAAAAAACCTACACGAAAAAAGCAAAAACTCCCCCCTTCACACCTGCAATTTCCCCGCTAGACTCCCCCCATGCTCAATGCTCACGGCTCGTACACTGCCCTTGTCACCCCCTTTACCGAAGCGGGGGCGGTGGACTGGAAAGCCTTTGAACACCTGCTGGAACGCCAGATTGCCCACGGCACCCACGGCGTGATTCCCGTGGGCACTACCGGTGAATCCCCCACCCTGAGCATGGAAGAACACAAAGAGGTCATCCACCAAACGGTGGCTCTGGCCAATGGCCGGGTGAAGGTGCTGGCCGGGACAGGCTCCAACAGCACGGCAGAGGCTATTGAACTCACCCTCTATGCCGAGGACGCCGGTGCCGACGGCGCGTTGCTAGTGACCCCGTACTACAATAAGCCCACGCAAGAAGGACTATTTCAGCATTTTTCGGCTATCCATAAAGCAACGCAACTACCCCTGATGCTCTACGATGTTCCGGGGCGGACGGTGACACGGTTGAGCGACGATTTAATTCGCCGCCTGCACAAGGAATTTCCCCGCTTTTTTGGCCTCAAAGATGCCACCGGCGATTTAAATAGGCCGTTGGCCTTGCGCCAATCCATGCCGGCGGCTTTTCGCCTGTTTTCCGGGGAGGACGGCACCGTTCTGCCGTTTTATATTCAAGGCGGCGATGGTTGTATCTCTGTGGTCAGCAACGTCGCCCCCAGCCTGTGCCGGGATTTGTACGACGCTGCCAGTTCCGGCCATTGGGCGGAGGCACAGCGCCTTAACGGCCTCCTGTTTCCCTTGGCGCAAGCATTATTCCTCGAGACCAGCCCAGCCCCGGTGAAATACGCCCTATTGCGGCTGAAGCTATGCCATGAGACCCTGCGCCTGCCGCTGGTGCCTTGCGGCGCGACGACCCGGGCGGCGGTGGATGGGGCGTTGGCGCATGCGGGGCTGCTTTAGTCTCTTAGGCAAAACGGGTGAGTAGGTTATAGGCGTCCGCTGCCTCTCTGCCTTTCTTTTGGGTAAGCCTGTCGTAATTCATAGAATAAAGTACAAAGTATGACATTATAGTTTTCAAGTTAATAGTGTTTTCTAAGCGCAGTATCATCTTTACAACCCAGCCCCGCTCATGTTCTCTAACCTCCCATGACCACCTACCTCCTCCGGCGATTGTTGTTGCTTGTTCCGACGCTGCTGGGGATATTGTTGTTGAATTTTATTATTATACAAACTGCCCCAGGGGGGCCGATTGAGCAGATTCTGGTGGCCTCTCGCGGTGAGGTTGCTGGTGCCACGGCGCGGATAGGGGGCAGCGGCGGCGGCGAAGCCATCACCAGCCACACCGGCATCCCCGACGCCAGCCGTATTGATGCCCAACTGCGCGAAGAACTGCGCCAACGGTTCGGCTTTGACAAACCGTGGTGGGAGCGTTTTGGGACAATGCTGGTGAATTTTCTCCGCTTTGATTTTGGTGATAGCTTCCTCAAGGATCGTCCCGTTATTGATTTGATTTTGGAAAAGCTTCCGGTTTCGGTCTCGCTGGGGGTGTGGAGCACTCTTATCATCTACCTGGTCTCCATCCCCCTCGGCATTCGCAAGGCACAGCAGCAGGGCAGTCCCTTTGATCGCTGGAGCACCACCGCCGTGGTCATCGGCTACGCCGTGCCTGGGTATTTGTTTGCCGTGCTGCTGATTATTCTTTTTGCGGGGGGGAGCTATTGGAGTTTTTTTCCCCTGCGCGGCCTCACTTCCCCGGGGGCAGAGGAGTTATCATGGGCGGGGCAGGTGGCGGATTATGCTTGGCATTTGGTGCTACCCATCACTGCCCTTGTCATCGGCGGCTTTGCCACGCTAACGTTGCTTACCCGGAATGCTTTTTTGGAGGAATCGGCCAAGCAATACGTTATGCTGGCCACCGCGAAGGGTTGCACCCCCCGGCGCATCCTGTGGGGGCATATTTTCCGCAACGCCATGCTGCTGGTCATTGCCGGGTTTCCGGCCACATTAATTGGGATGCTGTTCACCGGATCGGTGCTCATTGAGGTGATTTTTTCTCTCGACGGCCTAGGGATGCTGGGCTTCGAGGCCGCCCTCAACCGCGACTACCCGGTGGTGTTTGCGACGCTGTATATCTTCACCCTGCTGGGGCTGGTCATGGGGATTCTCACGGACGTGGTGTATGTGCTGGTGGATCCGAGGGTGGATTTTGAGGGGAGGGGGTGAAGTGCCTATCAATATTTGATCTTAAACCCGCTAGGCAACACCTTTTTCCAGTGCTATGAAAGCCCCACAAGAACCACGGAAAAGGATACCCCATGCCCGCACCGATTCATGATTTTATCAATAAGAACAAAGAAATAATTTTGAAGGTAGGGATTGTCGCCGTGGGCGTGCCATTATTGGTGCTGCTGGGGATGTTGTTGTTCACGGTGGGGCAGTTTTTGGTGTCACTGGTGCTGTTTATTGTTGTCTGTTTCTTTTTGCTGGGGCTGGCGGCAATGTTGTGGAGTTATGTTGAGGAATACCTGGCCGCAAAAGTCAGTAAAAACACCAGCGATATTGTAGAAAGTGGCAAAGACGATTACCGCGACCTAACAAACTCCTAGGGTAACAGACGCATGACAAAAAATGCCCCCGGTGCGTTATCCCTGCGAATGTACATCAGTTACGGATTGGCCTATGCTCTGCCGTTATTGGTGCTGCTCATCATCACCTTGGATTTACGCCGTGTAGAATATTTTAAATATTTTTTCCCTCGCTTTGGCAATGACTTAGATGTTCTTCAAGCGGTCAACATTGATCGTCGGTTCACTTCTTGGGAAAGCAGCCTGCGTACCTTCTTCACCGTTCGCACCATCGGTGCCCTAGATGATTTTAATAAAAACGATAAAGAATGGGAAACATTCATTTATGATCTCAATGCGGCGGCAAGGGAACAGGCATGGATCGACGCCCTGCGCCAGGCCGATGATAATCGCAAACAACTCCTCAAAATGGTGGATGCCGCGGCTCAACCTATTTTAGCCTTACAGGATACCGCCGAGCGTACCTTCCTGCCGTACACTGGCCAGATTATTAACAGGGCACTACTGCTTAATGATCTAACCCTTGAGGCGCGCCCCGCCAAAGGTACAAAAAGCAGCACTGCCAAACCTTTAGGCAATGATCTACTGCTCACCTTTAATACAGCTATTACTTCAGTCATTCGTTATGCGATTACTGGCGAACGGGAAATGATTGCTGAATCACGGCAAAACTTTCTGCAACTGGAAAATGCTCTTAATGCTCTTTCCGCCTACAGTGACCCGCAATTGGAAAAACAAGTTCAGGAAATCCGCGGCATCATCAACAATCTTTACCGTGATTTTGATTCCCTAGTCGAAAATCGCGCCGCCGCCGTAAAAGCCTCAGGAGACTTTAATAATACCGCAACCCAAGATGTTCTAAAAGCCGTCAACCCCTTGCTCGGCACCGAATGGAAGGCTACCACTGATCAAGCGGATACTCAGTTTATTGAGCGCTCTTTTAAACGTATGCATCTATTCCTTCTTATCGGTTATATCGTGTTGGGGATTGGGCTATGTTATAGTTTTATTCATGTCTATACTCAATTTCAAAAGCCTTTTTATGCTCTTGTAAGCTATCTTAGCCACGGTCTTATCACCCGCAAACGCGCCACAGTGCCGTGCATGGATCGCCGCGATGATATTGGCGTACTCGCCAGAAGCCTGAACGCCTTTTTAGAACGCGCCCAAAATCAGTTACCAGTTCCAGCCGAGCACCCTGTCATCTCCGGCGCGAACATTGTTGATGCTACCCAATCCCTTAAACACAATGATACCCCCGTTCGGCACCATATTTTTAACCGGCATCATGAGGAAAAAGAACCCACTATCATCTATCAAGTAGCCCCGGAAGCACGCCCTTACCTGCCCAAAATTGAATTTTTATTGCAACGCAGCAATGATTTTTTGAATATGGCCGAAAAAGTAACCGAGAGCGCGCGCAGAGCTAGCGACCGGGCGCGGGAAAGCGGCACTTTCGCTGAAGAAAGCCGCAAAGTCGTGCAAGACAGCTCTACCGCATTACAGGAAATTACCACCCAACTGGAAATGGGGCAGGCAGACAACAAAGCCGCCAGCGATGCCTTAGGGAATGTTGAAAAAGTTAGGGCTTCCGTGCTGCTCAAACTACAGGCAAGCCGTCTGGGCGTAGCCCGCTTTTCCAAGGCCAACGGTGCCCTGCGCGACTTCATGACAGAGTTAGAGGACTCCCTCAGCTTACAGCACCTCGAAAACAAAGGTTTTACTGCCGGAACGAAGGTTCTTACCGATCGGGGCGAAGGCGATTTAGCCCTGATGATTACTCAAATTGCAACGCCCTCCAAAGATGTTCATTTACTTTCAAAAACAGTCAAACAGCTAAGCGAGGCACTGGATTTCGTTGCCGTTGATTTGCGCTTGGCTTTAGGCCTGCTTGAGGAGGCCGTGCGCGCTACCACCGATGCAAGTGCTAGCATTACAAACAGCCACACATCCTTAAATGCTCTCACCGCTCTTCTCCTTCAAGTGCGTGAGGCTTTTGTCGGCCAGTATTCCCGCCTCCAGCACGCCGGGTTTCAATTGGGTCGGCTGGCATTGCACCTTCTTGAAGTTTCCGGTGATATGCTAGAAACAGAAAAGGGCATCAGCACGATGAAGCAAACAGCACAGGAAATGCACACCGCTGCCGAAGAATTAAAAAAGCTGGCAACGGAATAGTTGCGCAGGGCAGGAAAACAGCACAACCCGCTTTATACAAACGTCAACGCGGGCAGAACATCTTGTTTCTTCAGTACCAGATCGGGATGAGTAAAGCGAATGCTGTCGCCATTGGTAAAACGCAACGTCACGCATCCCAACCGATGCCGCAAGGTATAGGTCATGCCCTCTGTGTGGCACACAAGCCGATCGACGTTCGGATCAAAATCCCCAATAGCCATCAAAACACCACCATCCACCGATGGATGCCATTGCATGGGTTCGTTTTCCAGTACAAGCTCGCTAACCTCATTCTCTGTGTCCATTTCTTCTGTATCAATTTCATTGTGAAGGATTTCATCCGCCGCCTGGGGTGCCTTGATTGTATCAGCCAACATACGCTGTAAGGCTGTTGGTGATAGCTCTTCAATAGTAATTTTGCGCGGCTCCTTATGAACATGGGTGATGTGTTGATAGGTTGCCTGCATCAACTCTTGCATATTGTTGACGAGGGTAACGGTTTCATCCTGAATAACCACAGGCTCCGGCACGGGCGGGGGCGAAACAAACGCAGGCATAGGCAACGAAGATTTCAGCTCTAAACCCTCATCATGATGATGAAAAAGCCGCTGCCGCAATCCTTGCACCCGCTGGCGCCGCTGTTGTTCTCGATGTTCCATGGCCATGGCAATCTGTGCCGCCACCATTTCCGCCGGGGATAGGACGCGCTCGGCTGAATCCGGGCGAGTTATGGGCGGCAAGGCAATAAAACCCTTGGGGTTGGGGATATAAGCAGGGGCGGCACGCTTTATCAACGGCTGCCGCCGCAGGCTCTGGGCAAAAAGAAGCACCGTATTCGGCAACGGTAACAAGGGCGGCGCGGCCTCCTCTGCCAGATTCATGCTCCCCAAGGCAACCTCCTCCAGATGCGGTCGCCCACGCAGGGGTACGGCTTTGCGCTGCCCGTCTGCCGCGCCGCCGCCCCGCACCACCGCCACATCAAACAGGGTCAGGCCACGAAAAAAACGCGCATCGCTAAGGAGATCAAGCCAATCAGCGGCGTTGGGGAACTGCTGTTGCGTGCACATGGCTGCCTTCATATGCGAAATATATCACATTTTTTTTAAAATAAAATACAAAAACGAAAGCGCGCCACCACCCGCCCGGCCCAAGGCCTAGCCTCAAAGCGGCTCACCAATACCCGGGCGGGAGCTTCCGCCAAGGCATGGCAGAACGTCTCATCGCCCATATCAATCCCGCCGTGCAGCCACTTATCCGGACCAAGGCCAAACACCACAATATCCCCCGGCGCAGCGGCCTCAACAGGCACCGCAATCTGTCCTAGGTGGTCTTTAAACTGCGCGGTAAAGGCCGGCAGCGCAGCCCAATCACTCCCATACTGCCAGGCCGGGGCAGGGACATCACCCCCCGTTATCTCCCGCCATACCCCCAGCAGCAGGCCATAACAATCCGCCCCCACCCCCTTAACAGCCGCCCCCAGATGAAACGGCGTGCCGATCCATGTTTTGGCCTCTTCTACGATTATTATCCCCTTGACGCCGGGCGCGGCGTTTGCTGTGTACATCGTCTGTCTCCTGATGGTGTGCCCCAGTGGTGGAACGGTAGACGCGGCGGACTCAAAATCCGCTTCCTGCAAGGGAGTGGGGGTTCAAGTCCCTCCTGGGGCACCAAGTTCAGTAGGAACCTCAAAAACCATGTACACCCCAGTCAAAGACGGCATAGAAAAAGCATTAAAATCAGTAATATACTCCGAAACAAAACCACCAGATAATTTATCTGGTTTGGTACACTGTTTTTGGGAGCTCAAAACGGAAGCTCCATTACATGA
>JBKCUA010000012.1:0-22077 GCA_046318675.1 Holosporales bacterium
ATAGCGCGTTGCGTAATTAGCGGTAGACATTGATAAAGTCTTCAGCGCGCTATAAGTTATTTTTGTTCGGCCATTCGGCCGCGGCACTTTGTGCCGTGCGCTGGTTGCAACTATACTTTTAATTGTGCAACCAGCTATAAAGGGAAATAAAGCTTCTACGGCCTCCAATGCAGGAAGTTTCGCAGGAATTTAAGGCCTGCGGTGCTGCTTTTTTCTGGGTGGGCTTGAATGCCGGCGATATTATCCTGGGCGACGATGGCCGGGAAACGGCGGCTGTAGGTGCACCAAGCGAGGCTGACCGGGGTGTCATCAAGGGCATAGCTGTGGACAAAATAAAAATCCGTGCCGGGGACAATGCCTTCCAGTAGCGGGTGTGGACGCAGATCAATAAGATTATTCCATCCCATGTGCGGAATCTTGAACGTGCCGCCGCCATCGGGCAGGGGGCGTACAGAACCTTTCAGCCAGCCAAATCCCCGGTGAATACCATGTTCTTCTCCTGTTTCGGCCAATAGCTGCATCCCTACACAGATCCCTAAAAACGGTTTACCTGCGATGCGCACGGCTTGGTGCAACGCATCCTCAAGACCTGGGACGTTGGCCACGCCCCGGCGGCAATCGCCAAATGCCCCAACACCGGGAAGGATAATGTGGGTGGCTTTTTCTATATCCGCCGGGTTGGCGGTAATGGTCACCGTGGCTTCTGGTGCTACAGCTTCAAGAGCTTTCGCGGCGGAGCGCAAATTACCAGCACCATAGTCAATCAGGGCGATGGTGGTTTTATGCATTATTGAACCTCAATATTGAGCATTCTACCAAAATCATTTCTCTGTTCCAGCGCGTTGGCCAGTTCATTGAGCGTGCTCAGGTTTTGTGTGGTGATGTGCAGGTTAATATCACGACGGCGATCATGGGCAATATCTAAAGCCACGCGGCGCAATGCCTCCCAAACAAATGTATCGGCGACGTTAGGCGATGCGTCATTGGTAGAGGTAAACGATATGGAGGCGAGGGTTTGCTGTAGGGTTGCCAAGGCTTCTTCGGGGCTTGCATTGATGCGCGCTGCCCACCAGCGCAATAGATCGCCGCGAGGTTCATCAAGGCGCAGTTTTAAGCGAAGGTCAGCTCCCGTTGCCCCAAGTAAGGCTTGGTAGCACTCATAGGGTGCCCGCTGGGCGGTGCTGGCGGGGGCGATGGTTGCTTGGCCTAAGGTATCATGGCAACGGGCAAATATGGCCGGCGTAACCCCCTTTATAATCACGGTATATCCGGCAGTGAAAATTCCCGGCAGGCTTAGACCAAAAGAATGATGGAGGGTTTGTGTGACCGCATCATACTGGTACTCGATTTCTGTTGCGCTGTTATTGAGGGCTTTGACGACCCGTGCGGGAATACTACGAACTTCTGGCGGTTGGGTTAACAGGCGATGGGTTAGCTGCCCGAGAAGGGCGTTGCCGATGATATCTTCGTCAATAAAAAGGTTTTTGGCATTAGCTTTAACGGTGATCCAGCGGTGATTGGCATCGGTCTGTAGGGTTTTAAGGGCGACACTGCCAAGGCCAATGTCATTGGCGGTAATAGGTAGGCGAATGGATCGGCCTTCGCCCTTGCCTGTATTATTAATGTGTAATTGGGCGATAAAGACGTAGCTGGGGGCGGGATAAGTGGGTAAAGTCGCTTGTATATTATTCCATAAAGTGCCGTCTTGATCTGTCCAAGCATGACCGACAGATAGAGAGATGCCCTGACGGTGTAAAAAATTTTTTACCTCTTGCCCCGTGCGTTCCGATGGGGTGGGGGTATGCCAAGGCCGTATCCAGACGAGGAGCAGTATAAAAAAAACTACACCTGCGCCCGCCAGCCATTTTTTGGGGTTCATGACTGTAGCTTATACCCTCTGGCCAGCCAACGGTGGCACAATGCCCAGCACACTCCGTTACAGGCCAGCATGACCCAAATTCCGGCTTGCAGGTTGCCATCATGATAGCCAGTAAGCGAATACCGAACTCCGTCAATCATATAAAAAAACGGATTGATATGCGCAACAGCCTGCCAGAATTCCGGCAATCGTTGCACTGAATAAAAAGTGCCGGATAAGAAAGATAGCGGCGTGACAATAAAATTTGTGATGGTGGCAACATGATCAAATTTGTCGGCCCAGATGCCAGTAAGAATCCCCAATAATCCTAGTAACAATGCGCCGCTGAGGGTATGGTAGATGAGATAAAAGCTAGAGTACACCGTAATGGATACAAACGGCAGTACAGATAGAGCCACGGCGGCACCGACTAATACGCCCCGCACCATGGAGCCAACAGCATAGGCGGCGGTAACCTCTCCAGGGCCAAGGGGCGACATGATCAGATCAACAATGGTGTTATTAACTTTGGCAATAATTAAAGAGGAGGAGGAATTAGCAAAGGCATTTTGTGCCAACGCCATCATAATAAGACCAGGCATTAAGAAATGAACAAAATCAACACCTGGGACAACAACGTGATTGTCCCCAAGAGCCAAAATAAACACGCACAAAAATAACAGCGTTGTAATAACGGGAGCCGCCACCGTCTGCATCAATACTTTGCAAAAACGACGTATCTCTTTGAGAAAAAGGGTATTGGTGCCAATGACATTCATGATGCGGCGAGCCAAGGCTCTCTAAACGCTATTCGTCAGAAGTGACGAGTTCCCCGTTCAGCCGTTGGCGCAATTGCTTGCCAGCTTTAAAGAAAGGAACGGTTTTTGCGGCTACCGCAACGGACTCACCACTGCGCGGGTTGCGACCCTGACGGGCATCACGATGACGGATAGAGAAGGTGCCAAAGCCCCGCAACTCTACGCGTTTACCATTAGCCAGACTATCTACAATTGTGTCCAAAAGAGTATTAACCACATCGTCCAGAACCCGAAGGCTGAAATCAGGATGCAACGCGGCTAAAGTGGTGACAAGTTCAGAGCGGGTCATAAATAATTGTTCCTAGAAGGTTAGTGGATGAAAAATAAAACGGCTTGATGATGAAGGCAAGAATAAAAATTATTTCTTTGTCCCCGTCTTTGCGGTTTTTGCCTGACGCATGGCTTGACCGAGAATATCGCCAAGGCTGGCACCACTATCGGTGGAGCCATATTCCTTCAGGGCTTGCTTCTCTTCTGCGATTTCCCTTGCTTTGATGGACAGGGTCAGGCGGCCTGATTTAGCATCGGTGGCCGTGATTTGCGCGTCAACTTTTTCACCGATGGCAAAACGATCTGGTCGTTGCTCACTGCGATCACGGGACAAATCGGCTTTTTTGATGTAGCCTGAGGTGTTATCGCCGATTTTAACCTCAATACCATTGGTATCAATGCTAGTGACGGTGCAGGTAACAGTCTGGGATTTCTTGTACCCACCGCTGCTTTCCACTTCGGTGACGGGGGCAACGGCTGGTACGGCGCGGGCTTTGGCTTTGCCTTTTGCTTCAGGGGCGTGAGTGGAAAGAGTAAGTTTTTCTTTCTCCACATCAAGATCAAGAACGTGAACGGTGAGTTTTTCACCCACGCTATGGCTTTCCGGTGCCTTGTCCAGTTCGCTGGCTCCAATAAAGGCATCAATATCGTTGGCTAAGGTTACAATAAGCCCACCGTCGGTGTGAGATTTTACCGTGACGGCGGTGGTGCTTCCAATGAATAAGGTTGTAACAAGGATAGGCCAAGGACTGTCTTGAAGCTGTTTCATGCCAAGGCTCACCCGGCGCTTGTCATTATCAACTTCAAGCACAACAACGGATACCTGTTGACCAATCTGGAACAGCTTGCTGGGGTTAATCCCTTTGATTGTCCAGCTGAGTTCAGAGACGTGTACTAGCCCCTCAATTCCATCACCAAGGCCAACAAAAACGCCGTATTCGGTAATGCTGGTAACGGGTCCAGAATGCTGAGAGCCGAGCGGCAGCCGCTCGGTAACTGCTTCCCATGGATCGGTGGATAGCTGTTTCATCCCCAAGGAAATACGTTTTGTTTCAGGGTTGAAACGAATAACCTGCACGGTGATTTTTTGACCAATGGTTAAGGCTTCAGAAGGATGTGAGACCCGTTTCCATGAAATATCCGTAACGTGGAGCAAGCCATCAACGCCGCCCAAGTCAACAAACGCACCATAGTCGGTGAGGTTTTTGACAGTGCCCTCTAACACCTGACCTTCGCTCAACCCGGCAACGAAGTCCGAACGCGCTTCGGCGCGGGATTCTTCAAGAATGGTGCGACGGGAAACGACGATGTTTCCACGTTTGCGATCCAGTTTCAGGATTTGGAAGGGTTGTTTGATGTTCATTAAAGGCGCAATATCCCGGACGGGACGAACGTCAATCTGGCTGTTGGGAAGGAAAGCCACAACTCCTGTTAAATCAACGGTAAGGCCGCCTTTTACTTTGCCAAAAATGGTGCCATTGACGCGTTCGGCATTAACGAAGGCGCGTTCCAATGTGACCCATATTTCTTCGCGGCGGGCTTTTTCCCGGCTGAGCTGCATCTCGCCATTGCGATCCTCGTAACGCTCAACATATACGTCAACTTCCTCACCGATGGTTGGTATCCCTTCCGGCGCACTGGAGAATTCTCGCAAGGGCACGCGGCCTTCGGATTTAAGCCCCACGTCCACAAGAACAAAATCCCCCGTCAGGCCAACGACCGTACCGCGCAGCACCGCGCCAACAAGACTTGCCTCCGTACCCAGCGTTGCGTCAAGTAAGCCAGCAAACGTATCATTGCCAAACAATTCAGCAACAGCTTCGCGGGAAGGGGTGGGGACAGTGGCAACGGCCATAAAAACGATAATTCCTTGGATATTCTTGGGTTAGGGGTTGAAGGGATGTATTACTTTTTGAACTTCGCCATCTCCTGACGCACAAGGACGGCGCATTGCGCAACCACCGCATTCACATCAAGAAACGAGGTATCGACGATGACAGCATCGGCGGCGGGCGTCAAGGGGGCAACGGCACGCCCGGTATCCCGAGCGTCGCGCTCCTCAACCTCACGAAGAACAGCAGTGTATGTAGCCGAAGGATCAACACTTTGCAACTCTTTTAAACGCCGTTCAGCCCTTACGGCGGCACTGGCGGTCAAAAAAATCTTCACCGGCGCGTTGGGGCAGACCACCGTGCCAATGTCCCGGCCATCGAGAACCGCCCCCGGCGGCGTGGCTGCAACCTCCCGCTGACGTTGCAGCAGCGCGGTACGCACCCCCGGCAGGGCGGCGATTTTCGAGGCGGCCTGAGCCACGGCAGGGCTGCGCCAGAGGGGATCGGTAGGCTCCAGCGTAATAGCAGTGGCCACAGCAACAAGGCCGGCTTCATCATCTAGCGCGATATTTTTTTCAAGAGCCTGTGCTGCTACCGCACGATACAACAGGCCCGTGTCGAGATATTTCAGGCCAAACGCCTCCGCCAAACGGCGGGCGATGGTGCCCTTCCCCGCCCCGGCAGGGCCGTCAAGGGCGATGGTGAAGGCGGCGCAGGCCATTGCCCGTGATGCTCTAATTCGTCTTCTCCACCTGACTATAATCCAAATCCACCGGGGTGGCGCGGCCAAAGATGGAGACGGAGACCTTGAGGCGGCGGCGGACTTCGTCCACTTCTTCCACGGTGCCGCTGAAGGTGTTGAAGGGGCCGTCAATGACCGTTACTACATCCCCACTCTCGTAATGGACAGATTTACGAATAGAACCAAAACCTTCGGTGAGCTGAGCGGTCATGCGCTTGGCTTCAGCAGAGGAAATAGGAACCGGCTTACCTTTCGCCCCGCCGCCTAAAAATCCCGTAACTTTAGGAATATTTTTGACCATGTGCCACGTCTCATCGGAGAGATCCATCTCAATGAGGATATAGCCGGGGAAAAATTTACGCTCGACGTTGACGCGGGTGCCCTTGCGTAGCTCCGTTGCATCCTCGGCGGGAATGACGATGTTGTGAATTTTATCATTGAGGCCTTTTTTCAAGGCCTGTTCACGGATGGCTGCCTCTACTTTATGTTCAAAGCCAGAATAGACGTGCACTACATACCATTTAGCGGCAGCAGCAACAGGAGCAGACGGCGTAGTCATAACAATAAGAAATCCTTAGAAAAAGTCCAGCAAAAAATCCCCAGCGGCATCGGCCTTTGGGGTTGCGGCTTTAAAGCATGAAACACCAGTGAGCGTCAAGGATCATTGTGGGTATGAACAGGGCATGGCGGTAGATTGTGGTTATGATTCATGTCCACTTTAAGTTAAACACCGCCGCTTTATATTTTTTGCTGTCTTAAAAGAAGTGTTCTTTAGTTGCACTCCCCGCCCGGCTTCGCTACACACATGACATCTTTTGGGAGTCTGCGCTATGCCCGTTAATGTTCTTATGCCCGCCTTGTCACCCACCATGACCGAGGGTAATCTTGCCAAATGGTTGAAAAAAGAGGGTGATACCATTAAGGCCGGGGATGTTATTGCCGAGATCGAAACGGACAAAGCCACCATGGAAGTTGAGGCCGTGGACGAAGGCATATTGGCAAAAATTATTGTCGCCGCCGGGGCGCAGGGCGTCAAGGTGAACAGCTTAATCGCCCTCATTCTCAGCGATGGCGAAGACGCCAATACCCTTAGTGCTATCAACACCAATGTAACAGCCACAGCGCAAGCCGCACCCCAAGCTGCACTCGTAGCTATTACTGGCAACACCTTGACAACACCAGCACCAGCAACACCTGTAAAAACCGGTACGGCTCACGCGGACGATCGCCTGCTGGCCTCACCACTGGCCAAACGCCTGGCTAAAGAACAAGGCCTTGATTTGAAAACTGTGAAAGGCACAGGCCCTCACGGGCGGATTGTCCGAGCCGATGTTCTAGTGGCAGCAAAGAGTCCTGCAAAAGCGGTTGCTCCTGCCTCTGTATCTGCTGTATCCAATGAAGATCCCTTTGCCTTGCCCTTGGGTAAGGTGGAGGCGCACACTACCATGCGCAAGGTCATTGCCCGCCGCCTTACTGAATCGAAACAACAGGTACCGCATTTTTATTTGGAAATAGACGTCGAGCTGGATGCGCTTTTAGCATTGCGTAAGCAAATCAACGACCGGGACGGTGCTACCGCCAAGCTCAGTGTCAACGATTTCATCATCAAGGCCACCGGTATGGCCTTGGAACAGGTGCCCGCCGCTAACGCCTCGTGGACAGAGGCCGGCATACAGTACTACACCCGAGCCGATGTCTCCGTCGCCGTGGCCATTCCCGGCGGCCTCATCACCCCGATTATTAAAAATGCCGGGCAAAAGCGTCTTGTGCACATCTCCAACGAGATGAAAGACCTCGCTGGCCGCGCCAAAGACGGCAAGCTGAAACCCGAAGAGTTTCAAGGTGGCACCTTTAGCCTCTCCAACCTTGGTATGTTTGGGGTCAAGAGTTTCTCCGCCATTATCAACCCACCCCAAGCCTGCATTCTTGCCGTAGGCGCGGGGGAAGAACGCCCTGTTGTCCGCAAGGGGGCGTTGGCCGTGGCCAATGTCATGACCTGCACCCTGTCCGTCGATCACCGGGTGGTGGATGGTGCTGTGGGGGCGCAATGGCTGGCGGTGTTTAAAAAGCTGGTGCAGAATCCGTTGGAATTGGTTTTATAGCTGGTTGCACAATTATTAAAGTATACTTGCAACCAGCGCACGGCACAAAGTGCCGCGGCTGAATGGCCGAACAAAAATAAGGCCCTCAGGCAAAATGGGTGGTTGAAAAACGCTTGCCGCTGTCCAATTCTAGGTTATTGCCAGTGCCACAATGGCGTGGTGATTAGGAAAATACAGAGGGTTGCATCATTACTGAATGTTCTATTTTGAAACGCCCTCACCCGCCGCCGTTGGCGGCGACCTCTCCCGGGGGGAGAGGTGATTTCTTGTTTATTTTTGAAGATATAGACATGCATTGGAGTAGAAAAAGATACACCTCTCCCCCCGGGAGAGGTCGCCAAAGCGTTAGCTTTGGCGGGTGAGGGCGTGGCAACTGAAACCCACCCATTTTGGGAAAGAGCCAAAAAGGCTCTCAGGCAAAATGGGTGGGTAGAAAACCTGCCAAGGCTCTGCTCTCGGTCGTCAATCGCGAGCGCCGCAAGGCGCGTGGCGATCCAGTAATGCTTTGTTTTCTGGATTGCTTCGGCTCCGCCTCGCAATGACGGCGCTCTATTTTGGCTAATCCAGTTACTGGATATCTCTATTAACCTCGCCCCCTTCCCCCGCTGCGCGGGAGGGCAATAGGCAGCGGTGGTCGTCCTTCAAGGCAACGGCGTTGGTGCGCGCTATAGCGCGTTGCGTAATTAGCGGTAGACATTGATAAAGTCTTCAGTGCGCTATAAGTTATTTTTGTTCGGCCATTCGGCCGCGGCACTTTGTGCCGTGCGCTGGTTGCAACTATACTTTTAATTGTGCAACCAGCTATAATGCTGGAAAATAGCCAATGTTATGATTTGTGTGCATAGGGTAGCTCCCCGGGAGAGGGCACCAAATCGTTAGCTTTGGTGGGTGAGGACGTGAAAACCGGAACTCACCCATTTAGCGATGAATTACGCGGCCTTTGCTTTTTCCAACGCTGCCTGAGCCTGCTGAACAATCGCCACGAACGCGGCGTTGTCGTTTACCGCCAGATCAGAAAGAATCTTGCGATCCATGTCAATCCCGGCAAGGTTCAGACCATTGATAAACTGTGAATAAGTGAGACCCAAGGCGCGAACTCCGGCGTTAATCCGCTGAATCCATAGGCGGCGGAATTGCCGCTTACGCACGCGGCGATCCCGGTAGGCGTATTGCAAGCTTTTTTCCACGGCCTGTTTGGCGGTGCGGATACAGCTTTTGCGGCGGCCGTAAAACCCTTTGGCCTGTTCCAGTACTTTTTTATGTCGGGCGTGGCTGGTAGTACCCCGTTTAACACGTGCCATCGAATAATCTCCTGTCGCCTAAATATAAGGGGAATACTTACGAACAATGTTCGCGTCGCGCTCTTTGAGGATGAAATTCCCCCGCGCACTGCGCTTCATTTTCGTTGGTTTGCACGACAGGTTGTGGCGCTTATTGGCCGGGTAGGCTTTAATCTTCCCGGTGCCAGTGACCCGAAAGCGCTTTTTCGCGCCGCTTTTGGTCTTTAGTTTGGGCATTTTATCCTCCAAAAAACAATAGATAAACCGCGCAGGCAGCCCTTCAGCCCGCCGCAGTGGGGACTCTTTTTAGCCGAAGTATCATGCTAAAATCAAGAAAAAATCTTCAATACGATCGCCCGGAACGCATCCCCACGCGCCTCAAAACTGGCAAATTGATCAAAAGAGGCACAGGCGGGCGACAAAAGGATAACCTTTTCACCAAGGACAGCATCTGCCGTGGCTGCCGCAACGGCGTCACGCACGGCCTGATCCAAGGTGACAGAGAGGGTAAAGGGAACCCGATGCTCTGTCAGCAATGCGCCAAATTCATTGGCGGCCGCACCGATGCCGAAGGCATGGCGGATTTTGGGGAATAAGGGGATAAGACTGTTAATACCACCGTCCTTGGCTTTGCCGCCCAGAATCCAATAAATGTTATCGTAGGCAAGCAGGGCGGGGTGGGTGGCCTCGGCGTTGGTGGCTTTGCTGTCGTTGATAAAAAGGATACCATTATGCTTAGCGATGAATTCCTGGCGGTGGGCAAGGCCGGGAAAATTAAGTAAACTAGCTTCAATGACGGCGGGGGTAATCCCGTTGGCCAGAGCAATGGCCGCAGCAACAGCAGCGTTCTCATGGTTATGCTGACCCCGTAGGCGTTCGGCTTGATGAAGATCAGCTAGGCGGATGGGGGTGCCGCTGCGATTGTCCCATAAAATACCATCGGCTACAAAAATGCCTCGATCGGGGCGTTGCCTAGTGGAAACCCGGATGAGGTTTTTTTGCGGTAAGCTATTGGCAATCGCCGCCGCATCTGGTGTGTCAATACAAACAATGGCGACATCGTTTGCCGCTTGATTGTTGAAAATGAGTTTTTTAGCAGCAACATATCCGGCCATGCCGCCGTGGCGATCCAAATGATCCGGCGTGATGTTGAGCAAGGCGGCGGTGTAATAATGCGGGGTGCGGTTGAGCGCAAGCTGGTAGGAGGAAACTTCCAAAATCATGGTCTGTGGCACGGTGCTAATATCAAGAGATAGGGCTGCCGTCCCAATATTCCCTGCTACTGAAGAAGGAATACCCGCCTGACGAAAAATATGCCCCACTAAGGCCGTGGTGGTGGATTTACCATTGGTACCGGTAATACCAATAAAAGTATCCTGTGGCCGGGCAGCGGCAAGAAGATCAAGATCGCCAATAATGGGGACGTTGTGCTTTTGTGCTTGTACGACAAGGGGATGTGGTGCGGGAAAATCGGTGGGGATGCCTGGGCTGATATGCAGGGCGTCTAACGCTTCCCAATCGATCGCCTCCCGGTTGCCCAAGGGATACCCGGAGGCGCCCGCCGCCCGCCGGGCAGGCTCACTATCATCATCGCACCAGATGTTCGCTCCCGCCGCTGCAAGGGCAGCAGCCACGGCCACCCCTGTCTTGCCAAGGCCAAGAATATAAACACGTTTGCCGGCGTAGGCGTGGGGAACAATCATCGGATTTTCAGGCTCGCCAGCCCCAACAATGCAAAAATAACCGCAACAATCCAAAAGCGGATGACTACGGTGGATTCCGGCCATCCCATCTTTTCAAAATGATGGTGAATCGGTGCCATACGGAAAACACGTTTTTTCGTAAGCTTGTAACAGGCCACTTGAATCATTACCGACAACGCTTCAATCACAAAGAGTCCGCCAATGATGGCCAAAACAATTTCATGTTTGACGATAACGGCGACAACGCCAAGGGCACCGCCTAACGCTAACGAGCCTGTATCGCCCATAAATAAGCGGGCGGGCGGGGCATTGTACCACAAAAAACCCAAGGCCGCCCCTAAAATAGCTGAACAAAAAACGGCTAACTCTCCAGCCTCAGGAATATGGGGCAGGCGCAGGTACGCCGCGTACACCGTGTTCCCCACCAGATAGGCAATAAACGCAAAACACGCTGCAGCTAACATCACCGGCACAATCGCCAACCCATCCAGCCCATCGGTCAGGTTCACCGCGTTGGACGATCCAATCATAACCACTAGTGTAAACACCACATAAAAGAGTCCAAAATCCAAAAGCTGATTAACAACAGGAAGTGCCAAGTTGTAGCGTAATGCTTCCGGGGTGGCACGGGCAATGAGAACCATAGCCCCAAGACCGATAATACTTTGGATAAGAAGTTTACGTTTACCGCTAAGGCCTTTCGTGTTGCGCTTGCTCACTTTCAGCCAGTCGTCAGCAAACCCAATACCGCCAAAGCCCAAAAAGACCAACAGTGCCGCCCAAATATACGCCGCTGCAATATCACTCCATAGCAGGGTTGATACCGTCACGGACAATAACATCATCAGCCCGCCCATGGTGGGTGTGCCTTTTTTGGAAAAGTGCGATTCCGGGCCGTCATCACGAATAGGCTGTCCGCCGTTGGATACTTTTTTCAGCCACCGAATTAATGAGGGAGCAACCAAAAAGCTGATGAGCATGGCGGTTAGTACTGCACCGCCACTGCGAAACGTTAGGTAGCGAAAAAGATTGAAAAAACCACTTTCATCGGCGAAGGGCGATAGAATATTATAAAACATGGTGGGATTCTTTAAGCTGTATAAGGATTTTTTCAAGCCCCATGCTGTGCGAGCCTTTGATCAGGATCGTGTCGGTAGGCGCAAGGGTATCCATTAATACTGCGGCGGCGGTATCGGCATCCTCGGCGTGTCCTAGGCGCAGGGCAGGGGGTAATGCTTCAAAAAGATGCCGCATCAGCGCACCAACCGTTAAAACCTTATCCACGGCGGCGGCCTGAAGAGTGGGCAGTAAACTTAAATGCAAATCAACGGCTGTTGCTCCAAGCTCTTTCATGTCCCCGAGCACGGCAATGCGACGCCCTTGAACGGACAGGCGGCCAAATGCTTCTAGGGCGGCGATTGTTGCAATCGGGCTGCTATTATAGCTTTGATCAATGATGGTAATGGTGCCTTTTTTCCAACGCAGATGTTGGGTTAGGCCGCGCCCCTGAACGGGTCGGTATGCCGTAATAGAAGCCAAGGCGCGGCGGCCATCCAGCCCCAGCAAGCGCACCACGCCTAATGCCACGGTAGCGGCGGACACCAACGCAATATCACTCCCCTCCACGGTAACAAGATTGTCTTCCAGGCGGAAGGTGGTTTGGTAGGAACCAAAAGTAATATCCTTGGCCTGCAAATCCGCCGGGTTGCCGCGCACGGAAAACGTGGTGGCGGTGGTATTTATGGCTGCCTCTTGTAACGTGGCTACTTCGGGATGATCGACGTTGTATAAAAAAGCTCCGCCCTTGAGCAGGCCATTGGCAATTTCGGCTTTAGCCGCAGCAATGCCCGCCAGACTCTCAAAATTCTCAAGATGCACCGGGGCAATGGCCGTAATAACCGCCAGATGGGGCAACGCTTGCCGCGTCAATATATCAATTTCTCCGGCGTGGTTCATGCCCATCTCAATAACAGCATATTGCGTATCAGCAGGCATATTGGCCAAGGTCAACGGTACGCCAAAATGATTGTTGAGATTGCCTTTTGTTGCGTAGGTCGACCCAAACACGCTCAGAACACTGGCGAGCATTTCCTTGGTGGTGGTTTTGCCAACGCTGCCCGTTACCCCAATGACGGTGCCGTGCAGCCGATGACGGGCATAATGCGCGAGGCTCATTAATGCCTTAGTGGTGTCATGCACTGTAATGCTGCGCGGGCTGGGGTGCGGTTTGCAGACGATAACAGCGGCGGCGCCCTTGGCAAGGGCTTCATCCACCCATTGGTGCCCGTCGGTATTTTCGCCTTTGAGGGCAATAAAAATATCCCCCGCCTTTAGGGTGCGGGTGTTGATGGACACCCCGGTAGCGGTAATTTCTGAGGGAACAAGAACGCCCAAGGCGTATTCTAGATCGGTCGCATTCCAAAGAAGTGTCATTAGTGTCAACAGGCTTTCATCTTTATAGTTTTATTAAAGCACCTATGAATGAAGAATCAGTTGCCGTCTAGAAAAAAGGCGATGACCTCCTTTGGTGGTAATTCCGCCAACAGGGGTCGTTGGATAATCGTCACTTGCCCGCCCTTGGGAGCGCAGCGAGCCGGGTTGGAAGCACCTGAAAACAGAACAATGGACGGGCATCCCGTCACAGCGGCAACGTGCATGGTGCCCGTATCGTTGCCAATGGCAATGTGGGCATGGGAAGCTAACCGGGCAATATCGGCGATGGTTGTTTTACCATTCAGGTTCAACGCTTCTGGCACGGCAGCGGCAATAGTGGCGGTGGCGTCGGCGTCGTCTTTAGTACCCAGAAGCACCGGGATTATACTTTTTTGCACAAGGTGTTGGGCTAAGGTTGCATAATACCTAGCGGGCCAGCGTTTTTCCGGGCGATGCGGTGCACTTCCCGGTACTAACAGCGCGTAAGGTGCAGCAGGTAAGGATAAGGACGATTGCGGGATGAGCCAATCCAGAGACGGCGGCGGAACGGTGGCTATCCCTGCTTGTTGAAGCTGATTTTCCACTCGTTCCAGGGTGTGGTTTTTGGTACGCAGGGGCTGGGTATCTTGGAGGCTGGCACCTTGTTGGAAACCGCTCCACTCAGGCCGGGGTCTTGGGGTCAGCAAACGAAAGTAAAATGCCGTTCGATCGCTGTTTTGCAGATCATACACCCGCCCCCATCCGCGCCGAAAAATTTTGGCCATTCGCCAGTAATGCCGCAGCGGAACCCCCTTGGGTCTAGCGTCAATCTCTACCGTATCAACATACGGGCATTGCCGCGCCAACCCCGCCAGAGAAGGAATGGTAAGCAAGGTTATCAACGCGCCCGGATGATGCGCCCGAATCGCTTTGAGTCCTCCAAGACATTGGATAAAATCGCCAAAACCACCATGCTTGATGATGAGAATAGGGGGAGAGGACGAGGTAATCATGGCGGTGGTTTATAGCACCTTGCAGTTGCTGGGATTGGTTGAAATTTTTTAGGGACTTACCCTCTTGTCGCGGCCTTGATAAAACTCTTGAACAACGGGTGCGGCTCCAGCGGTTTTGATTTTAGCTCGGGGTGGAACTGCACGCCCACAAACCATGGGTGATCGCGCAGCTCTACAATCTCTGGCAGGCGGCCATCGGGGGAAAGCCCGGAGAACAGCATCCCGGCGGCCTCTAAGCGTTCGCGGTAAGCGATGTTCACCTCATAGCGGTGGCGGTGGCGTTCGCTGATGGTCTCAGAGCCGTAGATGGCGCGGATTTTGCTGCCGGGGGTAAGGGCGGCTTGGTAAGCCCCAAGGCGCATGGTGCCGCCCATGTCCGAGGCATGGCTGCGCACCTCGCGGCGACCGGCGTTCTCCCACTCGGTCATCAGGCCCACCAGCGGATCCCGGCACGGGGCAAATTCGGTGGAATTGGCCTCAACAAGGCCAAGGACGTTTCGGGCAAATTCAATAACGGCCAACTGCATCCCAAAACAGATGCCGAGGAAGGGAATTTTGCGTTCCCGCGCATGGCGGATGGCGTTTATTTTTCCCTGTGTGCCGCGCTCACCAAAGCCGCCGGGCACCAGAATAGCATCCACCCCGTGGAGGAGGCCCGCCGGGTGTTCCTTTTCAAACAACACCGCGTCTAGCCACTTAATACTCACGCCAACACCATTGGCAACCCCGCCGTGGGTGAGGGCTTCGATAAGGGATTTATAGGAATCAATCATCGTCGTGTACTTGCCGACAATGCCGATGGTGGCGGTGCTGGTCGGGTTACGCAGGCCAGAGACCAGCTTTTCCCAGGCTTCCAGATGAGCGGGCTGTTGATGATCCAAGCCAAAATGGCGCAGGACCTCGCGATCCAACCCCTGATCCCGCAACGCCAGCGGCGCGGCGTAAATTGTGTCCAAATCCCGTGCAGAGATCACCGCTTCCCGGCGCAGGTTGCAAAACAAGGCAATTTTAGCGCGTGCATCGGCGGGGATGTCTTGCTCACTACGGCAGACGAGGATATTGGGCTGAATCCCAACGCTGAGGAGTTCTTTGACCGAATGCTGTGTTGGCTTGGTTTTCAGCTCTCCGGCGGCGCGAATGTATGGCACATACGTCAGGTGGACGAACAGGGTTTGCGCCGCGCCAAGCTCTTGCCCCAGTTGGCGAATAGCCTCCAAAAAGGGCAGCCCCTCAATATCCCCAACAGTGCCGCCAATTTCGGCAATCACAAAATCATGGGCATGGGCATCGTGGGTGATAAATTCCTTAATCGCATCCGTGACGTGGGGAATAACTTGGATTGTCGCGCCAAGGTAATCACCCCGGCGTTCCCGTGCGATGACTTCTGAGTATATTTTGCCCGTGGTGACGTTATCGCCCCGTCGCGCCGCAACGCCTGTGAAACGCTCATAATGGCCGAGATCAAGATCGGTTTCCGCGCCGTCGTCGGTTACAAAAACTTCCCCGTGTTGATAGGGGCTCATCGTACCGGGATCGACGTTGAGGTAGGGATCAAGCTTGCGAATGCGGACTTTATAACCGTGGGCTAGGAGCAACGCCCCCAAGGAAGAAGCCACAATGCCCTTGCCTAACGATGAAACAACCCCGCCGGTGACGAAAATATAGCGTGTCATATATGTGTCTTACTTATCTGTCTTACTGCGCTAAGGGAACAGCGGGGGTTGCCGGCTTTTCTGGCTCAGCGGGTGGGGTGGTGGCAACCTGCGCCGCCTTATCGGCCAGTGATACAGATTGTTTTGGTTGTTTGGCCAGCCATGCCAAGGCCAGTGCCAGCACCAGAAACGTCCCGCCCAAAATCCCGGTAAGACGACTCACGAAGGTCTTCCCGCCCCGCGCCGACAACACGCCGCCCATGCCGCCGCCGCCAGCCCCAAGGCCGCCGCCTTCGGATTTTTGCATCAGCACCACCGCAATGAGGGCTACTGTAACAATCAATAAAAGAACGAGAAGCACGAGCTGCATGGGAGATCCTAGTGAGTGGTTAGGTGGTGAGTAGTGAGTAGTGAGTGGAGGTTTTAATGCTTCATCCTGAACAATTTTTCAGAATAAAACAATGTAACTGCCACTCACTACTCACCACTCCCTACTCACCAACCTACTACTCACGAGACAAAGTCGCAATACGGGAAAAACTCTCCGCCGATAAACTTGCCCCGCCCACCAGCGCGCCGCCAACACCGGGGAGGTTTAAAATTTCCGCGGCGTTTTCCGGCTTGACCGAGCCGCCGTAGAGAATCTCCCGCCCCGGCACCAGACTGACAATATGGGCGTGCATGGCGATAATATCCGCCGGCGTTGGGGTCAGGCCGGTGCCAATGGCCCATACCGGCTCATAGGCAATAATGCCCGTGCCGGTAAAATCCGCCAGTTGTCGGGCGACTACGGCTTCCGCTTGGCCTGCTTTACGTTCGTCTAGTGTCTCGCCCACGCACACAATGGGAATAATTCCCGCCAGCCGCGCCGCAGCGGCTTTCTGATGCACTAAGATATTACTCTCATGATGGTACTGGCGGCGTTCGGAATGACCAACTAACACATACTGGCAGCCCAATTCCGCCAGCATCGGCGCGGCAATATCCCCAGTGAAGGCGCCCTTATTGGACGGGTGGCAATCCTGCGCCCCCACAGCAATGGGGCTGTCTTTGAGCAAATCCCCCGCCAACGACAAGGCCGTAAACGGCGGGAACACGGCCATGCTTACACCTTTCGGCAGCGGCCTGCCCAGCAAGCCCTTTAAAATGCCCCCGGTTTCCCCCAAGGTGCCGTGCATTTTCCAATTTCCAGCGATGAGCATCGTAAATCCTCTTGCCTCCCTTACCCGGCGTTGTACGGTGCGCTAGCATAAAAGGACAACATAAATGATCCAGCTTCTTCGCGATCGCGCCACCGGAATTTTTGCCAAAACATTACTGGGTCTTTTGTTGTTTGCCTTTGTTATTACAGGGGGAGAGAGTTTATTTAATCAACGCCGCATCGCCGATGATAAAATCGCCACCGTGGGGGAGGGCAGCGTCTCATCTGCCGCCGTTACCAGTGCCTATAAGAGTCAGATAGAGCGTTACCAACAGCTTATCAACGCAGGAATCCCCGAAGATGTTCTGCGCCGCAATATCATGGAAAACATTGTTCAGCAGCAGGTGGAACAAGCCCTGGTGGATGCTTATGCTGCGGATATTGGCCTGAAAGTCTCCGACGATCTGGTGGCAAAAGAGCTTGCCAGTATGCCGGAATTCCAGACCAACGGCACCTTTGATCGCATGAAGTATCAAGAAATATTAGCCAATTCGCGGTTAAGCGAAGCCGAACTTGCTCGCCTGATTAAAAGCAGCCTGCCGCGTCAATACATTGATGATGCCTTCAAGGACTTATGGCCAATGCCCAGGGTGGCAGGTGATTTGCTTGATGCTTACAGCCGTGAGGAACGCCAGGTTGCCGTTGTGCGCCTTCCCCTTGCCAGTATTGATCCCGCCAGTCTTGATACAACATTTATTGAGGGCTTCTATGCCCAGAACAGCCGCCAGTTTGCCGAACCGGAACGGCGCGATGTCAGCTATGTTGTCCTTAAACCCGTCAACAATCCCGCCGCTATCAGCGACGACGACGTTAAAAAAGCTTATGAAGAACGCAAAGACAGCCTTGGAACCCCCGAAACCCGCAGCGTTGAACAATGGCTCTTCCCCGATATGGCCGCCGCTAAGGGTGCCGTGGCCGCCCTGAAGGCTGGAGGGAACTGGGCGGATTTGAGTGCCGGGATGTACAAAAGCAATTGGACGAACTTAAGCCTGCGTCAGGCCGGGGATTTACCCGAAGCCCTTTCTAACCCTGTGTTTGCTTTGCCTAAGGGCGGTATCACCGAGGCGCTACAAACCGGCCTAGGGATACATCTGCTGCACGTCACCGCCATTACTCCGGCCACGATTCCCACCTTTGCCGATGCTAAAGCTGATTTAAAGCAGCGCCTTATTGAAGAGGCGGGGTATGCTGCTCTAGTACAGCAGTCTGAGGTACTTGAGGAGGCTTTAGCCAAGGGCAAGCCCCTAGCCGAAGCCGCCAGCAGTGCCGGGGTTAAAACCTTCACCTGGAGCAATCTCTCCCGCAGTGCTGACTTAAGCCGCGATCCCATCCTTGCCGCTAATCCCGGCATTGTCCCGGGCATTTTTACTGCCGGGCTGAATGAGCCTAGCACGGCGTTGGAACTGGCCGGAAATGGCGGTTATCTCTATTATACCGTCACCAAAAGCACGGCCTCAACTACCCCGCCGTTGGCCAGCATTGAAACGCTGGTGCGGGGCAAAGCCGCCGTGGCCAAGGCGCGGCAGGATGCTTTAGCCAGAGCGGATGGCCTAGCAACCAAAATCAAGGAAGGCGCGGCCTTGGCCGAGGTTGCCAAGGCCGCAGGGCTTAAATCCCCTGAACTCCTTTCCTTGCGCCGTAATGGGTCGAGTGAAGCCTTGCCTGCTGGGCTAACCCGTCAACTGTTGGCGATTCAAAAAGGCACCTGCGCCAGCGACGATGACCCCAAAGGTGGGGCTGTCTTAGCCTGTGTTACAGGTGTGCGCTTTGATGCCCAAGCCACTAAAGATAACGATAATCAGCAGGCAGATTTGCGCGGCGATCTTGACGCGGCGTTCATGGCCGCTCTGCGGGAACGCTATCCTGTTCAGTATAATGAGCAGGCTCTACAACGCCTCTACGGCAGCAGCGAGTAACACATGCGCGTCCTGCTTACCGGCGCGGCGGGTTTCATCGGCTTTCATTGCGCTCAGCGGCTGTTGGCCGACCTAGCAACAGAAATTGTTGTTGGGGTGGATAACCTCAACGCTTATTATGATCCAACCCTGAAGGCGGCGCGGCTGGCACAGCTTACTAGCCATAAAAATTTTCGCTTTGCCAAGGGCGATATTGCCGATGCCGATGCGATGCGCGCCTTATGGGCAGAAATAAAGCCCACCCATGTCCTCCATCTTGCCGCCCAGGCGGGGGTGCGCTACGCGGCAGAGGTCCCTTTCGCCTATACCCACAGCAACATCACCGGGTTTTTGAGTGTTCTGGAGGCGTGCCGTGCCCACCCTCCGGCGCACTTATTGTACGCCTCCAGCAGTGCGGTGTACGGCCTGAACGAGCACCTGCCATTTTCAGAAGATCACAAGACCGATAGCCCGGCATCGCTATACGGTGCCACGAAAAAGGCCAATGAGTTGATGGCGCACAGTTACGCCCATCTGTACGGCTTGGCGGCCACGGGGCTGCGGTTTTTTACCGTGTACGGCCCGTGGGGACGCCCGGACATGGCGTTTTTTAAATTTACCAAGGCTATGCTTCATCAGGAGGCTATCCCCCTGTACAACAGCGGCCAGATGGTGCGGGATTTTACCTATATTGATGACGTGGTGGCGGCAAGCCTTGCCCTGTTTGATATCCCCCCCATCGGCACGCCGCCGCACCGGATTTTGAATATCGGCGGGGCAAGCCCTGTCCTCCTCCTTGATGCTGTGGCGGCACTGGAAGCCGCCGTGGGGGTAAGCGCGGCGCGTGATTTGCTACCGTTCCAGCCCGGTGATGTTCCAGCCACCACTGCTGATCCGGCGGCGCTCAAGGCCTTGGTTGGCTTTATTCCCGAAACACCCCTTACCGAAGGGCTGCGGCGGTTTGTAGAATGGTACCGGGCATATTATCAATAGTATATTTTGTACACGAGCCTTTTTAGTAGATTGTTACGGCAGAAATGGCAGTATGGGACAATGCGTTGTTGGTTTATCTTGTTGCTATGTCTTATTGGTGTCTTCCCATGCAGTGCTCAGACAAGGCTTAATACTCGTGAAATAGAGCGTGTTTTGCATTCTCAGGGGAATGTTTTGCGGTTACTGGACCCCCAGTTGCGCCAACTCATTGAGCTGAGCTATACCCCCACAAGGGGCGGTGGCGGCATTATTAGTGATACCATGGCCTTTCCTTGGCGTTATGTGGGATATTTAGAGTTCCCGCTCAGTGACAATGTTAACATGACGTGTACTGGGACGATGCTCTCGCCCCATGTGGTGCTGACGGCGGCGCATTGTTTATATGAGGAAGGGCGCGGCTACCTCACCAACATAACATTTGTGCCGGGTCGCAATGCTGGCATGGCTCCATTGGGGCGGTTTAAGGCGAAAAAGACCCTGTTGCTCCAACCTATTACCGGCAAACTTGATCTCAATACCGATTTTGGCTTTGTCATTCTTGAGAAAAGCCCATTTCCCGATGCGTCGAAAGAACGCTTTGTGCCCGTGGGCGTGGTGGACGAACGGCATTTTGAAGGTGGCGGAATGCCTCTTGCCGTGGTGGCGGCAGGGTATCCTACCGATTCCAGTGAAGGGGTCAATCGGGGTTTGCTTACCGTTGCCACCAGCAGTGTTTACCGTAATACTCCTCCTGAAAAAGTAAGTTATATTAATACTGATGGCCGCCGCGAAACAATGGCCGTGGGTAATCAGTTTGAGCACCGCGCCTTCACCGAACGCGGCACTTCTGGCGGGCCGGTGTTTGTATACCATCCAGGGTACAATCAATTTGCCCTTGTTGGCCTTATTTCTAATAAGAGGGATTATCTTGATCAAAACACTGGCAGCGTCACCGATTCATGGGCAGTAGCCATTAAAATAAATATTTTAACACAGAACGCAATTCAGCGCGCTTTGCGCCAATATGAGTCAAAATCAAAACCCCCCACTACCAACCGTACCACCAATCGTTGAAGCTCATCATTGATAAATCCAGAAGTGGCGCACGGCTTTTTCGGAAAAAACCTTCCCGGTTCATGCAGGCATCCATGACGGATTGGCGGATATACACCTTGCGGATCGGATCTCTGCCTGTTTCGCCCGGTGGCATGGCACGAACCGCCTCATAACGACAGGCAAAGAAAGCATTTTCCATCGTTCGGTTATTATACCCCCTGTATTCGTTACTGGGGGGCGGTGCCGTGGTGGCTTGGAGGGGTTGCTGCTGAATAGCTTGCCGGGGATATGGTTGCGGGTAGGGGCGTTGTTGCTGTTGCTGTTGCTGTTGTTGGGGTGGGGCATCGCGTTGATAGACAATCATGCCCCCGGCCTGAACCGCCGTTGGGCAAAGCCCAGCAAGCAACAAAAGGAACAGCCATCGGCGCATAAATCACCTTTTGGTCAAATATAGCACAATTTTTTTTTATAGCCAGCGTTTTTCCATGTGTGCCAACTTTCACCCGTGACCCTTCGCAGTATTCTTTTTGACGATATATATTACAATCCTGAGCACGGCCTTGAGGAAACTACCTGCGTGTTTTTAGAGGCTAACAACCTCGCCCAGCGCTTTGCTGCCCTGCCGCCAAATGGGGTGTTTACCATTGCCGAGACCGGTTTTGGTACGGGACTCAATGCCGCCGCCGCACACGCGTTGTTTGCGCGCATGGCTTCCTTTGGGGCGCGGTTGCGGTTTATCTCCACCGAACTCTATCCGCTAACAACAGAAGAATTAATCGCCGTTCGCGCCACTTGGCCGGAGGCGTTGCAGGCGTTTGCTTCATGCGCTGTAGAAGTTTTACCCGGGGATGCGGCAACCTCATTGGCGAAGCTATCCGGGGTGTTGGTGGATGCGTGGTTTTTTGATGGTTTTGCCCCGGCAAAAAACCCGGCGATGTGGAGTATTGAACTGTTCGAGGCCGCAGCCTGCCTGTCCGTGCCCGGTCATACCACCTTTGGCACTTTTACCGCCGCCGGGTGGGTAAGGGAGAATTTACAGCGTACTGGTTTTGCATGGGAAAAGCATAAGGGCTTCGGGCGTAAGCGGCATCGGTTGCAGGGGGTTTATCAGCCGATTACAGGATAGGGCACCTCTATTAACCTCATTTCTAGGGCGATTGGCGTCGTCAGGTCTATGCTCGCAATCCGCACGTACGTTTGAGTACGCTTACGTTTGCTCGCCTAGCCCTTTCTAGCCACTCATCCCTATAAATGGGTTAATAGAAGTGCCC